>JAFUFT010000081.1 GCA_017469795.1 Oscillospiraceae bacterium
CGCACATCATCTGATGTGCGGGGTATTTCTATTCTGCTTCCATAAAATACAGTCTGGAACCAAAGTCCTGGAAATACCGGGTCTGGTCGTTGAATCCGGTCCCGCCGTAGGCCGGAGCAAGCTTGATGCCCGAGCGCATGAGTACCGCACCGGACACTGTGATATCCTCCACCTCGGCAGGAAGCGTCACAAATCGTGCCAACATATTGTGCACCAGAGAATTCTGCCGAATGTGAATCGGCGCTACAGTATTGACAAGATCCCCAAATTCCCGGATATCAAATTGATATGGCAGGCTGTAGAAATGATACCGAAGGTTTTCATCCAATCCAACGGCTTTGAAGTTTTCATACTGGGTATTCGGCCAGACCATCTGCTGGAACATCATTCCAACCGCGCGACGCTGATCGGCGGAAACGCAGATCCACTTGTGGACGTTTCCATGCTGGATCCGATAGAAGTTTCCCTCCTGTAGGACGTCACGCCAAAGCTTATAGAGGGCAATCTGGTTCCGGATCTCGTCTAATTCTCCCCTGCTCAGGTCAGAAAGATTCAACTCGTATCCCAGTACGCCGAACGCAGCGATGTTGAACCGGGTCATCAAAGGCGTCTCCCGCAGGGTCTGGTGGTTTGGACAGGAGGATACATGGGCAGTCACACAGCTCATCGGGTAGCCGTAGCTGTATCCCTCCTGAATATGGACCCGGCAGACCGCGTCCGTATTGTCGCTGGCCCAGATTTGCGGGCAGTAACAAAGGATTCCCAGATCAAACCGGTTACCTCCGGAAGCGCATCCCTCGAACAGGATCTGCGGGAACCGCTCGGTCAACGCCCCCATCAGGCGGTAAAGGCCGATCACATACCGGTGTGCAGTCTCCCCCTGTCTTTCCTGCGGCAAATAACGGGAATAGACGTCGGAGAAGATCCGATTCATATCCCATTTTACATAGGAGATCTCCGCTGATGACAGAAGGTCGGTAAACGTTTGAATCAGGTGGTCCACAACCTCCGGGTTGCAGAGATCCAGCAGGCGCTGATTTCTCCCCTCGGAATGAGGCCTTCCCGGAATATCCATGGTCCAATCCGGGTGACAGCGGTATAGATCGCTGTCTGTATTGACCATTTCCGGCTCGATCCAAATTCCAAAATCCAGACCCAATTCGCGTACCTTGCCGGCAAGGCCACGGATTCCGTTGGGCAGTTTCTTTTCGTTGGGAACCCAATCTCCCAGGGATCTACTGTCGTCACTTCGCTGGGCAAACCACCCGTCGTCCATGACAAACAACTCCACCCCGGCGTCCCGGGCAGCCCTTGCCAGACGCAGCAGCTTTGTTTCATTGATGTCAAAGTAGGCCGCTTCCCAGCTGTTGAGCAGGACCGGTCTGGGCTTATGCTGCCAAGCACCGCGCACGATATGCTCTCTGATGAAGTGATGGAACGTCTGACTGAGTCCCCGGAAGCCGCTCCCGGACCAGGACATGACCGCTTCCGGCGCCTCCAGCGTTTCTCCCGGATTCAGGCACCAGGAAAACGTCTCCGGATTGACACCTGAAACGATCCTTGTTTTTCGGTAAGCGTTGACCTGCGCGGAGGTATAGTGATTTCCGCTGTAAACAAGGTTCAGGCCGTAACAGGCTCCGCCGGATTCTGAGGTTTCCGGCCTGTGAAGGATTACGAAGGGATTGCTCCGGTTTGAGGAAGTCCCGGTGACAGATGTGTTCACGACTCTGGCAGTTCCCACTGAAAGGACCTCTTTGTCCATCTCTCGGGCCCATGCGCCGTGAAACACCGACATCTCCCATCCGCTGGTGTCCAGATCCAGCTGTGTGCTCATGAGACGTTCAACGGTAACAGGAGCATCTCCGCAGTTAATAAGACGGCTTCTCCGGCAGATCACGTCGCAGTCGGACCACACGGTATAAATCAGCTCCAGGGTCAGGTTCTGATCTTTCAGCAAGACAACCAGTTCCTCCGCCTCCGGTCCGTAGGAACCGGGAAGCGTCTCCATAGGCGACTTTTCCTGCCGAATCGCAGCCTCTGCAAACAGGAAGTCCGACGTCCTGGACCCGTCCTCATGGACGATCTCCACAAAGGGATCCCGGATATCCCCCTTGCCCCAGGAGGACGTTTCCAGACGGATGTCCTCCAGATTCACGAATTTGTGATCAGCATCATAGGCAATGCTGTTCCCCGTTTCAAAAACGCGCTTTTCCCACATGGCGCCGCAATCTGCCAGGATCTCTTCATCCGGCGTATCCTCTGTCCAATTTAGACTCGCGCCATAGTAAAGATGCTCCAGATGGCCCGTGTCCATGACGCGGAACGCATAGGTCGTTCCAGGTGTTTGAAGAACGAAGCAGTCTCCGCACCGTTTAATCATGGCTGTCCACCGGATTTCCCTGACGGGCCTTCAGCGCCCCGTTGATCTCGTCCATTTTCTCATCTGTGAGCAGGTATTTTTTCCGGAACCAGAAGATTCCCACGAAAAGGCCGATAATCGGAAGGATCGTCATGGTCATTCGGAGGCCAACCTTAGAGGACGCGGCCACCGTAGCGGCGAAATCCCGGATCTTGTCCGCTTCGGTGACGTCTGTGCCTTCGCTGAGCTTAAATACAGTCAGGCACAGGGACGCCAGCAGTGCCGCCACGCCGGAGGCCAGCTTTACGACAAAGGTCTGCATGGAGAAGATCACACTCTCGTCCCGACGATTATTCTTCAATTCTCCGTATTCCACGGTGTTTGCCAGATAAATGGTGGTCAGCACCTGAAGCACTCCGTTTGCCGCAAAGATAAAGAAACCGGGAATGAACAGAAGGAACACGCTGGACATATTCACAAATGCCAGGCAGAGCAGGACAGCGTAGCCGATGATCGCACTGGAAAGGCAGATATAGAAGATCCTGATATTGCTGAAGAATTTCCGAAGCAGCGGGAAGAACAGCATCATCGAAAGGATCTGAATGCCGCCGCCAAAGGTGTTGAATAGAGTGTAGCTATTGTACCAGCCCGTCCCGCCGAAGTCGTATTTGAAGAAATAGATGACCAAATTGGAGGTCAGATAAATCGAGCAGTTGATCAGAACGATGGTCACCACAACGGTCATGGCCTGGTCGTTTTGAATCAGCGCTTTGAACATCTGGCCGACAGAGGCGGACTCCACATTTACGGTGGACTTTTCCTTGACGTTAATGCAGGTCACGGCAATGAACACCACAAACAGCACCGCAATGATGGCGGCAAAATACTGGAAGCCGACCCGCTCGTTGGCGCCGCCGAGTGCATGGACCGCGATCATAGTGACGATCGTGATAATTGCAGAACCAACGCCTGCGCAGGAGCGCGCCAGCGTGGTCAGGTTTTCCCGCTCTTTGCCCGCGTCGGTAAAGGCCGGAATCATGGACCAGTAGGGAATGTCCATCATGGTGTAGGTAACGCCCCAGAGGATATAGGTGATGGCGGCGTAGGCTACCAGTCCGGCCCCATCGAGCTTCGGGGGCGCGGCAAACATCAGATACAGAACCACCGCATTGGTAATCGTTCCGATTAGCAACCAGGGACGGAACTTGCCCCATTTTGTCCGGGTCTTCGCCACGATCACGCCCATGATCGGATCGTTGAAGGCGTCAAAGACACGCGCCACAAGCAGGATCACGCCCATGATCCAGGCTTTGACTCCAAGCAGGTCCTGGAAATAGTACAGGACATAGCTGGCAGACAGCATGTACACCATGTCTTTTCCCACAGCGCCGAGGCCGTAGGAGAACTTTTCTTTTCCACTCAATCTCATGTTGTTTCTCTCCCCTTATCCATTTTCCTTCA
The DNA here is from genome assembly GCA_017469795.1 of Oscillospiraceae bacterium. GTDB lineage: Bacteria > Bacillota > Clostridia > Oscillospirales > Oscillospiraceae > HGM13006. The sequence continues at coordinate 3,821 of JAFUFT010000081.1, forward strand.
TGCCCATGGCGATCCGAACCACGTGATAGGCGCCGTCATAGATCCCATGCGCTTTATTCCGCACAATATTCTCGCACATATCATGGAGCAGCGTATCCTCATTGAGGAACAGATCGATCATCTGAAGGGTATGCGGGATGTCCCTGCACTCCAGCGTACCATCGCCGATCTCTGCCGAATGCACCGCGCCCCACTGTTCGTGTCCACCGATCCGTTTGATGAACAGCTTTGGAACTGGATAGAAGCTCAATTCGCTGGGCTTGGTCACCAGTACGTCACAGGAGCGCATCAGCAGATTGGTCGCATAGACCGCTTCAAAAATATTGCTGTGATAAAATCCGTGAATCCCCGTCACATCGCCGGTCAGAGCCGACTCCGCGAACTGCTGCATCTCCGCCCAGTTGTCAAAATGCTCCGTGGAGATATCTTTCATCTCCGGGAACTGAAGCAGAAGCTCATCCCAGACGTTTTTATAATCTCCCACGTTGACATACAGCGCCGCCTTTTCCGCGCGGATCACTGGAAGAAGATGGGCAACGATGGACGCGAAAATCTCTTTCTGGGCTCCGGCTCCGCCAATGGTCAGCAGAAACCGAATGGGCTTTCCTTCCCGCTTGCGGGCCATTCTCGCCGAGCAGTCCGACTCGATATTCCGAACCAGCTCGTCATCCACATAGTGCCCCGTGTAGACAAGGCTCTCTGCCGGCATGGCCTTGAGCACGTCGTCTCCCTGCATGCCGTTGAGGATTCGATAGCCCTGATAGGCATAATGGGTCTGAATAGTATGGATGCTTCCCTCGGCAAGATGCAGCGCCATGGGCCAGTTGTCGGGAATTGCATTGACAACATATTTCATCCCGGCATGAATGGCCGCCTGGGCCGGCCAGACGTGCGTTCCGATCACGGGGATATCCTTCGGTACATTCCGAAACACCGGCGCCATCAGCTCCGCGTTTTTCTGATCGGAAGAATTGTAGCTGAGTTTTCGGAATCCTTCGTAATTCATGGGTTCCCAGACCAGTTTGTTAAAGAGCCGGCTCTTTTGAGAAATTCGGGAGCCGAGAGAGTATAAATCATTCTGGGCGGAGATCACCTTGGTGCAGGTGGTCTGGCTGTAGGAGTTCAGGTCCATCCAATAGGGCTGATACCCGAGGGCGTTGGCGGCAGAGGCCATCGCCATGGAAATCCGGTAATGACCAAAGCCCATGCGGATGTTGCCGACAATAATTCCCTGTTCCCGGTCGAACTGACCGTCTCCCGGGCCGTCCTGCAGCCTCACATCCCGAACGCCGAGTAATCCGCCGATGTGGGGATTGTCCATCAGAACGGCGGGATAGTCCGCGCCGGAATCATCCCCGAATTTCTTGGCGAACTTCTGTTTCGACTTAACCGCTTTTCTGTAATCCGCCCCTTTGATCGGATTGCCGAAAATCAGCTTGCTCTTGTCTTCCAAATTCCTCACTCCTCTTTTATGATCTCGAAAGCAACCGTATACTGTCCCGCCTGGTCGTTCTTCAGCGTCAGGACAGCTTCCCCGGTTTCTCCCGTGGTTTTTACATAGGTACCGCCGCAGCCTCCCCGCAGGATCAGGGTCTCAGGTCCGATAATCTCCAGCGGGCCGCTGACGGAAATGCTGACTGCGCCCTGGTAAAATCGCAGCAGGTTACCGCAGGAATCCGTCATGCGAACACGGACAGCCGCTACATCATAAGTATCCCCCTCTTTAAGGGTCTGATGGCTTACCGTCAGCGACAGCTGCGTCTGATCTGCCGGCCGTTTTTCGACTGTTTTCACTATTTTCCCGTCTTTGATCGCCTCAAAGCGATAGGTGGTCATGCTGTCGCCCCAACTGCCGATATACTGCCCGTAGAGCCGGTATGCGTCCTCAAAGCTCATGCGATACCGCGCCATGGCCCGGGCCGCCTTGCCTTTGATTTTGACCGGGAGATCGTTGAATCCATGGATCGCACTGTAATTCAGGATATCCTTGACCAGCGCTGCCTGCTTTTTGGAAAAGCCCTGTTCTTCCCGCATCTGATCCCCAATATAATCATCGATCAGGACCGGGCCCCGGACAAGATGCTCAAACGGAGATTCCTGCGGCCGGTATTCACGGATGATCCGGTCGTTTCTGTACATCTTCACGCTGTCGGCGTTGGTGATCAGGAACACCTTGCCCATGTTGCCGGTGGGATGCTCTCCGATGTCCATCTGAGAGCTGATCTCCAAAACGGGAGCTTCATCGGACTGTGCCGCGTAGACCGCGGCCGCCAGTTTCGGGTTGCGGAACATATCCAGCACCCCGTGATAGCAGATCCGGTCCCCGCTCCCGAAATCCTTGTGGGTATTGTAGTCGAACATACACCAGCCAAAGCTGCCGGCCATGTCTTTTTCCCCGGCAACGGCATCCAGCACTCTGGCGTGCCGCAGCGCATGCTCCAGAAGATGGTATTCGCTGTCGAACATTTTCGTGGGATACATATGTCCGTTGTATTCACTGATCAGATAAGGCTTCTCCAGGTCGGAGGTAACGCTTTTTTTCGGTTCACACCCGGGCGCGTTGCCGTCATGGGAAAAATCATTATATGCGTATACATCCTCAAGGAGATGGCTCTGCTTGATGCAGCGGACGCCGCTGGTGGAGCGGGTCGGATCCAGTTCCCGGCAGACCTTGTTCGTCTCTGCATAGAACGCATCATCATCGGAGGATTCGTTGATCCGAACGCCCCAGAGAATCACAGAGGGGTGGTTCCGGTACTGCACGACCATTTCCCGGACGTTTTCCACGGCCTGCGCCTTCCACTCCCCGTCCCCGATATGCTGCCATCCGGGGATCTCTGTAAACACCAGCAAACCAAGCTCATCACAGCGGTCGATAAAGTGCTTCGACTGGGGATAATGGGAGGTGCGGACTGCGTTGACGCCCAGTTCCCGCTTCAGGATATCCGCATCCATCTTTTGCATAGACTCCGGCATCGCGTAACCCACATAGGGATAGCTCTGATGACGGTTCAGTCCGCGGATCAGGCATTTCTTTCCGTTGAGGTAAAAACCGTCGCTCCTGAATTCCGCCTGACGAAAGCCGATCCTGGTCTCCACCCGGTCGATGATCTCCCGATCCTTCATCAGTTCTGTGGTCACCAGATACAGATTCGGAGAGTCCGTATTCCACGGCCGCACCTCGCCTGACCGGATCCGGGTGTGAATACTGCCGCCTTTCAGTCTCGTGCTGCCACGGGCCAAAACCGCTCCGGTATCCGGAAAGGAAATACTCTGCCGGAGAGCATATCCGCTGCCCTCCACACCGTCGAGGGTAACAGCGCCCCGCAGGATTCCCGTTCCGGATTCCAATTCCAGCTGCGGCTTCAGGAAAACGTCCGAAATAAAAGCAGGCTCCTTCACCTCCAGGAAGACTTCCCGGTAAAGGCCTCCGTAGGTCATGTAATCCACCACGAATCCAAAGGGCGGCTGATTGAGGTCCTCCCGGGTATCGAGCCGGATCACCAGATCGTTGGAAGCTCCGAATCTTGCCTGATCCGTCAGCTCCACCCGGAAGGAAGTATATCCGCACCGGTGCTCCGCTACCCTGACCCCGTTGAAGAAGACCTCCGCGTAATGTCCGGCGGCACCAATGGTCAGCAGAAGACGTTTCCCTTCCCATTCCGATGGAATCTCAAGTTTCCGGCGGTATCCGCAGAGCATCTGATAGGTTTTCTCATCAAAATAATCATAAGGCGTTTCCCGGCAGGTATGCGGCAGCCGAACCTCTTTAACGTCATCCAAGCGTTCCATCATAAGAAACGCCTGGGAGTACTTTTCAGTGAACTCCCAGCCGTCATTTAGTGCAATTCGCATAACGAACTCCCCTTCCAACCTGTACCCATTTAGTTAATTATAACATCTATGGACACACCGTACAAGATACAATTTAAAAAAATACCAAAGAATCGACAAGCCCCCTGCGCCATGTGATCATAGCGCAGGGGGCCTCAATTACAGGTCATATAATTCGGTAAACTTTTCTTCCAGATAAGCGGTATATACGGTGGGGTCAAATTCCTCCCCAACAGCCATCCGGAACAGCTCGCCCGGACTGTACAGCCTGCCGTATTTCCAGATATGCTCCCGGTTCCATTCATTGATGGGGCCGAAATCTCCCCGGCTCAGACAATCCTCCACGTCCACGGTCTCCTTCATCTTACGCAGGAATTGGGCGCCGTAGGCGCTTCCCAACGCATAGGACGGGAAATAGCCGATATTGCCGCTGGACCAATGACTGTCCTGGAGGACGCCATGCTTGTCGTCCGGGACCTCGATGCCCAGATACTCCAGGTAGAGCCTGTTCCACTCTGCAGGAAGATCGTGGACCGAAAGCTCCCCGGCGAAGATCCGCTTCTCCAGTTCATAGCGGATCATCACGTGCAGGCAGTAGGTCAGCTCATCCGCCTCCGTCCGGATCAGGGATGGCTCTGCCCGGTTCAGGGCGCGATATAGCTCTTCCGGCGTATGTCCCGCCATCTGATCGGGGAAGATCTCCTCCAGGACAGGGAAAATATACTTTGAGAAGCCGAGGCTGCGGCCCAGCAGGTTTTCATAGAAACGGCTCTGACTCTCATGGATTCCCATGGAAACGCCGCCATCTAAAACCGTGTAGGCCAGGGAATCGTCGCTTCCCGTATCATAGAGCGCGTGGCCGCCCTCGTGGATCACACTGAACATGGAATAGGAAACGTCCTCCTCATAATAGTGCGTCGTGATCCGCTCGTCCAGATGGGACCCCAGCGAAGTCGTAAAGGGATGCTCCGTGGTGCCCAGTCCCACATGGTCCGGGTCAAGGCCGATCAGCGGGATCAGCCGGCGGGACAGTTCATCCTGTTCCCGGGCCGGGAAATAACCGCGAATCATGCTGTTATCCAGCTGAGGCTTTGCCTGCACTTTCCGGAGCAGTGGAACGATATGCTCCCGCAGCGTCTCAAAAAACGCGTCGCATTTGGCTTTGCTGAGGCCTTCCTCGAACTCGCCCAGCCAGTAGTCATAGGGATCCTTCCCCGGCGCACAGTATCCGGCGATCCGGATATATGCCGCGAAGATCTCCGTCAGCGCCGGCTCAAACAGCGCAAAATCGCTGCGCTCTTTGGCCGTGTGCCAGATATCCTCCCCTTCCACCAGAAGCTTCTGGAGCGCGATGAATTCCTCCTTGGGAATCTTCTGCATCCGCCGGATGTCCTTAAGAAGCAGATATACTGTCCGCCTTTCCCGCTGATCCAGTTCCTCCCGGTGTTCGTCCAGAAACTCCAGCAGAGAAACAGTTTCTTCCCCGGTGGAGAGCTCATAGCTCTCCTGACTGAGAACCGCCATCGTCTGCGCCCGGTTTGAAGCGGTTCCCTTGGGCGCGGTGGTGGCGCCGTCGTAATACAGCAGCGCGCAGGCATGGTCAAGCGCACTCATTTTCTGCTGTAGAGTGCGAAGCTTCTCTCTGGCGTCCTCCATGGTTAGGGAGGCTGTCTCCGCAAAGCAGAAGCTCACATTGGGGTTCTCCAGCGCGGCGTCCTCCAGAACCCGGAGGAGCCGGCGAAGGTAGTCCTGCAGATGCTCCTGCAGCAGGGCCCGGTCCCGGAGGACAAGCCGGCAGGGCTCTGTCCGGGAGGTCAGCATATCATAGAGCGCGTCCAGGTTTGCGCCGTAGTAGTCCGGGAATTCCAGCTGCCGGGCCAATGCCCGGTGGAGTTCCGCCTTATCCGCGATTTCGCGGCCACTGATCCATACTGTCTTCATATTCTTCCCTCTCAGTAGAGCTGCGTAAAGCTCTTGTAGTGATCGTTTGTGTAATAGACGCTTCCGTCTTCCCCGTAGATCAGGCGCTCCGCATCCCGGTATCCGCCGTCATAATTCACGTCGCACTCCTTGTATTTTCCGTCAGGCAGCAGCCCCTCATAGTTGCCGAAGCGGTCGCCGCCGATGCTCTTTCCTGGGGCGACATCCCAGAGATTTCCCTTGCTGCTGTCCCAGCCGAGGTCCCGCGCCTCATTTTTGGTGATAAAGTTTCCGGGAAGATGGCCGTAGGTATGGAGATAGAGCGCCACGTCCTCCGGCGTGGTGTATTCGCCGTCCTCTGAGATCTCAGCTTCCTGATCGGCAGCCTGGAATGAAGCGGCATGCTCATCGGGGGCAGATTCCAACTGGTCGCCCATTTCAGGCACTTCAGGCGCTTCCTCTGCCGGTGCGTTCTCCTCCGGGGAAGGTGCGGCCGATTCTTCGATCAACTGCAGCGCCTCTGCGCTGTCCTCAATGAGCTGGAGGGTATCCTCGGGAACTGCGGAACGGCTCTGTGCAGTAGCGCCGCAGCCGCAAAGGAGCGAAAGCAGGGCCAGCCCTACCAAAAGCAGGGCAAGCAATCTTCTGTTCATGTTGGAACCATTCCTTTCCGCAGCGCTTATTTCTCAATCGGCTCGGTCCAGTAATGCTGCTGATAGATGTCCGTGAAGCGGTACATGATCTTCACTGTCCCCTCGCCCACATCGGTATTGGAGATTTCCATGTTATCCGTCACCGTCATAGGCTCACCCAGATAATAGGTGTCCTGATAGACGCCCTCATAGCTGTAAAAATCACAGATGAACTCCAGTGTATCGCCTTCTTCGAGCTCTGTCATGCTCTTTGCCACCGTGTCGGTCTGGCCGTCGGTATACACGCTTCTGGCGCCTGTGATGGTGCCGTGGGGATGCTCCGCATCAAAACACAGGAGCAGCTCGGCACGCTCGCCGTTGAGCATCACGGGAACATAACCTGTGATGATGGCGCTGTCGCCTTCTCCCTCGGTATACTCGTGATAGTAGGCAACAGGCTGGCCGTTGATCGCGAGCCAGGTCCGGTCTGTATCGCCGATCAGATTTCCCTTGTCGTCAAAATCAAACATATTATCCAGGCCGAGATCCACATAGCCCTCGCCATCGTCATAGAACATATTGAGATCCAGGCCCTCAATCAGCGCCCACTGATCCTCCGGCAGGGAAATCACCATCTGATCCGCCTTGTTCTTCGACCAGGTCAGTTTAGAGGAATCAAAGTAGTGATCCGAGATATAGCTGACCGTATCCTCCTCCGTCATGGAACGGCCGGTCAGGAATCCGGTATTGGAGCCGGAAAGTCCGGAGATGGAACCGAAGTCACCACCCAGGAAGCTGCCAAGCAGATTGCTGATGGCGTCAGAACTAGCCGAGCCGCCGCCCAGATCGCCAATCAGAGACGGGAACGGAGAGGAAGTCCCTCCGGTGGATACCTGTCCGCTGACCTCCAGGGAGGCAAATTCCCGGATGCACTTGGCATAGCTGGAATCCATGCCGATGGCATCGTAGGTGTTCAGCGCCGTATCGACCTTGGACGTCTTCCGATAGGGGAAATAGATGGACATGCCATAGGAATTTGTCATATTCGAGGAAGTCCGATTGTACTTCACCGCGCTCAGGAGCACATCGGAGAGCTTCTTACCCTCGTCGTTTCCGACATTCTGTGCAAAATGCACCAGATCGATCTGATCGATGGCAGAGCTGCGGGCAAACTCCCGGGTGCCGTTGCGGGCAGTGGAGATCTCCGTATACTGCTGATTGGAGATCATATCGGTCAGGGACTCCGAAAAAGCCTTAAAGGGTGTGGGCACGGTATAGCTCAGTTCCGCCAGATCCACCACGGAAAGCGTAGCGGACTGTCCGCGGCAGTCACGGTTGCAGGTGGAAATGAAATCGTCCACAATATTCTTACCGATCTCAATCGTCGGCATGGAGGTGTTGCCGGAGAGCGCCGTAAGCCAGTTGGTATAGTACCAGCCGATACCGGGTTCCGTCTCCTCCGAGGCAATCATATAATCCGCGTACTGATCCAGCATCAGGCCGTTTTCCACCGTCGCCATCAGGCAGGCGTCAAAGCCGATGAAGTCAAAGGTGGTCCCTGCATCCTTCAGCGCCTGATTGATTCCCGCAAGACTCATGGATCCGCTGCGCGCATATTTTTCGTCATAGCCATAGCCGCTGACCGATCCCCCGCCGTGATCCCAGAAGATCAGTTCCCGGCGGTTGGCGGGATAGTTCTGTTCACACCAGCGGATGAAGGAGGTCAGTGTGGCCGGCTTGGTCATGGCGTCGCTGCCCGCATTCTGATTGACGCACTTCAGTCCGCCGCTGACCACTTCGTAGATCTGGTTCACGTCGTTCCGAATCACCTGGTTGTTCCATTTGCTGCAGCCGCCGGTATAGACTACCACGTTCACATTGTCCCCAATGGAGGCCTTTGTCATCTCCATCAGATCTCTGGTGGCCATGCCGCTTTTCGACTCCAGATCGGTGCCGCACATGTACACCATCACGGTGACCTGATCCTGTCCGTCCCCCAGGATTTCCGTCCGTTTGGCGCGGGAACCCTTGGCCACAGATTCGTCCAGTTTCTCCCCAGAAGCATTGGAAGTATCCGTCCATCCGGAGGAGTTGGAGTTCTGCGAGATATTCTGAATCGTGTTTTCGGAAATACCATAGTCAGAGGATCCGCCGCTGAGCGCACCGAACAGTCCGCCGCCCCCGCCCAGCAGAGCGATCACCAGAACGATAATAATCATCAGCGGGTTCATGCCTCCGGAGGATCCGCCGGAAGCTCTGCCGCCGCCCTGTCCGCCGCTCTGAGACGATCCGACCGGGCCGGTTCCGAGTCCGGAACCGCGGCGGTGTACGCCTTTGGAGTTGTCCGTCACGTATTTCTGTCTGCCCTGAGGCCGTTTTCGATCCATACAGATTCCTGCCTTTCCGCGAAAAACAGCTGTTTTTCGCCGGTTGTTGGATATCATTGTTATTATAGCAGATACAAGAAAAAAGTACCAGTATTTTTATTACACAGGCGGATACGGTCTGTTTTTTAATCCCGCCTGTAGGTGTTACAATGATGTGTGACAAAAAACTTTTGAACATGAAAACCTGCAAGCAGCTTTTCATATTTCAAAAGTGATAAAAAAGTAGCGAATAGGAGTGACCTGTGTTAAGGTTGAGTTGCTCAGACAAAACCGAAA
>JAFUFT010000082.1 GCA_017469795.1 Oscillospiraceae bacterium
GGAAGGGGGAAGCGGCACTATATGATATGCCAAAATTGTAGCCAAACTACTCCGGCCAAATCTCTGTATTGCTGCATGTGCGGCGCTCCGGTCGCCGGTCAGCCTCGGCATCAGTCAGGGCAGGGGACGTCGTACAGACGCGGCTCAACCTGGACTGCTAAATGGACGGTAGACTCGGTCGATCCGGAGACAGGTAAAATAGTTAGAACCCGAAAGACCCGAGGCGGATTTGCGACTCAAGGCGAGGCCGATCAGTTTGCCGCGGCTCAATCGTCCCAGGGCGACTCGGACCGGATCGACATGACGCTATCCGATCTTTGGAGCTGGTATGAGTCAGCTCGGCTCGACAGGCTTAGCCATGATCGTCAGACGGCCAATCGGATCGCATGGAGGCGGATCGTTGCGGCTGGGATCAGTTCGGTGCCGATCAGGTCGCTCCGGATCGATACACTGCAGGCTGCCGTTGACGATCAGGCAGGCTCTTATTATACGGCTCGCGACATGAGGGATCTACTAAGCAAACTGTGTAAGCGCGGGGTCGCCTTGGGTGCAGCAGACGCCAACATAGCGCCGGGCATAGACCTGCCTACACTGCAGGCGCGAGAGATATTGCCATTTACGATGGAGGAGGTTCAGACATTGTGGAATGCCTACCGAGCAGGGGATGGCTTTATCGGCTATATACTATTATTAATATATAGTGGCATGATGCCTGGCGAGTTATTTAATTGTAAAATAGCTATGATAGACTATGACAAACACGAAATCAAAGGCTGTGGCCTTAAGACTGACAGACGGCGGGACGACCCTATCTATTTTCCCGAATTTATGGAGCCGGTTATAAAGCGCCTGGCCGGAGAGAGTAAATCCCGTGTCGGCAAACTCCTGCCGATGCACCCGGACACGTTCCGAGCGAAGTTTGCTGAGACGCTGGCCGCTCTCGGAATCCGCCCGCTCAAACCGTACTCCTGCCGTCACACCACCGCAACAGCCCTCGCAGATGCCGGAGTCCATCCCGCAACGATCCAAATGGTAATGAGGCACGCGACATATAGTACGACTTCCAAATATATACATCCAGGTAACGATGCAGCCCGCTCCGCCGTCAACTTACTCAAGGGGGACCGATCTGACGCACCTCAGACCGTGTAGACATGATGTTGACGACGCGTTGACGATCCGAGGCGATTTCGGCCGTTTCGCGCCGGGTTCAGGGCGGGTAAATGGCAAAATATGGGCATAGAAAACCAAACAAAAACCGCCCCAAACCGGGCGTTTTGCCTCGATTTAGGACGGTTTCCATAACTTTTGGCGCGGAAGGAGGGATTTGAACCCTCGCGCGTGGTTTAGACGCCTACTCCCTTAGCAGGGGAGCCCCTTCGGCCTCTTGGGTACTTCCGCATACCAATGTCAGTAGGAGATGGCGGAGAGAGTGGGATTCGAACCCACGGTCCCATTGCTGGGATCACCGGTTTTCAAGACCGGCTCCTTAAACCGCTCGGACATCTCTCCGAATTGACTCCAATATAGTATCAGGTTGAACGGTCTTTGTCAAGATAAACTTTATTACACCGGTTGATCGGGGGCGTGTTGCTTTGAGCGGATGAACAGGATACCGAGGGTTCCGGGACCGCAGTGACAGGACACCGTGCATCCGGCTTCCGTTTCAACGATCTCAGTAAAAGGAGCATATTGAAGAATTGCAGCACGGACCAGCTCTACAAGACCGGTCTGGACCGGTGTGTGGGTGATAAAGATCCGTTCCAGAACGAGATCGTCTCTGCCCTGAAGCTTGTCCTTGACATATTCCAGCACGCATTTTTCAAAACTGCCGCGATATTTCTTTCCAACCCGCATTTTTCCGTCGACGACTTCAATATAGGGCTTGAGTTTCAGCAGATTGGCGCCAAGCGCCGCGACCATGGAACACCGACCTCCCTTGACCATATAGTCCAGACGATCCAACAGGAAACTGGCGTCCACCCGGGAAGTCAGTTCCCGCAGCGACTCCGCGATTTCCTCCGGGCCGAGTTCTCCGGCCTCTGCCATTTTGACGGCTTCGCAGACCACATGTCCATGTCCGGTAGACAAATTCCGGGAATCCACCACAAATACTTTTCCCGGAAAATCCTCTGCTGCTACGCAGGCGTTCTGGTAGCAGGAGGAGAAATCCAGACTGATCGTAATATGGATGACAGCGTCACAATCCTGGAGCAGTCGGAAAAAGACTTCGTGATAGTCCTCTACGTTATTGGCAGCGGTGGAGCAGAGGTCTCCTCCGGAGGCAACATGCGCAAAAATATCTGCCGGGGTGATATCCACCCCATCCCGGAACGTCTTGCCGCCTTTGAATGTATATAATGGAACCAATTCAACCTGATGAGCCAACAGATAATCCCTGTTGAGGTCGCAGGTGCTGTCAGATGAAATCCGGATACGCATGGAGAAAGACTCCTTTATAGTGATTTCGTTGAATCTAATTATACCTGTTTCAAAATCGATTTTCAATCTTAATTTCCAGGTTGATTTTTACCGGCGCCTTCGTTAGACTATGAGATAGAAAGAGGGGGAATCAGAATGTATCAAGCGATCGATATGCACTGTGACACAGTTTCCTGCCTTTGGAAACTCCGTCAAAATGGAGCGCCCGAAAAACTTCGCAGCTGTGGGCTCAGCGTTGATTTGGAGAAATTGAAGCAGGGGAACTATCTGCTGCAAAACTTCGCCATGTTCGTGATGCTGCGGGATACATCAGACCCGCTGCAGAGCGTTCTGGAACTGATTGACGAATACTATCGCCAGATGGAAGAAAACAAAGACTTGATCGCCCCGGTTTACTCCATCGGCGATATAGAGCGCAACCGGAATGCAGGTCTTCTGTCAGCGCTTCTCACCGTAGAGGAGGGCGGCGTCTGCAAGGGCAGCCTGGAAGTTCTTCGGGTCCTGTACCGGCTGGGGGTCCGAATGATGACGTTGACCTGGAACTTTGAAAATGAACTTGGCTATCCAGGTACTAACATGAAGAACCGGCCTGTCTCTCCCATGGGACTCAAACCCCGGGGCATTGAATTCGTTCGGGAGATGAACCGGCTCGGCATGATCGTTGACGTGAGTCATCTGGGTGACGGCGGGTTCTGGGATGTGGCGGAATACTGCAAAGGACCTTTTGTGGCTTCACACTCCAACGCCAGAGCAGTTTGCGGACACGGCCGTAATCTGACCGATGATATGATCCGCACACTGGCAGATCACGGCGGAGTCATGGGCATCAATTTTTGTGCGGACTTTTTAAGAGAGAAAAACGGCGGAACCATAGACGATATGATCCGTCATATGAAACATATCAGAAATGTTGGCGGGATCGGAGTCCTCGGCCTCGGTTCCGACTTTGACGGGATCGAGAACACCCCAGAGGTGGAGCATGCGGGGATGATGCCAGCGCTGGCACTGGCAATGGAACGGGCCGGATTCACCGGACGAGACATCGAAGCGGTTTTCTGCGAAAACGTCCTTCGTGTGTACCGCGAGATCCTGAAATAGCCGAGAAAGAGCCTCCGATGCACGGAGGCTCTTTTTGTAGAATATAATGCTTGTAAAACAGCAGTGAAACATGGTATATTATTATAGTTAAGAACAAATCAGATCGGAGAATTTTCATGGAAAACAAGGAACAAGAACCGAAGACCCCTGCGCTGGAAATCAACCCCAGTGAGAGCTACCGGCCCCGTCCTGTGTGGCAGAGGATCGCAGCTTTCCTGTTTATCGCGCTGATCGTCGCGGGAACGGTGGCCTGCGCGTTCTGGAAATACCTCGGATGAACTATCAGGTGATCCGGTCTGACCGTAAGACGATATGCCTGAAGATCACGCCGGAGGGCGAGGTACTTGTCCGCGCGCCACGGCGGTGCGCGGAAGCGTATATCCGCGGATTTGTGGAAGATCATATGGAGTGGATCCTTCGCAATCAGGCAATCGTTCGATCTCGCAATGCAGACCGGGATCAGTTTTGCCTTTCCCAAGGAGATCATATTTCGCTTTGCGGCAGTGATTTTGAGATTCGGATCGTACCGGGGCTTTCTGCGGCTGTGTTACGGGATCAAATCATTCTTCCATCCGGGGAAGGGAGCCGTGAGCGCAAGGCAATTTTGAGTTTGGCAAAGAAAAACGGAATGCCATTCCTCCGTGCGAGGCTTGGCTTTTGGGCTTCCAGGATGGGAATATCCTATCAGGACGTAAAAATCTCGACTGCCAGGAACCGATGGGGCTGCTGCAGCCGGGACGGTGTGATTCGGATCAGCGTGTTCCTGCTTTTTGCGCCTGCACGTGCAATCGACTATGTGCTGATTCATGAACTGGCTCATCGCAGGCAGTTTGACCACAGCTCTGCATTTTGGCGGATCGTTTCCGCAGCAATGCCGGACTGGAAAGAACAGAGGGCTGTCCTGAAGCGGTTTCAGGCAGAACCGCTGGTGCAGTTTTTGGCGGAAAAGGATGCGTGACCATGGAATATCTTCAGCTTGTCTGGAGCTTCTTTAAAATCGGAATCCTGACCTTCGGCGGCGGATATGCCATGCTGCCCATGATCCAACGGGAGATCGTGGAGCGGCGTGGATGGGCCACGGAGGAGGAGATCCTCAACTATTACGCAATCGGTCAATGCACGCCGGGGGTCATTGCTGTCAATACCGCGACCTTTATCGGAGCGCGCCGAAAGGGGATTGCCGGAGGCTTCCTTGCAACGCTTGGTGTGGTTCTTCCCAGCCTGATCATCATTACGGTAATTGCCGCAGTCCTCACGAATTTCGCGGAAATCCCCGCTGTGCAGCACGCACTGGCCGGGATTCGCGTTGCCGTTGTGGTATTAGTCGGCTTCTCTGTCTGGAAGCTGCTTCGTTCCGGCGTTCGTAATGGATTCGGCTGGTGCCTGTTTGTTCTGGTGTTCCTGGCATCCGCTTTTTTCGGGATCACTCCAGTCCCTCTGGTGCTGATCTCTGCCGCGGCCGGATTGCTGTCCGGCTTTTTACGGGAAAGGAGCGGTAAAGCGTGAAGATACTGCTCATGTGCCTGGAGTTCTTCAAAACCGGACTTCTCAGCGTAGGCGGCGGCCTGGCCACGCTGCCATTCCTGTATGAAATGGCAGATCGCTATCCCTGGTTTACCCGGGCGCAGCTGGGCGATATGATTGCGGTCAGCGAATCTACGCCGGGACCCATGGGGGTCAACATGGCCACCTATGCAGGTTATTCCGCCTTCGGCGTACCGGGAGCCGTGCTTGCCACGTTCTCTCTGGTCCTTCCGAGTATCCTTGTGATTCTGATCGTCTCCCGATTCCTGCAGCGTTTTCAGGATAGCGGTCTGGTCAGGCGGATCCTCTCCGGGCTTCGTCCGGCCTCGGTTGGACTGATCGCAGCTGCCGGCTTCGGCATTCTGAAGCTTGCGCTTCAGATAGAGCCGGGTGCTGAGATCTGGATTTCCTGGAAAGCGCTCGGCGCTGGCCTGGTTCTGGCAGGCCTCTATGCGGTATTTGGAAAAAAAGCGCATCCGATCCTGTTTATCGGGCTGGGTGCGGCAGCAGGACTGGTGATGGGACTATGAAACGGATTCTTGGAATCGATCCCGGATTTGCAACCATTGGCTTCGGCCTGATTTCTGCGGACCGCGGCAGTGTTCAGATGCTTCGCTACGGGGCCATTACAACACCTGCCGGCGCTCCGTTTTCTCAGCGGCTCGGACAGATTTTTGAAGACATGAAGCAGCTTCTGGACCTGACGAAGCCGGATGCGGTCAGTATTGAAGAACTGTTTTTCAACACCAATATTACCACCGGGATTCAGGTCGCCCACGGCCGCGGGATTATTCTGCTGGCCTGCCAGCAATATGGCGTTCCGATTTTTGAGTATACGCCCTCTCAGGTCAAGCAGGCGGTGGTCGGATATGGAAAAGCGGAAAAACGGCAGGTCATGGATATGACCCGGAGAATCCTGCATCTGACGGAGATCCCCAAACCGGATGACGCAGCCGATGGGCTTGCGCTGGCCCTTTGCCACGCCAGGAGTTCCACTTCGCTGCTTTCCGGTGTTTAAAAGGAGAAGACTTATGTTTTATTATCTGCACGGCACGGTTGCCTTGATCGATCTCGGCCTTGTGGTTCTGGAGTGCGGCGGCGTCGGATTTTCAGTCAATACCACGACTACGACGATGGCAAAACTGAAGCCGGGGGAGAGTGCCCGGCTCTATACGCATTGCGCCATTCGGGAAGATGCCTTTGACATCTTTGGCTTTGCAACCAAACGAGAGCTTGACACCTTCCGGCTTCTGATTGGCGTCAACGGGGTAGGCCCCAAGGCGGCGTTAGCGATTCTTTCGACTGTGACGCCGGATGGCCTCCATATGGCCGTGGTAACTCAGAATGAAAAATCATTGACCGCTGCGCCCGGAGTGGGAAAAAAGCTTGCCCAGAGAATCCTTCTTGAACTCAAGGACAAACTTGGCGCCCAGTCCGAACTGGACTTTTCCTCCGGCGACGGGGGCTTTGCTCCTGTACTGCAGCCCGGCAGTAAGGCCACGGAAGCCGTTCAGGCACTGCAGGTACTGGGATACGATCAGAACAGTATTTCCGCAGCCATGAAAGGCATCGATGTGGAAAATCTCGAGCTGCAGGACATTATTAAGCAGGCCCTCCGGGCCATGACCACAAAGTAGGAGGGAGCATATGGCACTGGAATTCTCACAGGAGATGGAGGCGCCCCTGATCACAACGTCTCTGATCCCCGGCGATAGCGGGGAGGTCAATCTCCGGCCCCAGACGCTCTCTGAGTACACCGGCCAGGAGAAGGCAAAAGGGAATCTGTCTGTGTATATTGAAGCAGCCAGACGAAGGAACGAACCGCTGGACCACGTTCTGCTTTACGGCCCGCCCGGATTGGGCAAGACCACCCTTGCTGGGGTGATTGCCAATGAGATGGGGGTAAATCTTCGTGTGACCTCCGGCCCGGCTATTGAAAAAACAGGAGATCTTGCAGCGCTTCTGACAAACCTGAGCGAAGGTGATATCCTGTTTATCGACGAGATCCATCGGCTCAACCGCGTGGTGGAAGAACTGCTCTATCCGGCCATGGAAGACTACGCCATCGATATTATCATCGGCAAGGGGCCGTCCGCGAACTCTATTCGCCTGGATCTGCCCAAATTCACCCTGATTGGCGCCACTACCCGGGCTGGGCAGCTTTCTTCTCCACTGCGGGACCGGTTTGGAGTCTCGCTTCGTTTAGAACTCTATCAGCCGGAGGAACTGCAAAAGATCATTCTCCGAAGCGCCGCACTGTTGGGGACCGAAATCGATCCGGAAGGCGCCTTCGAGATCGCTTCCCGAAGTCGGGGAACCCCGCGTCTTGCAAACCGGATGCTGCGCAGAGTAAGAGATTTCGCGCTGATCGACCACGACGGGGTGATCACGAAAGAGGCAGCCGATGACGCGCTCAACCGGCTGGAAGTGGATCACCTTGGCCTGGACGATACAGACCGCCGGATGCTGATGAGTATTATCCAGAATTACGGAGGCGGTCCCGTTGGACTGGATACGCTTGCCGCAACCATCGGAGAAGAAGCGATTACACTGGAGGACATCTACGAACCGTATCTGATGCAGATTGGATTTTTAACCCGCACGCCCCGGGGGCGCTGCGTGACACAGCTGGCCTACCGTCATCTTGGTATCGACCACATTGCAAACGATGACGGGCAGCTTCGGATCGAATAAAAAGGAGAGAGAATCATGGGAAGACTATTTGGTACTGACGGAATTCGCGGAATCGCAAACCGGCAGCTGACACCGGAACTGGCCTATCGGGTCGGTCAGGCGGCAGCGTTGGTGCTGCGTCGTGACTGCGAAGGGAAACCCGTTGTAGTAATCGGGAAGGATACCCGTATCTCTTCAGATATGCTGGAGGGCGCAATCACAGCCGGACTGACTGCCTGCGGCGTCAACGTCCATACGCTTGGTGTGATTTCTACGCCTGCGGTGGCGTTAATTACGGTCCGCAGCGGCGCAGCTGCCGGCATCGTGATTTCCGCTTCTCACAACCCCTATGAATACAACGGCATTAAGTTTTTCGGCCCGGATGGCTCGAAACTCCCGGATGAGGTGGAAAACGCCATCGAAGACCTGATCCTTTCCAAGGATCCGCTTCCGATGTGTGAAAACGGCGACATCGGTATAACTTATGATGACCGCCATGCCATGGACGCATATATCCGGTATTTGGTCTCCACGGTAAAAGGAGATCCTCATGAACTTCGTGTGCTTGTGGATTGCGCCAACGGCTCTGCCTCGGTGACAGCACAGCGCATCTTTGCGCGCTATGACCTGGATGTGACATATATCAACGACAAGCCGAACGGCGTCAACATCAATGCCGGTTGCGGTTCTACCCATCTGGAGGAACTTGGAAAACTGGTCGCACAGGGCTGCTACGACGTGGGCATTGCCTTTGACGGTGACGCGGACCGCTGCCTTGCCGTGGACGAAAAGGGAAATGAGATCGACGGAGACAAGATCATGGCGCTGATCGCCAGAGCCATGAAGGACGCAGGAGACCTGCGGGGAGACGGTTTTGTTGCAACGGTCATGAGCAATATGGGCTTGCATAAATACGCGCAGGCCAACGGGTTCACAGTCCTCTGTGCAGATGTGGGAGACCGAAATGTCCGTGAAATGATGGTGAAGCAGGCGATGGTTCTGGGCGGAGAACAGTCTGGACATATTATTTTCCTGAATCACATGCCCACGGGGGACGGTCAGCTTACAGCGCTGCATTTCCTGAGCATTATCACGAAATACGGCATCCCGGTCAGCAGCCTGGTTGAGGAAATCAAACGCTACCCTCAGGTTCTGATCAACGTTCCCGGTCCGCACGAGAGCGCCGTAAAGGCTGCATTGATTGCCTCGGATGAGGTTCAGACTGCGATCCGGGAGCAGGAGAACAGGCTTGCAGGGGACGGACGGATCCTTGTACGCCCCTCCGGTACAGAAGCCTTGCTTCGTGTCATGGTTGAGGCCGGGACAGAAGAAACTGCGCAATCTGTCGCAAATGATCTGGCGCAACTCATTAAAAATATACAAAAATAGGCTTAAAAACAAAATAAATATTATAA
>JAFUFT010000083.1 GCA_017469795.1 Oscillospiraceae bacterium
ACCAACGTCACCCTGGACTGGACCGTCCCGGAGGACATGGTGGACATGCCGGCCATCGTCGGCGGCAAGGAGATGGACTTCACCTACGGCGACTGCAAGAAAGAGATGGATATGGTGAACAAGGCCTTCATCGAGATCATGATCGAGGGCGACGCCAACGGCCGCGGCTTCCAGTATCCCATTCCCACCTACTCCATCACCCGGGACTTCGACTGGAGCGAGACGGAGAACAACAAGCTCCTGTTTGAGATGACCGCCAAATACGGTACCCCCTATTTCTCCAACTATATCAACTCCGATATGGAGCCCAGCGACGTGCGCTCCATGTGCTGCCGGCTCCGTCTGGACCTCCGGGAGCTGCGGAAAAAGTCCGGCGGCTTCTTCGGCTCCGGCGAATCCACCGGCTCCATCGGCGTGGTCACCATCAACATGCCCCGGATCGCGTATCTGGCCACGGACGAGGCGGACTTCTACGCCCGGCTGGACAGCCTCATGGATCTGTCCGCCCGCAGCCTCAACACCAAGCGCGTCGTCATCACCAAGCTGCTTGACCAGGGTCTGTACCCCTACACCAAGCGATACCTCGGCACCTTCAACAACCACTTCTCCACCATTGGTCTGGTGGGCATGAACGAGGCCGGCCTCAACGCCAAGTGGCTGCGGGCGGACCTCACCGATCCCAAGACCCAGAAGTTCACCCGGGACGTGCTGAACCACATGCGGGAGCGTCTGTCCGACTATCAGGAGCAGTACGGCGACCTGTTCAACCTGGAGGCCACCCCTGCCGAGTCTACCACCTACCGCTTCGCCAAGCACGACAAGGAGCAGTTCCCGGACATCATCACCGCCAACATGAACGGCACTCCCTACTACACCAACTCCTCCCACCTGCCTGTGGGCTTCACCGAGGACGTGTTCTCCGCCCTGGACATCCAGGACGATCTCCAGACCCTCTACACCTCCGGCACCGTCTTCCACGCCTTCCTGGGCGAGAAGCTGCCGAACTGGAAGGCTGCGGCCAACCTGGTCCGGAAAATCGCGGAGAACTACAAGCTCCCCTACTACACCATGTCCCCCACCTATTCCGTCTGCGCCGACCACGGCTATCTCACCGGCGAGCAGTACACCTGCCCCATCTGCGGCAAGAAGACCGAGGTCTACAGCCGCATCACCGGCTACTACCGTCCGGTGCAGAACTGGAACGACGGCAAGTCCCAGGAGTTCAAGGACCGGAAGGTATACAACATCGGTCATTCCGTACTGACCCACGCCGGCCCCAATCCCGCTCCTGCGGACGAACCCGCCCCGGCGCCTGTGGAGGCGGCTCCCGCCGTGGAGCAGGCCGCCGCTGACAGCACGATCCTGCTCTTCAAGACGCCCACCTGCCCCAACTGCAAGGCGGCCGGCGCGCTGCTGGACAAGGCCGGGGTCCGCTACACCGCCCTCAACGCCAACGAGGAGAAGGAACTGGCAAAGCAGTACGGCGTCAAGCAGGCGCCCACGCTGGTGCTGGTAAACGGCGACAGCTTTGAGAAATACCGCGGCGTGTCCGACATCAAGGGCTGGCTGATGAATCAATAACATGGGATGCGGGGCAGGCAGAAATCACTGTCATTTCTGCCTGCCCTGTTTTTGTCCCGGAAAGGTCGATCATTATGTATGATATCATTGTGGTGGGCGGAGGCCCTGCCGGCATGACCGCGGCCCTCTACGGCCTGCGGAACGGAAAGTCCGTACTGGTCATTGAGAAAAACGGCTTCGGCGGCCAGATCACCCACTCCCCCAATGTGGAAAACTACCCCGGCACCATCTCCATGAGCGGCAACGAGTTCGCGGAAAAGGCCCTGGATCAGATCCTCCATCAGGGCGCGGAGATCGAGATCGAAACGGTCAGCGAGGTCCGCAGCGAGACGGACCGGAAGGTGGTCCTCACCGAGGAGGGCGGCTCCTACGAGTCCCGGACCGTGATCCTGGCCACCGGCGTCAAGCACCGGATGCTGGGACTTCCGGGAGAGGAGGATCTGGTAGGCGAAGGGATCTCCTTCTGCGCCGTGTGCGACGGAGATTTCTACACCGGCCAGACCGTCTGCGTGGCCGGCGGCGGCAACTCCGCCCTGCAGGAGGCCATCCTGCTCTCGGACAAATGCAGGGAGGTCATCATGCTCCAGGATCTGCCCTTCTTCACCGGGGAGGCCCGGCTCCAGGAGGTGCTCTTCGCCCGGGAGAATGTGAAGGCCTTCTCCGACGTGAAGATCAACCGGCTGATTACCCGGGACGGGGAGCTCACCGGCGTGGAGATCGAGGGCCGCAGTGACCATGAGGTCCGGGAGATCCCCTGCGACGGGCTGTTCGTGGCCATCGGCCTGATCCCGGAAAACGAGCCCTTCGCCGCCCTGGCGGACCTGAACGAGTACGGCTACTTTGACTCGGACGAGCAGTGCCTGACCAGGACCCCCGGCGTGTTCGTGGCGGGAGACTGCCGCAGCAAGCGGATCCGTCAGGTGACCACCGCCGCCGCCGACGGCGCCGTGGCCGCGCTGGCCGCCTGCCAGTATATCAACGGCCTCTGATCCGAAACAAAACCCGCACGGTTCAAACAGAACCGTGCGGGTTTTCTACACTCTCGGATTGACGTGGACCATGATGTGCTTGACCTGGGGAAATTCCCGCTCCACCGCATCGTGGACCCTTTCGGCAATGGCGTGACCCTCGATCAGAGACAGGGTCCCGTCGGCTCCAATCTCCAGATCCACGTAGATCTTGCTGCCAAACATCCGGGTGTGGAGCAGATCCACGCCCATGACGCCCTCCTGGGTCTCTGCGCACCGGCGGATCGCCGCCTCCATCTCCGCGTCGCAGGCGTGATCCACGATCCGGTCCATGGCGTCCTTGAAGATCTCGACGGCCACCTTCAGCACCACCAGACAGATGATCAGGCTGGCCACCGGCTCCAGCACCGGGA
>JAFUFT010000084.1 GCA_017469795.1 Oscillospiraceae bacterium
CTCGCACAGGCCGGGCTTGTAAGCGCCCTTGACCTGTACGAGCATCTGCACTTATGCGATTGAACCGCCGTGTACCGAACGGTACGCACGGTGGTGTGGGAGGACGGTCACTCAACTAATGGGTGACCTCCTACCCGATTGAACGATATAGGAACCGGTGGCGGTGGCCAGCAGCCGGTCGGGACGTTCCCTCGTATAGATGCTGCCCACGGCGGTGCAGATTGTAGAGCCCAGCTTTGCGATCTCCGCCTTGACGCAGAGCGTGTCCCGGGCGGAAATAGTTCGCAGATAGCTCACGTCCATGTGGAGGGTGGGGGTCATGCGGCCGCCGGAACAGTACCGGCAGAGCAGCCCCATGACCAGATCCAGATAGGCCGCCGTGATGCCGCCGTGGACGATCCCGTTCGGATTGGTCATCCATGGCTTCATGTCCGCCTCCAGCACCAGGATGTGCCGTTCAAAATCGACGGACAGAAGGCGGGCGTCCAGCATGGCGTTGAGCGTGCCGGGGCACTGTGTTTTCACATCTTCAAAATAGCGGCGGAGCGCCTGCTCCATACCGGCCTGATCATGCAGCAGGCATTCCTCCATAACGATCATAGGGATCCATTCCTCTCAGAAAAATGGCGGCATCCAGAGATGCCGCCGGATTTCTTCTATTATAGAACGGAGCGATGAAAATAACAAGCCTGAGTTCGGGGAACAATCACAGGCAGCGGCCATTGTCGGTGACGATGGCCTGTCCAGTGATGGCCCGGGACATATCGCTGGCCAGGAACAGGATCACGTTGGCCTGATCCTCCGGCATGGCGAAGGGGATGGTCATGTCCATGTGCCGCTCGGTGATGGCAAGGAACTCTTTGTCATACAGGTCGTCCTCCCGGCCGTCCATCCGGGGGACCAGCGTGGGCCCGGGGCATACCGCATTGCAGCGGATGGCAGTGCCGGTATACTGGGTGGCGATGTTTTTGGTGATGGCGATTACAGCGGCTTTGGCGGCGGAATAGCTGACGCCGGCGTTGCCGTAGACGCCCGCGATGGCGGAAAGGTTCACGATGGAGCCGCTGCCCTGGGCATTCATATGGGGCAGAACGGCCCGGCAGAAATAGAATACGGAACTCTGATTCAGGGCGATCATTTTGTCCCAGAATTCGTTGGAAACATTTTCTGTAGTGCGGTGCTGGTCGCCGTCGCCTGCATTGTTTACCAGAATGTCGATGCGGCCCCAGACGTCAAGAACCTTCTGTACGGCGGCATTGACGCTTTCGGGATCCGTCACGTCTCCGGCCACCGGCAGGCATTCCCCGCCTGCGGCCCGGATCTCCGCGGCCTTTTCCTCCAGAACGTTCATGCGGCGGGCAAGAATGGCGACCTTTGCGCCCTCCTTTGCAAAGAGCTTCGCGGTGGTCAGGCCGATGCCGGAACTAGCGCCGGTGATCAGGGCGACTTTTCCTTTCAGCAGATCCATGTTATCATCTCCATAGCGTTTTTCTTTTATTATAAGGTGGCAAAAAACGGGACGCAAGTCCGGCGGACGGATTTGTTATTCGTTTTTGGCAATGCGTTATAGCCGGATAAGCATATTGTGAATGAAAGACCTGATTATAACCGCAACGACATAATGAAATGAAAAATTCGTCATTTTCAATTTCCGGGAATCAGTGTATGATAAAAGCAGAATCATGTCATTCTGAAGGAGGAATGTGTATGAAACGCAATCCATATCCCCATGTATTCCAGCCCATCACCATCCGCGGATTGACGCTGAAGAACCGGCTGGAGTATTCCCCCACGGTGGTACTCAAATGTAATGCCGACGGCACCATGAGCCAGGATATGCTGGATTTCATGGAGTGGCAGGCCAGAACCGGAGCCGGCTGGGTGACGGTAGGCGACACCCCGGTGACCCATGACAACACCTCTCACTGGCTCTGTGAGATGAACGTCTGTGACGACGACTGCATCCACGGTATGAACGCGCTGGTGGAGAAATGCCGTCAGAACGGCGCGGAGCTCTCCGCGGAGCTGGCCTACGCCGGCCGCGGCAACCGGGCCCCCAGGGACGGTGCGCCCACTGCGGTGGTCTCCGCAGAACGTCCGCTGAATCCCGAGGACAATGTCCGCACCATGACCCGGGAGGACATGGACTACCTCAAGGGCCAGTACGTTGACTGCGCCGTGCGCTGCAAGCACGCAGGATTCCGGATGGTCATGCTCCACTGCGCTCACAACAACTTCCTGGCCCAGTGGCTGTCTCCGGATTCCAACGTCCGGACCGACGAGTACGGCGGAAGCCCTGAAAACCGCCGGAAGTATCCTCTGGAGGTCCTGAAGGCCGTCCGGGAGGCTGTGGGCAACGACATGGTCATCGAGCTGCGGGTCTCCGCCACCGAGGGCATCCCCGGAGGACTGGAGTTTGAGGAGAGCCTGGAGTTTATGAAGCTGGCCCAGGAGTATGTGGACATCATGCATATCTCTCAGGGTTCCATTTTCCATCTTTCCGCCCGGTATACCATCCCCACCTACTTCCGGGAGCCCCATAAGCCTTTGAACATCGGTTATTCCGAGATTGTCAAGAAGCACCTGCACATCCCTGTTGCAGTGGTGGGTATGATCACCACGCTGGAGGAGGCGGAGGAGATCATCGCCTCCGGCAAGGCGGATATCGTGGCCATGGCCAAGAGCTTTATGGCGGACGGTGATATCGTCCACAAGTCCCTGGCCGGTCAGGCGGACAAGGTCCGGCCCTGCACCCGCTGCGACCTCTGCGGCAACGCCAACACCTGGGGTACGGCCATGAGCTGCGCCATCAATCCCCGCTGCGGCATCTACGGCGAGATTGAAAAGGTACCGGAATCCGACCGAAAGAATGTTATGGTGATCGGCGGCGGTCCTGCCGGCATGATGGCGGCGCAGATTCTCCAGAAGCGGGGCCACAGCGCCAGCCTGTACGAGAAGTCCGGCCGTCTGGGAGGCCTGCTCAACGACGCCTGCCTGGTGCCCTTCAAGCAGCTCATGCGGGAGTATGTGGAGTGGGACGTCCGGGAGACCATGGAGTGCGGCGCGGAGATCCATCTGAACACGGAAGTCACACCCGAACTGATCGAGAAAGTGAACCCCGATGCCATCATTGTGGCCACCGGTTCGGTTTACATGACGCCGCCCATCTCCGGCATTGACAGTGCGTTTCCCGTCCGGGAGGTTGACGCCCACGAGGTGGAGTGCGGCGAATCCGTCGTAGTCTGCGGCGGTGGCATTACGGGCTTGGAGTGTGCGCTGGCCCTGAGCCAGGAGGGCAAGAAGGTCACTGTGGTGGATATGCTTCCCCGGGAGAATGTCGTTATGGAGATGCCCATCTTCAACAAGGCGGACCTGCTGGCCCAGCTGGAGGAGAACGGCGTGAAGCTCTACGGCTCCCAGCGGATCCAATCCATCGACGGCGGCGTACATACACTCGATGCCAACGGAAACGAGCAGTTCTTCGCCGCGGACAGCGTGGTCAACGCCCTGGGCGTGAAGCCCGACGACAGACTGGGCAAGGAGCTGCTGAGCAAGTATGGCAGCGATCAGGTGATCATGGTGGGCGACTGCACCGCAAGAGGCGGCACCTACTACCGCGCCAACCACGAGGCCTATAACGCGGCCATGCGGATCTGATCGTCCGCACAGGGAATTCAAAAGAGCCCCGGCATAGACCGGGGCTCTTATTCCTGCATCTTCCTGCATCCTGTCAGAATACAGGATAGCGCCCCGGAAATCCGGAGCGCCATCCCATGAGGGTATGTGGAGAATTGGTTATTTTCCGATCTTTTTCTCGTCGATCAGGGAGATCAGCACGATGCCGACCACGCACAGTCCGGCCACCAGCGCATAGCTGAGGTGGTAGTTGCCGGTACGGCCCAGGCCGAAGCCGATGATCACGAAGGTGAAGGAGCGGACAATGTTGGTGATGGGATTCAGAACGCCCATGGCACGAACAAAGTCATACCGTCCGAAGACCGTAGCGGTCATGGAGGGGAACAGGTTGCCGATGCCGCCGATGGCGATGCCGGTGCAGAACACGGAGAAGTAAGCCAGCGCCAGAGAATTGCTGGGGATGATGCAGCAGGCCAGGGTCAGCAGATACCAGAAGCCGTAGACGATGGATGCCTTCTTGGTGCCCAGCTTCTGATCCAGCCAGCCGGTGCCGTAGCTGCCCAGCAGACCAAGGAGCGCGGCCACGGTCATAGAACCGATGGCGACGGGAGGCTCCAGGCCGGTCATGATCAGACGGGGGATCATCTGGGAGATCAGGGACACGTTGCAGATGATGTACAGGCCATAGCCGATGCCGATGAGCCAAATCTGCTTGTTGGTCAGAAGAGCCTTGGGGCTCCAGGGGGACTTGTATTCTTTCATCTCACGCTGAGCGGCTTCCAGCTCTTCCTTGGAAACAGCGCCGTTGTCAGGAGCGCAGCCAAGCTCTTCAGGAGTGTCGCGCATGACAATGAAGGAGAAGATGCCGGCCACCACGAGCAGAGCGCCCATGATGTAGAAGGAGCCGTTCAGGGAGGTCATGCCCATGAAAGCGGTCAGAAGCAGGATGAAGGTGGCGGAGCACAGGTTCTGGCCCATGGTGGCCCAGCCCAGCGCAAGACCCTTCCTGGTGGGGAACCAGCTGGCCATCAGCGCGTTGGCACAGGTCCAGCAGTAGCCCATGCCGAAGAAGTTGGCCAGGGCAGTGACCACGGTGAATCCGGCCAGATTGTTGACCACGCCGTAGAACATATAGCTGATGCCGCCGAGCACGGCGGAGATCAGGAGGCACAGACGGTTGCTCTTCCGGTCGATGAACCAGGAGGCCACCACAGCACCGATGAGGCCGACCCAGCTGGCGGGAGTCGTCCAGCTGAGAATGTCAGCGGGCTGCAGACCGTGGGCTTCGGCAAAGTTGTTGACGATGGTGTTCAGACCGTCGGTGCACATGCCGGCATAGAAGTAGAACATCAGGCCGGCTACCAGGATCATCAGCCATCCTTTAGAGCCAAAATTACTTTTTGTAGATGACATTTTCTTTTCTCCTCTCTGCAAAGATGGTATTATTCTTGCAAATCCACTATATCACACAAAAATTTCTGCGCAAAATTCATATTTTTGTATAGTATTATGCTGTTTCGGGCATACTTTTATGATTTACGGAGGAAATGTACATGGACTTCAATCAACTCAAAAACTTTATGGCGGTTGCCCGCACGGGGAACATCTCCCGGGCGGCGCAGGAGCTGTATGTGACGCAGCCCAGCCTTTCCAAGTCCATCGCAAAGCTGGAGGAAGAACTGAAAGTCCCGCTGTTCCGGCACCGGAAAGGACACATTGAATTAAATGAGTATGGCAGCGTGTTTCTCTCCAGCGTGGATATCGCCTTCTCCCAGCTGGCGGCCGGCGCGCAGACCATTCAGCGGATGTATGAGATGGACCAGCATATCCTCTCCCTGGGATCCAATATTTCCGCCTACCTGCCCACGGTGCTGCCGGGATTCTGCGCGGCGCATCCGGAGATCGGGATCCGGCAGCGGGACTGCTCCACCCAGCAGATGATCAACGCGATCCTGGACCGTTCCATGACCCTCGGCATTTCCTGTGAACCGGTAAAGCACGACCAGATCCGCTTCCGGGAACTGGGCCACAAGGAATATGTGCTCATGGTTCACAAAAGCAGCCCCATCGCGAATTCGGAATGGGTGAAGATCCCGCAGCTGGAGCAGGAGATCTTCATCGTGGATTCCTCCCGCCTGCGGCTTGGTCCCCTGCAGAAGCTGTGCCAGGAATACGGATTCCAGCCCAAGGTGGGATTTGAGGTGGAGAGCACGGAACTGCTGTACGATCTGGTGGAGAATGGCCGCGGGATCGCTATCGTGCCGCTGGGGTTGGGCTGTGACCTGATGCACCTGCATCCGGATCACAATATGCATCTGGTGCGGATCGACGAAAAGCTGCCCCACATCATCATCGGCGTGGCCAGCCACAAGAATTTTGAGTACAGCGAAGCGGCGAGACTGTTCGAGGATTACCTGATCCGGCGGCTGGCCGAGGAGGATCAGATGATCCGGGACATGGGCTACGAATTTGAATGACTATTCCGCAAGAAACATAACGGTAGGTCAAAAAAACAATTTTGAGAATAGTCGGAATGTGTTATACTGAGATTAAGAAAAAACAGAAAGGAGCATGCAAAATGTTTGCTGAGTTCAAAAATAAAGTCCTGTTTGTGACAGGGGCAGCTTCCGGCATGGGCCGTGCAGTGGCTGTCCGGTTCGGTTCCCTGGGATGCAAGGTGGCGGTCGCGGCCCGCAAGCCCGAAAAAGCCGCGGAGACAGTCCGGATGGTGGAAGAGGCCGGCGGACAGGCAATCTTTGTACCCTGTGACGTGGCGGATGAAGAGTCTGTCAAGGCCGCCATTGAGAAGACAGTCGAGACCTTCGGCTCTCTGGACTATGCCTTCAATAACGCCGGTTGCGGCGCTGACGGCGTACATATTCCCTTTGCGCCCCTGACCGAGGTTACGGAAGGGGATTGGCTGAAGGTCATCAACACCAACCTTACCGGCATGTTCCACTGCCTGAAATACGAGCTGATCCAGATGCACAAGCAGGGTGGCGGCGCCATTGTCAACACGGCCTCCATCGGCGGTCTCAAGATGGCCCCCGGCTTCGGCGCTTACGGTCCCTCCAAGGCCGGCGTGATTGCAATTACCCAGACTGCCGCTGTGGAGAACGCAAAGGCCGGCATCCGGGTCAACGTAATCTGCCCGGGGCCCACGGACGGTACCAATCTCATGGCGGACAGCAAGGCCTCCGGCGCCCAGGATACGGATTTCCTGGTGAACAATGTGATTCCCATGGGAAAGCTCGGCACCACCGACGATGTGGCGGATTCCGTGGTGTTCCTCTGTTCGGAGATGTCCGGCCACATCACCGGCTGCGCGATGCCGGTATGCGGCGGCATGCAGATGTGAGGATCTTGCCGTGATGCGCCATGTATCGGTATTCCGGCTGAAGCCGGAGTGCCGCACACCGGAGGTCATTGAGGCGGTCGCGTCCGCACTGCGGGACCTGCCCCGTCAGATCCCCACGATCACCGATTGCGAGGTGGGTGTGAAGCCCTTCGCCATGCCGCCGGTAAGTCCGGACGGCCATGTGCGGTTTTTCGATCTGATCCAGATCATCAACTTTGCCACCCCGGAGGATTGCGCCGGGTATCCCGCTACGGAAGGCCATCAGCAATTCCTCGCCTCCTCCAGCCGGTATATGGAGGAAGTCATCGGAATTGACTATCCGGCAGAATAAAGAAAAAACCCGGAACAGGCAACGCCTGTTCCGGGTTTATGCTTCAAGATCAGATGGTCACGGTGATGGCACCTGTGTAGACGCCGGGAGCGGCCTCCACATCTTTGCCGTTGACCGTCAGCGTGCCAACCAGGGAGGAACCTTCTTCGATGGTCAGACTGCTGAGATAGGACGTGCCGGCCACATTCCAGACCGAGCCGTTTTTCAGCGTGACGATGACGCCGTTGTTGACCACGGGCTGCGCGGTGTTGATGACCTCACCCAGCTCCTCGCAGTTGTCCTTGAACACCTTCTCCACCCGATGCAGAGCCTTTGAGGCGGAGATGATGCCGTTGACCACAGTGTTGTCGAAGGTCAGGGACAGGTTGCGGACGCCGTCATAACCGTTGCCCTTGCTGCCCGGGCCGCCGCCGGGACCTCCGGGACCGCCAGGACCACCGGGACCACCGGGACCACCGGGACCGCCCGGGCCGCCGGGACCGCCAGGACCGCCGGGCATATCCATGCCGGGAGGGGGACCCATGGGCGCTTTGGGGCCGGTATCACCCTTTTGACCGGTGGAGCCGTTATAGAAGTCTCCGTTGACCGTCATATCCTTGAAGGAGGCGATGACGTCGTAGGTCTCACGTGCCACGGTGTTGTCATGGGTGGGATCGAATACATCGTCCTCCTTGGGATCGATGTAGTAACCGGTGGGACTGCCGGGGTCGTCGGAATTGATGACCTGCAGGATGATGCCGTTGCCCGGGGCGATGACGGAGGAGTCCGCCTCGATGATGGGGGCGCAGCCTTTGACCAGAATGGCGGTCTCGTCGGTGTTGAATACGGAGCCGTCGGTGATGGTCAGCTTGCCGCCCTCGTTCCGGAAGCTCATGACGCCGAAGCGGCCGGAGTCCACCTTGGTGTTCCGGAACACGCCGGAGGCGGTTTCGTTGGCCATGATCAGGGCATAGTCCGGCACGTCAAAGCGGCAGTCCTCAAAGGTGTCCACGCAGTCGCCGATGGAGAAGGCGCCGTATCCGCTGGGGCCGGTGATGGCCACGTCGCAGTTCTTGAGGCTCAGGCGGCAGCGCTGGACACCGTCGGTGGACATGACGCCCCAAGCTTCGGAGGTCAGGGTGCAGTCCTCGTACCATGCATCGGCGAAGTCGGCCAGATTGGTGGCCCGGCAGTTGCCCCGGAGGCCCAGCATCCAGGGGACCCGGCGCATGTTGCCGGGCATGACGTTGTCCTCATAATCTGCGGGCAGAACGCCGTCCTGTGCGGAGATCTCACAGTTCCGGACGTAGAGCTTGGAATGACCGCCTGCGAAGACCGCGCCGCGGGCCGCGCCCTGGGTGGCGACGAAGGAATCCTCTACGGTCAGGACTGCGTCGTCCGCGGCGGTGATGCCGGCTCCGTAGCCGATGAAATCGTTGCCGCCGTTGCCCTGAAGGGAGATGTCTGCGCCGGAAACGGTGTAGGGACCCTTGCCGCCCACCATAATGCCATTGAAGTTCTCGTCCTGGCTCTCAATGACTGTGTCGATGGACTCGCCGTCCTTGATCTCTCCGTCGGTGACGGCGGACAGCGCGGATTTCTCTTCGATCACAGTGCCGCCCTCAGCGTAGATGGCGGCCCGGAATTTATAGTTGTTGACAGGAATGGGGTCCAACACCTCCAGCACCACGTCGCCCTCATAGTTGCCGGGTTTCAGGGGCATAGATCTGCCGTTCCAGGTGAAGACCAACGTCTTACCCTCGGGTGGCAGGATCTCAGCACCCGGAGCGATGATCAGACCGAAAAGCTCCGTGGTTTCAGGCACGATCCACTGGCCTTCCACTTTTTTGAATTCTCTCAAGCGAATTACCTCCTTTGATTCTGTATAAGAACAGCGTACCCGAAACCGGCGGGATTTGCAAGTATCATTCTGCTTGCGCAGGTATCAAAATCGTAAGAATCCCCGGACCAGCCTGTCCTGGTCCGGGGATCGTATCAAAATTCAGAAACCGGTTATGGGGGAGGGGGAGCGCCCTCAGGCGGGGGACCCATGGGGCCGCCCATCTCCACGACTTCGCCGTTGAGATAGCGCTCGTACGCATCCTGATAGCAGGATGTAACCTCGTCGATGCCCATGGACTTGATGTTGTCC
Source organism: Oscillospiraceae bacterium (assembly GCA_017469795.1). GTDB lineage: Bacteria > Bacillota > Clostridia > Oscillospirales > Oscillospiraceae > HGM13006. The sequence goes on from JAFUFT010000084.1 coordinate 9,457, forward strand.
ACATAGGCGTCAAACTCAGAAAGATCCCGCTGTCCGGTGATGAACTGGAGCACAGACTGCTCAATGTAGGTTTTGATATCGCCGTAGGACTGGTTGACTCTGTCGGATTCCTCGGCGTTGATCATGGTGGAACCCATGCCGCGGCCTACGGACAGATTGCTCATCCAGATCTCGCTGGCGGCTTTCTGATCCTCCGTGTAGCCGGACTGCTCCCGGGTTTCGTCCCGGTAGAAGGGGCCGCGGTCCATGCAGTACATGAACAGGGCCACCGTGGTGGACATGCCCTCGGGGTTGTTCAGCACCAGATCCGTGAATACGGGAACATTGTGCTCGTTGAACTCAAAGCTCTCGTGCTCGATGCCGTAGTTGGCCAGCAGGGCACCCTCATCGGTGTAAAGATAGTTGCACCAGCGCATGACCAGCTCCGGATCCTCACAGGTGGAGGAGATGGACCAGGGGGTGGCCACCGTGTAGGCGCGCTCCTCCTTGAAGGGGATGGTGTCGCCCTTGTTCTTCACAAAATCGGGGATGGCCACGAAACGAATGTCGCCGTCGGGGTCGGAATTGGTGATGGTGGCCATATAGGTGACCTCGCCGTAATAGACGCCCGTCCGGTCAGCCAGAATCACGTCCAGAGGCGGATTCTGGAAGTCGGGGTTGGACATGAAGTCCTGCCAGATCAGGCCCTCGGCATACCAGTCGTGGACCATCTGGAGATACTCCTTGAATTCCGGCTGGATGGGACCGTACATGACCACATCGTCCACCTGGTAGAAAGGCTCGGACATGGCGGCGTCGGCCACAAGACCGTTGATGCCGTAGCCCTGGACCAGACCGTTGTTCAGGCCGGTGCCGGCGTAGTTCAGCAGCAGAGCCGCGTCAGCGCCCTTCTCGTCCTTGAAGGCTTTAAGCACGTCATGCAGCTCGTCGTACGTCTCGGGGGCCTCCAGATTCAGCTCGTCCAGCCAGTCCTGACGGATCTGGCAGCCGAAGGTGGTGCTGCCCTCGGTCTGCATGGACAGCTGGGGCAGGCCGGGAAGCCATCCGCTCTCGGTGAGGCCCTCGGGGACCGCATCGGGATACTGATCCATCAGCTTGCAGAACTGGGGCATGATCTCCGGGGTCAGATAGGGCAGGGTGTCGATCAGGACCTCGTCGGCGATCGCCGCCTCACCGCCGTTGGTGTACAGGGCGGTGGCGTTGGAGATGATGTCCTTGAGATCCATGGAAGCGACCATCAGGTTGAATTTCTCAGACTCGGTATCCGGGTTGCAGACGTCGAAGGCCAGCCGGACGCCGGTCCGCTCCGCCAGCTCGTTCCAGAGCACGCAATCGTTGCCGATGTCCTCCGTGATCTTCAGCACGTTGGGATTGACGCCCATCCAGATGGAGAAGGTCGTCTCCTCGTCCACCAGAGGAAGATCCACATTGCCCAAGGCGTTTTCCGGCCAGGCCACATCGCTGGCAGGTTCCGCGTCCTCAGCGGACGCTGCGCCTTCTGCGGGAGCGGCGTCTTCTGCCGGAGCAGCATCTTCCGCTGGAGCGGCATCTTCTGCCGGAGCGGCATCTTCCACCGGGGCGGCAGCAGTCTCCGCCGAAGCGTCCGCAGGTGCGGAGGAAGGGGCGGCAGAACCGCCGCAGGCGGCCAGAACGCCGATCATCAGCGCCATGCACAGAAGCAGCGCCAGAAAACGGAAATTCTTCTTCATTTTCGCACTCCTTTCATATCAGATCATAACTATTGAGAGACAGGACTCAACAATTACAGTATAAGGAATTTTTGGATGTGTCACAAGCATCAAAAAACTGCAGACAATATCAAATTTGCAACTGTGTACCCAAACCGCACCCATTCCGGGAAGCGGTCAGTCCAGAAACGAAAGCAGCACCCGGTATGCATCCGTCAGCGTTTCAAGAGTCTGGTTCCGGCAGTTGGCCGGGGATGTGGATGGCAGACAGCACGCCTCCCGGCCGGTGACCGGGCGGATATACCGGTTATAAAGGGAAAACGATTTCTTTCCGGTGCAGAAGATGGCGGCAATGGGTGCCTGCTCCAGAATTGGCCGGAGATCGTTCGGCACCGGGTCCCGGATGGAACCGTCTTCGGCACCGCGGATGGTGCAGGAGGAAAGCACATCCCACATGGCAATTTGATGCAAGAGGAGAAAACGGCGGCGGGATTCCGTATCTGTCGGGGTTTCTTCTCCAAACAGACGGGCAAGCACGGGCCACATGCGGTTTTGCGGATGGCCGTAGAAAAAACCTGCCTCCCGGGACTTGGGAGAGGGCATGGTGCCGAGCATCAGGACCCGGCTGCGGCAATCATAGACCGGAGGAATGGTGTGAATAATGGTGGATGATTCCATAGCGTACCTCCTTTCTGGGAAAACTGGAGTTTGTCTACTTTATTCTCCCTTTTTTAGACGCCCCCGAGCGTGGGAACGAAACGGAATTGGCCGCCGGAGGCCTCCCAGGAAAACCTCAACAAACTCCAATATGTACTCCCCTGTTATTTTGCAAAAAATGGGCCGCTTTTCAGCGGCCCATTTGTATGGCTGAGGATCAGTCCTCGGGATCGATGAACTCGTCGGAATCCATGTATGCCACAGCCTCCATGCCGGCGATACGGCCGGAATTGATGGCGTAGGACATGGTGGAACCGGGATGATAGAAGCAATAGGAATCGGCGAATACGGTGGCGGTGTCGGTGCCGCAGGCGTACAGGCCGGGGATGGGATCGAGGTCGTTGTTGAGAACCTGCATGTTCTCGTTGACCTGGATGCCGCCCAGAGAACCGTAGCCGGAGGGATAGTGCTTGGCTGCGTAGAAGGGCGCCTTCAGGATGGGCTTGAGGAACTTGGCAGGTTTGGTGAACTGCCAGTCATAGCCGGCCTGAGAGCCGTTGCACATGGCGTTGTATTCCTCGATGGTCTTCTGCAGGTTCTTCAGGTTTACGCCGGTGACCTCGGCCAGCTCCTCGATGCTCTGGCACTCGAAGAAGTTCTGCTCGGTGTTCTCAGCATAGGCCACTTCCTTGTCCTCAGAGGCGAAGACGGAGTTACCGCCGGCAGACTCGGCGCCGGAGAAGTACAGCTCTTTCTCACGCTCCCAGTTGTCCAGGTTGGTGATGCCGTGATGGTAGGTAATGTAGTCGAGGCCGTGCTCCTTGTAGTAATCGACGATGGTGGAGTCGATGATAGAGACGCCGATGTGCTTCTTCTGAAGCAGCAGAGAGTTGCCGGTATAGGTGGTGTTGTCCATGATTGCCTCGTTGATGAAGCGCTTGCCGTCCAGATTGACCATCAGGTTGGGCTGACGCATGGTCTCGGAGAGGGTCTTGAACACGTCGGTGGTGCCGGGAGTGTTGTAGGTGACCTCCATGTTGACCGCGGCTTTCTTGCCGCCGATGTCCCAAACCATGTTCATGCCGTCGCCGTCGAGGCCGGGGATCCGGAAGGTGAACATGTCGACGCCCCACTTCCAGCCCATGTACTTCTCGATCATCTCCACGTTGTTGCCGATACCGCCGGTGGTGACGATGACGGCGTTGCAGAGGCACTCGATCTCCTCGCCGGACTCATCCACGGCAATGACGCCCCGGAGCTGGCCCTGGGAGCCGGTGAGCAGCTTCTTGACGGAGGTGTTCAGATTGAACTCCACGCCGATCTCACGGGCATACTCGGTAACGGTCTTGATCATCACGGAAGCGCAGCGCTCGGTGGGCTTGTTGGAGCCGGGGACCTTAACCATGTGCTGGGTCTCCTTGGAGTTCTTGAAGTACTTGAACACGCCCAGGAACTCCACACCCTTGTCCTGCATCCACTTGACAGTGTCGCCGGACATATTGAACCAGCGGCGCACCAGCTTGGCGTCGGAGCGCCAGTGGGTGTACTCCATAAAGAAGTTGAAGGCTTCATCCTTGGTGTAGTTGTTGGTCATGGATTCTTTCTGCATCTGGGATTCCACCGCAAAGAAGGCCATGCCCATATTGGCCGCGCCGCCGATGGTGCCGGACTTCTCAAAGACGACAACAGAGCCGCCGCCGGTGGCGTTCAGGGATTCCTGCGCCTGAGTGGCCGCGCAGAGGCCGGACATACCGCCGCCAACGAGGACGACATCGGCTTCCATTTGTTTCATATGATATCCTCCTAAAAAAGTTTTCTTTTCCTTAGCTTTATCATTATAGAGCAAAATTGCGTTTTCTACAAGTATTTTTTTGAGACAAACTGCCAAATTGCCGGCTTGCCGTTGTGCAAACAGAAAAAATTTGCTATAGTAGAACAAATCCCGGAAAAGAAGGTGTTTTTGTGGCTGAAATCGTCTGTATGGGAGCGGCCTTCCGGACCGAGCAGATCGCCGCGCTCCGCTCCGCTGCGGAACCTGCGGGATACACAATTCGGATCCTGGATCCCGGAACGGAATACACACCCGACGCGCTGAAGGACTGTGAGATCCTCTGCGGGCACTGCCCGGAGGAACTGCTGCGGAACGCGAAGAAGCTCCGTTGGATCCAGCTCACCTCCGCAGGCGTGGACCGGATGTCGGATCCGTCCATCTATCCCCATGAGGACGTGGTGGTCACAAATGCCACGGGGGTCTTCGGAATCTCCATTGCGGAGCATTTGATCATGGGAACACTGATGCTGCTGCGGAAAATGCCCCATTATATGGCCCGGCAGCGGGAGAAAACCTGGCAGCGGGCGGAGGGGCTCCGATTCCTTCACGGTTCCCAGGTGGCGATCCTGGGGACGGGAGATCTGGGTGGGACCTTTGCGGGATACTGCGCGGCCATGGGCGCCCATCCTGTTGGGGTCAGCCGCAGCGGCCGGGCGAAGCCGGAGTTTGAGCGGGTATATCCCGTGGACCGGCTCCTGGAGGCAGTGCGGGATGCCGATATTGTGGCGGCCTGCCTGCCCGGTACCTGGGAGACGTATGGCCTGATCAGCCGGGAGATCTTCGCGGCGATGAAGCCCGGTGTGCTGTTTCTCAACGTGGGCCGGGGCAGTACGGCGGATGAGGAAGCCCTGATCGACGGGCTGCGAAGCGGTCACATCGGCGGCGCGGTGCTGGACGTGTTCCGGCAGGAGCCGCTGCCGGAGGACAGTCCCCTCTGGTCGATGGACCATGTGATCCTGACGCCGCATATGTCCGGCTCCGGCTGGGATACGGACAATATCGACCGGATTTACGCGCTGTTTCGGGATAATCTCGCGCATTATCTGGCAGGGGAACCGCTGCGGAACGTGGTGGACCTGCGCAGACAGTATTGACACAGAACAGGAGAGATCGTATGGAAATCAAAGTGCTATCACAGGAAAACGGCATGGCGGAGGTGCAGATCAATCTGCCCGGTTCGGACTTGACTGCTGCCATCGATAAGGTTTACGACAAGCATAAGGCGGAACCGGACTTTCAGGTTCCCAGGGAGACGGTGGATTCCGACCCGGCTGCCAGAGGGCTTTTGCAGGAGGCGGTACAGGCGCTGTTTTCCGGAATCTACGAGGACGCCATGAAGCAGGTGGACCTGCCGGTGGCCTCGGAACCCAAGGTGACAGTGTCGGGGGCCAGCGAGAAAGAGGGCGCGGAGTTCCGGTTGAGCTTTGCACTGCGACCGGAAATGAAGCTGGGCCGGTATAAGGGAATCCACATCAGGATGCCGGATGTGACGGTCACGGAGGAGGAATTCCAGGAGGCGCTCCGGCAGGTGGAAGCCCAGCATTTTATGCCGGAAACGGTGGAGCGGCCTGCCGCCCTGGGAGATATCACGGTGATCGACTTTGAAGGATTCCAGGACGGAACCGCTTTTGCCGGAGGGAAGGGCAGCGATTATTCTCTTACCCTCGGATCCGGACAGTTCATCCCCGGCTTTGAGGATCAGCTGGTGGGCGCTTCCGCTGGTGATCAGGTGGATGTGAACGTGACGTTCCCGGAGCAGTATCAGGCGGAACACCTGGCCGGAAAGCCGGCGCTGTTCAAGGTGACGGTGAAGGAAGTGCGGGAAAACCGGCTTAAGCCCCTGTCGCCGGAGGAACAGCAGCAGCTCCGGGAGGCGGTGGTCCAGCGGAAGAAGGACCTGGCGGATCAGGCCATTGAGGACCAGGTACTGAAAGTGATCCTGGAGGAAGCGCAGGTCGAGCTGCCAGAGGCCATGGTGGAGAGTGAGGCAAATATCTGCGTCCAACAGTTTGCCGCGGAGCTTTCCGCCAAGAGCATGTCCTTTGAACAGTTCTGCCAGCAGAACGGAAAGACCTTCGATTCCGTGCTGGAGGAAATGAAGCCTCTGGCCAGACGGCGAATCCAGCTGCGGCTGGTGCTCAGCGCCATCGCTAAGGCCGAGAATATCACGGCGGAGGATGTGGAGGTGGAGCAGGCCTGGGAGCAGATGGCCATGCAGTATGGACTCCCCGTGGCTCAGCTCAAGCAGTACGCCGGACCGGATACAGAGAAGGAGATCCGGGCAGACATCGTAAGCCAGAAGGCATATACCCTCCTGCGGGAGAGCACGATCCTGGATCAGGCATAAGCATTTCGGAACAAGCACGGGGCGGCGCATACGATGGTATGCGCCGCCCCGTTATTCCTCCGGGGACCCGGGGAAACAGCGGCAAGAGGGCAATTGCGGCAGCTTTGAGAAGATCGGACGAGTTTTGAGAATTTACAACCTTTCGTTCTACGGTAGAATGAAAGTGTCAATATGATAAAAGGAGGAACCTGTATGAAAAAGTCTGTTTTAGCGCTGCTGCTTGCCGCGTGCATGCTGTTTGCCATGATGGCCGGCTGCGGAAGCGCTGCAGAGCCGGGCGCTTCCGGCGCGGGTGCGGAAGACAGCGCCGCGGCAGCGGAAGCTCCTGCGGCGGAACCCGAAGCAGCGGCTGAGGCTGAGCCTGCCGCTGATGCGGAAGCTCCCGCGGACTCTGCAGTGGAGCCTGAAGAGCCTAACGAGCCTGCGGAGGAGATCGTGCTTCCGCCCTACGAGCCCGGCGACGACACTCCGGTGACCATGCTGTTCCAGTTCATGCCCTTCTTCCAGAGCTGGTTCCCCGAAGGCTGGGGCTCTTCCCCCTGGTGGGACGAGTTTGAGAGCCGGACCAATACCACCTGGGAGCTCCGGGAGATTTCCGGCATGGCGTGGCAGGAGAACGTGAATCTGCTGTGCGCTTCCAACGATCTGCCTGACGTGGTATCCAACATCGGCAACGTCTACAGCGGCGGCCTGTCCCAGGCCATCCGGGACGAGATGATCCTGGATCTGAGCCCACTGGTGGAGGAGAACGCGCCCTACTATTATAGCACTATCTCTCAGGACGAGTACACCATGCGGACCATCATCAACGACGACGGAGAGATGGGCGGCATGTATGCCGTCAATTCTCAGGTGTATCCCGTGACCAACGGCCTGTGGATCCGGAAGGATTGGCTGGACGGCATCGGCATGGACGTGCCCCGGACCACTGAGGACATGAAGAAGGTTCTTGCCGGTTTCCGGGATACCTACGGCGCCGACATCGGCCTCTATCAGATGGTGCACATGAATGAAAACAAGGTATTCACCGCCGTGGAAGGCGTGTGGAACGCGTTTGGTTCCACAGACTTCTATCTGGAGGGAGACGAGGTCCGCTTCGGTCCCGTGCAGGACTACTATTTTGAGTATCTGGCCTTCCTCAAGGATCTGGCCCAGGACGGCCTGTTCCTGACCTCTTCCATGACGGATCAGACCTCCATGACCCTGTTCGCCTCCGGCGGCATCGGCATCCAGGGCGACGACCCGGACAACCTGACGGCCAACATTGCGCTGCTCCCTGAGGAGGAGCAGGCCAAGGTGGAAATGGTCCCCATGGCTGCTCTGGGCGAACCCACAGAGCTGGGGCCGAAAGCCAGCATCGCCAACGGCGAGGGCAGCATCTCCATCTCCACCAACTGTGAAGCGCCTGAGGCTGTGCTTCATGCCATCGACTATCTGTTCACCGAAGAGGGCGCGATCCTCAGCTCCTACGGCATCGAGGGCCTGACCTTCGAGTACGAGGACGGCAAGCCCCAGCTCACCGATCTGATCCTCAAGGATCCTGACGGTATGCCCGCCAAGGCCGCCATGGGGTATTTCACCAACCCCGGCCTGCCCGGCATCATCGATCCCGACCGGAGCCACAAGTACTGGAGCGACGCCCAGAAATCCGGCTACGGCATCTGGGAATCCGCCTACACCGGATCCTCCATGACCTTCCCCAAGGACGCCCTGTCCCTGACCACGGAGGAACAGGATTCCATCGCCGTGTACTACAACGACATGGTGACCTACGCCACGGAATGGGCCAACGGAGTGGTGTTCGGTGACACAGAGCTCACCGACGCGGAGATCGAGACCTACCGCAAGACCATGACCGATTCCATGCACATTGAAGAGATCACCGGCGTCTATCAGGCAGCCTATGACCGCTTCCTGGCACGGGACGTCGGATAAACGGATTCCTGCAATCGCCCTCCGGGAAACCGGAGGGCGATTGATAACCGTTGACAATTCGCTTACAATAGAAATAGAGTTAACTGCAAAATCATTGGAACAGGAGGAATCTCAATGACCACAGAACTTCTGGTGGAACGCTGGGAGGACCAGCGGACCATCAAGAATCTTATGGGCAAGTATGTGAACTGCCTGCTTCTGAACCGGCAGGGAGAGATCTTTGACGGGTTCTGGAGCGAAAGACCGGACGTGAGCCTTACCTTCAACGACGGCAGCTATGTGGGCCGTCCTGCGGTCAGCGGGTACTATGCTGCGGTGGTGGAGCGGAACAAGCTTTCCGCCAGACTGCTCAAGAACCGTCTGCCCGAGAAACTGGGTGAACGCTCCGAGGAAGAACTCTACGGCATCGGACCCTTCCAGGTCAAGCCCTTGACCGCGCCGGTGATCGAGGTAGCGGAGGACGGCGAGACCGCCAAGGGCCTGTGGTTCAGCCTGGGATGCTCCGCCGAGGTCACCGTCCGCGGCCCGGAGGCAAACTGGACCTGGGGTTATTTTGCCGGGGACTTCGTCTATGAAGATGACGACTGGAAGATCTGGCATCTGCAGTACCTGTGCGATGTGGATTCCCTCTGCGGACAGTCCTGGGGCAGGGAAGTGACGCTCTATCCGGAACTGCCGGAGTTTGCCGCCCTCAAGGATTTTTCGTATCCGCCCTATACGGTGGCGGAGGACGTCCGGGCGCTGTATTCCGCTGACCGGCCCCTGACCGCCGCACCCCGGATCCCGGAACCCTATGATACCTTTGCAAACACCTTCTCCTATGGAAAGACTAACTATTAAAAGTCAACCCCGATTTCGAGAAAAGTTGTGAATTGGTAGACAGCAAAGAAAAGGGTATAGCAATCTAAGCGTCCAACAGGGCGCTCTGAGCAGGATGATATGAGGATAGCGTCAAGCAGGTTGA
>JAFUFT010000085.1 GCA_017469795.1 Oscillospiraceae bacterium
AGAAGAGGACAGAGAATCGTAACCTCTTTTACCATATCGCGCGCAGGTCGGCGCTATGCGGCGGCCTTTTTGTGCTGCCATTTCTCTACCTGCGAATTTTTTTAATTTTTTTGCTTGACTTTTTATTTGCAGGCTTGACATTCATAAAAAAGGATGTATAATAACACATGCAAGTTGCGGGTGTAGCTCATCTGGTAGAGCGCCACCTTGCCAAGGTGGAGGTAGCGAGTTCGAGCCTCGTCACCCGCTCCATGATCGTCGCAAGCTGAGCTTGCGGCGATTTTTCTATTCTGGGGGGAAACTATGGATATTGTTAAGGAATTTCTGGAACTGACATCCTACTCCGTGCCGTCCGGTCATGAGGGCGAGATCCGGACCTGCTTGAGAAAAAAGCTGACGGACCTGGGTTTTGAGACCTGGATCGACGATGCTTTTCCGGAAACAGGAAGCGGCAATCTCTACGGCCGCCTTGAGGGCACAGCAAAGGGGGAGCCGCTGCTGTTTGCAGCCCATATGGATACGGTTACGCCCTGTGAAAACAAGCACGTGATCGTGGAACCGGAAGGCCTGATCCACACGGATGGAACCACCGTTTTGGGCGGCGATGACGTGACCGGTATTGTGGAACTCCTTGCCGCGCTGCGCCGGATCAGAGCCGAAAATATTCCCCACAGAACCATCGAGGTGGTATTTACCGCCAGCGAGGAGTACTTTGTTCAGGGCGCACAGCGGCTCCGTTATGATACGCTGACGGCAAAAAAAGCGTTTATCCTCGATACGGACGGAGAGATCGGGCGGGCTGTTGTTGCCGCGCCGACCGGGATCCGGATCATTGCGAATCTGCACGGGAAGGCGGCACATGCCGCGCTGAAGCCCGAGGACGGGATCAACGCCGTTCGTATGGCCGCAGACGCTATCTCTCAAATGCGTCTTGGCCGCGTGGACAAAGATACCACCGCCAACATCGGAATCATCACAGGCGGCAGCAGCGGAAATATCGTTCCGGAGCATTGCTTCGTGGAAGGGGAGACTCGATCCCTTCTGCATGAGTCGGCGCTGAAGCAGCGGGATCACATGATACAGTGTTTCCAGAAGTCAGCGGAACAAGCCGGCGGGACCTGCGAAATCGAAACTACACTGGTATATAACGCCTGGTCCATATCGGAGGATTCGGAACTGAGACGCTTGTTCGAAACCGCGTGCCGGATCCACGGTCTGGAGCCGGTCTTTGAGAGCGCATGCGGCGGAAGCGACGCCAGCATGATGTCGTCCCATGGGATCGAATGCCTGGTAGTAGCTACCGGAATGCACGAGATCCACAGTGTGCGGGAATACACTACCCTCAAAGAGATGGAGACCATGGCAGACGTGATCAAAAGCATTATCATCCATGAATAAACAGGGGCGGCACTGCCGCCTCTTTTTTTACAAATGGTTCACAAATTCCTATTGACAAACAGGGAAATCGGCAGTACTATGAACACAAAGAGAATTAGCACTCTTTCGCGAAGAGTGCTAAACCGTATCCCAGGCAGAAAGGAAGATGAATAATGAACGTACAGAAATTTACACAGAAATCCATGGAAGCCATCCAGCTTGCGCAGAATATCGCCACCGAGCACGATAACCAGCAGATCGAACAATGTCATATCCTGCTTGCTCTGCTGATGCAGGAAAACGGTCTGGTTCCTCAGCTTCTGACCAAAATGGGGATCACAGTGCCGTCTTTTGTCTCAGCTACGCAGGAGCTTGTGGCGCAGCTGCCGGCTGTGACCGGTTCCGGCCGTGAGGCGGATAAAGTCTATATCAATCGGGATGTGGACAGCGCCCTTACAGAAGCAGAACAGGTCGCCGACAGCATGAAGGACGACTTTGTATCTGTAGAACATATCCTGCTCGGCTTGATCGCAAAAGCAAATAGCCGCATGAAGAAGCTTTTCGAAACTTACAGCATTGACAGCGAAAAAACCCTTCAGACCCTTCAGAGCATCCGGGGCAGCGCCAGAGTTACTACCGACAACCCGGAAGGGACCTATGACGCGCTCAACAAGTACGGCACGGATCTTGTCAAACAGGCCAGAGAGAAGAAAATGGACCCGGTGATCGGCAGGGACGAAGAGATTCGAAATGTGATACGCATTCTATCCCGGAAGAGCAAAAACAATCCCTGTCTGATCGGCGAACCGGGCGTCGGCAAGACCGCCATCGTGGAAGGTCTGGCGCAGCGGATCGTCCGGGGCGACGTGCCGAAGAATCTGCAGGACAAGACGATCTTCTCGCTGGATATGGGCGCTCTTGTGGCCGGTGCAAAATACAGAGGCGAGTTCGAGGAACGGCTGAAAGCAGTCCTCAACGAGGTCAAGGCCAGCGAGGGACAGATCCTTCTGTTCATCGATGAGCTTCACACGATCGTCGGAGCCGGAAAAACGGAGGGCAGCATGGATGCAGGCAACCTGCTCAAACCCATGCTGGCCAGAGGTGAGCTGCACTGCATCGGCGCCACAACGCTTGACGAATACCGGCAGTACATCGAAAAGGATCCTGCTCTGGAACGCCGCTTCCAGACCGTTCTGGTGGCAGAGCCTACCGTGGAGGATACCATCGCCATTCTCCGCGGCCTGGAGGAACGCTATGAAGTATTCCACGGGGTAAAGATCACAGATCCCGCCATCATTGCGGCGGTCAAGCTGTCCGACCGCTATATCACGGACCGTTTCCTGCCGGATAAGGCCATTGACCTGATTGATGAAGCCTGTGCCATGATCCGTACGGAAATGGATTCCATGCCCACGGAGCTGGACCGAGTCCGCCGGAAGATCATACAGTTGGAAATCGAGGAAGCCGCACTGAAAAACGAGAGCGACTCTCTGTCCGAAGGACGGTTGCAGGAGCTTCAGAAGGAACTGGCTGACGAACGGGACCGGTTCCAGACCATGCAGGCCAAATGGGAAAACGAGAAAAACGACATCAGCCGTGTCCAGAAGCTCCGGGAGGAGATCGAGAAGCTGGGCCGTCAGATTGAGGAAGCGGAACAGAACTACGATTTGGAGCACGCCGCGGAGCTGAAATATGGAAAGCTTCCCGAAGCCCAGAAAGCGCTGGAGGAGGCAGAAAAGGCCGCACAGAATGATAAATCAGGCCAGCTCCTGCGGGACAAGGTCACGGAAGACGAGATTGCGAAAATTATCGAGCGCTGGACCGGAATTCCTGTAGCGAAACTCGTGGAAGGGGAGAAGGAAAAGCTCCTGCATCTGGAGGATACGCTGCATAAGCGCGTCATTGGTCAGGATGAAGCGGTCCGATCCGTTTCGGAGGCCATCATGCGCTCCAGAGCGGGAATTCAGGATCCCAACCGGCCCATCGGCAGCTTTATGTTCCTTGGACCCACCGGTGTCGGCAAAACTGAGCTGGCCAAGGCTCTGGCGGAAACGCTGTTCGATACAGAAAAGAACATTGTCCGGATCGATATGTCCGAATATATGGAAAAATACAGCGTATCCAGACTGATCGGAGCGCCTCCCGGATATGTGGGCTACGAGGAGGGCGGTCAGCTCACCGAAGCGGTCCGCCGCCGGCCCTACTCCGTCGTTCTGTTCGACGAGGTGGAAAAGGCCCATCCGGATGTGTTCAATATTCTGCTTCAGGTCCTGGATGACGGCCGGATCACGGATTCGCAGGGCCGCACCGTGGACTTCAAGAATACGATCATCATTTTGACCTCCAATCTCGGTTCCCAGTATCTTCTGGACGGAATCGCGGAGGACGGCACCATTACGGAAGAAGCCAAGGATCAGGTCAATGCGCTTCTGAAGCGGTCCTTCCGTCCCGAATTCCTGAACCGTCTTGACGAGATCGTGTTCTACAAGCCTTTGACCAGAGAGAACATCACCGGCATCATCGATCTTCAGATCAAGGCGCTGAACAAACGGCTTTCTGAGCAGCAGCTCGTCTGCAACGTCACCGATGCGGCAAAGAAATTCATCATCGACGCTGCCTACGATCCGCTGTACGGCGCCCGGCCCCTTCGCCGGTATGTGCAGCATTCCGTCGAGACGCTGATCGCCAAGAAGATTCTCGTTGGCGACATTCTCCCCGGCAGCACGCTGACCGTAGATGTACAGAACGAAGAGCTGACGGTAACAGCGGAATAACAGAATTATCCCGGGAAACAGAAACGTTTCCCGGGATTCTCACTCACATAAAAAAGCCTGCCGCTTCGGCGGCAGGCTTTTTTATTACAGGGAATTAGAGCAGCTCATAGATGCCGCAGGCGCCCATGCCGCCGCCGATGCACATGGTGATCATGGCATACTTGCCGGCAGTCTCGGGATCCTGGAGGTAGTCCAGAGCCTTGCAGGTCAGGAACGCACCGGTAGCGCCCATGGGATGACCCAGGGCCATAGCGCCGCCATAGGGGTTAACCTTGGCGTCGTCCCACATCTGCTGGAAGTCTTCCAGCATGGGATCGTTGGTGGCGTTCTTCACGCAAGCCAGAGCCTGAGAAGCAAAAGCCTCGTTCAACTCGATGACGTCCATGTCCTTCAGCTGCATGCCGGCGTGCTTGAGGCACTTGGGAACAGCATAGACAGGACCCATGCCCATCCGGGTGGCGTCGCAGCCGGCGACCTGGAAGTCAACCAGCTTGGCGATGGGCTTAATGCCCAGCTCCTTGGCGTAATCCTCGTCCATGAGGATGACGTAAGCAGCCGCGTCGGTGGTCTGAGAGGAAGAAGCGGCGGTGACCTTGCCGCCCTGATCCTCGGGGACGAAGCAGGTCTTCAGACCGGCCATCTTCTCCATAGAGGTCTTCAGGTTGCCATCAAGATCAGCCAGGATGCCGTCATCATAGGTGACCTCGGTGCCGTCGGGCTTCACAACGGGAATGATGGAGGGGGCCAGCTTGCCGTCCTTCCGGGCCTTGGCGGCACGGGTGTGGGAGGTCAGAGCCATCTCGTCCATCATCTCGCGGGTATAGCCGTAGTCGTTGGCCACGTTCTCAGCGGTCTGACCCATGGTCATGTAGCCGCCGGGATAGTTCTCAAGAATCCAGGGGTTGCCGTAGGACTGATAATCGAAGGGGCCGAAGCACTTGGTCATGCACTCCACGCCACCGCCGATGCCGATCTTGTACTGGCCAGCGGTGATAGCGTTGGCAACAGTGGAGATGGCCTGCAGGCCGGAGGAGCAGAAACGGTTGATGGTCTGAGCGGGAACGTCGTCGGGCAACTCAGCGCGGTTGACGATCAGCCGGCCGGCGTTCAGGTTCAGCTCATTGATAGCCATGGCGCAGCCAGTGATGACGTCGCCGATCTCCTCAGGATGCTCCTGGATGTAGGGAACCTTGGCGATTACGCCCTTCAGAGCCTGAGCAGCGTAATCAATGGGGTGCATGTCGGCGAGACCGCCCTTGCGGGCACGGCAGCAAGGGGTTCTGCCGTATGCAACAACAACAGGTGTGGGCATTGGAATAACCTCCTAAAAAATATTATTCCCGAAGGAATGTGATACGTAAAAGCATGGAATCATTCCATACTCTTGTATTATAACATATTATTCTGGAAAATCCACCGTTTTTTCAGATTAGTTCCGTAAAAAACCAGAATAGATTCCCATGCTTGTTCGTGTAAATCAGAAAAAAACAACAAATATCTATACCACCCCTTGCAATTTGCGAGGGAGTGATTTATAATAATCGTTACAGTCGCCGGTATGATGGAATTGGTAGACGTAGCGGACTCAAAATCCGCCGCCAGCGATGGCGTGCCGGTTCGACTCCGGCTACCGGCACCACACCCCGTGGGATCTATGGATCCCGCGGGGTTATACTATTTCTTTCAGAGACATCTGATCCGGACTGAACAGGTCCGGATATTCTTTTCTGTATATCCGTCCTGAGATTGCCAGATGCGGAAGCGGCAAAAGCTCGGTTTCCCCGGAACATATGAGACGGTACATCGGATCAGCGATCAGGGTTTTTGCGGATCGGACGGCAGCTTCTGCATCCTCTTCTCCAACGATCCGGAAATCACCGGAGCGAAGCAGTCCCTTTGTGATCTCCGTCGGGCAGAGGACGCAGGTACCTTTTCCCGTACGAAGCTCTATCGCCGCCGCCAGAGAAGAAGCAATGACCGGATCTCCGATCATCGTATATTCGGCGGCAGATTCCGGCCGTGCCATCATATAGGGAGTCTGATTCGTTCCGCTGCGTTCCGCTTCCTCCAGAGCCTTCAATACACGGTCCTTAAAGCATCCTGCCGGTATTCCAATAACAAAGGGCGTGTGATATGTCTTATACAGGTATTCCGCTGCATAAAGGCCGGAGGAGGATACGACCAGATTGACCGCAGCACGGGCGGAATTTCGAATATCAGAAAAACTGGTATCCACTGACCAGTTAGAAAGAACGCGAAAACCCGCTTCCTCCAGTATGGATTTCAGCCTGCCGGCGGACGACGGTGCGGCAAAATCCAGCGGCGTCATTCCAAGGATGTTGACTGTTCCGGGAATCACCTCCGAAGAGGGTTCCACCAGTCTTTTTGCCGTACATAGGAACGCCTGGGCGGCGCCCTCCGTGTAATCATGCATCCCGTTGGTTGGAATATAAAAGGTCGGTATCCCGGTCTCTTTTTCCAGCAGACGACAGATGCCCGGGAAATCCGTCCCGTTTAGGAAGGGGATGGGCGAGTTGACCAGAGCGATAAACTCCGGGTGAAACTCGGATGCGGCAGTCATGATGTCGGCAATGAGTTTTTTGTCATTCCCCATGACCGCGTCCATATCTGTCAGACCCGATAAAAAGATCAGGCTCTCCTTATCGTACCAGCGGGTTTCATCAAAGGTGTTGTAGGTGGAATTGCAGCCGGACGGATCGTGCATAACGGTCATTCCGCCCAGCTCATAGAGGGCTGAGCATGCGCCGGAAACGTCTCCGGCGTAAACCGGCAGTATGCGATAGCTTTCTTTCATATCAGACTCTCACACCCCAATCCTTTGCGGATCACATGATCCCGAAGGTCCTTTTGCCGGCAGAAGGCATCCCGCATCCGTTCACACAGCTTTAGTATGCCTGTATATCCCCAGGTGCCGCCGGCTTCCACCATATTGACGAAATGAGCAGTATCTGCGTAATAGGCCGCCTTCGGCCCGATCGCAAGGGCATTGCTTTCGCTCCGCTGAAGAACGCGCATTTTCGGACGAATGGTCGAAAACAGCATCAGGTCCGGGTGATTGTGCCGGAGCCATTGGAAATCAGTCTCTTCTTCTGCGCTGATCACATCGATGTAGACTCGTTCCACCCGGAACCCGTGCTCCAGTAAATGCCGAGCCATACCCAGCGGCCTCGTATGGGCAATATAATCCAGATAGACCGGCGTATCTCCAACCAAAGCCTGCGTTTGAGCGAGTGCCCTTTCACATTCAGCACGGAGATCTGCGGTATTCGGGACGGGAACTCCGACAGCTCCGGCCAGAGTCTCCAGTTCCCGGTCGATCTCCTCATAGGAGAAAACAGGCGGCAGGTACAGCATATCCCGGCCGAGACGGTTTGAAAACTGCTCGGCTCCATAGAGGAACGAGGGATATGTGACGATATTCAGCGCCGCTTTGCCAAATGAGAGAAAGTCCTGATACGTGCTGCACCGTGGAAGCTCCTGAACCCGATATCCGCCGCCGCGGAGCATAGACATCAGTTCGCTGTCGGCGTCGTGGGGGAGGTCAGCGCCCAGAATGTTGACGGTCTTGGGTTCAGGCTCCGCCTGGGGGACGACGTCAAGCATGGCCGCCCGCTCTGTAACATCCGGCATTCTGTGATTTTTCTGCATGACCGGATCCATCCAGCACCGGATAAAGGTGATATCCGGAAACCGCTTTTCCAGTTCCCGATAGATATAATCGATATCGCTGCCGAGAAAATGATGCACGCAGACCGTGAATACAAGGACGGCCGGAGGATGGGCGGGCAGTTTGCCGATGATGTCGCTGACGCCTTCGATGGTGATCTGCTCCAGATTGGTATAGAGCATATCCTTCTCTTCGATGATGACGCAGTGGAACCGGTCTGCCTGACCCATTTCCGCAGCGGTCATCGTTACGCCCCGCATACAGTTGTCCGCACAGACATAGATCTGATGGGCCTCAGGAAGCAGCATCCCGATATGAACGATGTTCCAGCTCTCATAGACTGGCGGGCAGTATTCCAGCGTCCAGGCCTTGGGCTGGGGATAATTCGCCTCTGCGATCCGCACAGCAGTATCGTCGATCGCATGGTTTCCAATTCGTTTAAGCATGATCCGATTGCTCCAGGTCCGTTATAATGTTGGAATACGCGGTCTTGGTGCTGACGCCGCGCAGACGGCCGATGCTGCCGGAAAGGGCGCTGATCAGGTCCTGCGGCGCATCCATCGCCACGCTGATGATGTTGATCTTTTTTTCGCGGTACGGAACGCCCATGCGTCCGATGATATAGCCTGCCGCTTCATGGAGGATGCGGTTCACATCCTCCACCGCATCCGGATTCTCAATGATAATGGATACAACTGCAACTCTGGAACTCATAGCGACCTCCTCAGCAAATGCGCGGCAGCAGCTCATTGCCGGGCTGCGGCAGCATCGTTCTGGATCCAAGCTCCGTGGTCATGACGACACGGCCCGGATACGCTTCTGTTACGGTCCCGATCCTTGCGGCGTTTTCCGCGTATTTCGTATGACGCAGCACATCCAGCAGCGCGTCGGATTCTTCCTGAGGAACGATCATAACAAGGGTTCCCTCGCAGGCAAGGTACAACGGTTCCAGCCCAAGCAGACCGCAAACACCTCTGACGGCGGGATCCACGGGTACCGCAGTACTGTCCAGTTCGATTCCAACGCCGCTCTGTCCGGCAATCTCATACAGGACCGTACCCACGCCGCCCCGGGTGGCGTCCCGGATCACATGAAGGTGCGGAGCAGCCTCAAGCGCCGTTTCCACAAGATGCCACAGGGGTGCGCAGTCGCTTGTCACCTCCGCCTCGATGCCGTAGCTGTCGCGGGAGAGAAGGACGGTGCATCCGTGTCTTCCAATGTCCCGCGTGACCAGAATCACATCTCCCGGCCTGGCCATCGTGCCCGAGGTCTGGACTTCCTCCGGGATCTCTCCGACGCCGGTGGTGGTAATGAATACGCCGTCGACCTGTCCGCGGCCCGCCACCTTGGTGTCGCCGGCCACAATTCGAACGCCGCACTCTGCCGCGGTGTCCTTCATTGCCTGAGCGATCTGACGAAGCTCCTCCATGGGAAACCCCTCCTCGATGACGAAGGAGCATGTGAGGTAGAGGGGCCTTGCGCCCATGCAGGCAAGGTCATTGACTGTGCCGCAAATCGATAGTTTCCCGATGTTGCCTCCCGGGAAAAATCTGGGGGAGACGATAAATCCGTCCGTCGTCATGGCCATTTTCCCCTTGGGCGGCGTTAGTACGGCCGCGTCGTCGCCGGTCAGGTCCGGATTTGCAAAATACTCCTTAAAGACCTTGTCGATCAGTTCTGATGTCTGTTTGCCGCCGGCGCCATGTGCCAGCGTCACTGTTTCTGTCATAGTGAAACACCTCCATAGAGATACCAGGCCGAACATGCGCCTTCTCCGGACACCATGCAGGCGCCCACCGGATGCTCCGGCGTGCAGCCGGTCCCGAACACCTTGCAGTCTGTCGGCCTGCAGACGCCCCGCAGCACATCGCCGCATCTGCAGGCGGGATTGGCGTGTCCGCAGAGCTTCGGAAGGTCGAATTTCTTTCTTGCGTCAAAAGGGGCATACTCCGGGCGTAAAGCCAATCCCGATCCGGGCAGTACGCCAAGTCCCCGCCATTGTGCATCGCAGGGCTCCATATAGCGATTGATCATCTCCACCGCAGCCCTGTTTCCCTCCGGTTTGACCACTCTCGGATAGCAGTTTTCAAAGAACGGTTCTCCGGTCCGGAATTTCGTAACGGCTACAGCCAATGCCGTGACCAGCTCCCGTGCTGTAAAACCGGCCAGAACGCCGCTGACGCCCCGGTCCTTCATTTCTTCGCAGAGTCCTGTACCGATGATGGCGTGAACGTGACCCGGATACAGATATGCATCGCAGGCGTCCCGCATGGCTTCATAGGCAACCGGCATTGTTTTGTTGGCGGTCAGGAGGGAGAAGTTGTCAAGTCCCCATCGAATTGCGTTCTGTACTGCGATACAGGAGGAGGGCACCGTAGTCTCAAATCCGACCGACAGGAAGACCACCTGACGGTCCGGATGCTCTTTGGCGTATTCCGCAGCGTCCTGTGGGGAATACACCACCTGTACCGCCGCGCCGTTTCCACGTGCCTGCGCCAGACTTTGCTTTGTGCCCGGTATACGAACCAGATCTCCGAAGGTACAGATCACCGCATGATGCTCCAGTGCCAGCATCACCGCTTCGTCGATATAATCCACCGGCGTCACGCAGACGGGACATCCCGGTCCGGAGATCAGATCGATCTGAGGGGAGAGAAGATTGCGGACGCCCTGACGAAAGATTTCGTGAGTATGGGTGCCGCAGACCTCCATGATCCGAAATCTGGGACCGTCATAGGAGCGAAGCAGCTCAATAGCCTGATTTGTCATGAATTGAGTCCCTCCAGAATCCGATCCGTCTCATCCACATCGTCGGAGTAGATCTTGGCGATGGCCGTTCCGGCGTGCACCATCACATAGTCTCCGGGTTCCAGATCCTCCAGCAGCATCGCGGAGACCTCCCGCTTTGCGCCTTCCGCGTCCACCAGCGCCACTCCGTCACTGACGCGGACAACTTTTGCCGATAAACCTACACACATATCGTTTTCCTCCAATCGGGTTGTTGTAAGAGATTCATGCCGTAAACCGCCTGCCCCAGGCACAATCCTCCGTCGTTGGGCGGGATCAGCCGGTGGGTCAGCGTATGAAATCCGTGGGTCTTGAGCCGTTCCTCTGTCATAGAGAGGAGAAGCCGGTTCTGAAAGCATCCGCCGGTCATGGCGGCTGTATTCACACCGGTTCGCTCCCTGATCCTCAGGCAAGCAGACAGAGACATCTCCGCCAGGGCCTCGTGAAACCGGAAGGCGAGATCGCATACGTCCTCTCCGCTCAGCCTTCCCTCAATGAGATATCGGACCAGAGCCGGTGTGTTGAGATAGAACCTGTTTTCATCTCCATCCAGCAGCGGTTCCTCCCATGCAATCGAACTGCAGTGCGCGTTCTCCGCGCGGAACTGCAGCGTGGTGGCCGCTTCACCTTCAAAGGTGGACGACTTTCTGACACCGAGAATGGCGCTGACGCCGTCGAACAGCCGTCCCATACTCGTAGACACGATCGTGTTGATACCGTGCTCCAGCATGGTGATCGTGGCGGACGCTTCGTTTTCTTCGCAGATTCCAAGCCGGGTGATCAGGTCCAGGGCGGTGTTCCGGTCTCCCGTGAGATCATAAATCAGCGATACCGCGATCCGCCATCCTTCCCGGGAGGAGGCGTCTCCGCCGGCCTGACGGAAGGGGACGATGCTGGCGGAACGCTCAAATCCCTGCAGATCCGACAGCAGGATCTCACCGCCCCAGATGGTTCCGTCGGTCCCGTAGCCGGTTCCGTCATAGGACAGACCGATGGTTTTCTCAAACAGGTCGTTTTCTGCCATGCAGGACAGAACGTGCGCAAAATGATGCTGCACCTGAATCAGCGGAAGACCGGTCTGCTCCGCGACCATGGTGGAATTATACCGGGGATGGAGATCGCAGACGGCAGCAGCCGGGGAAGCCTCCAGCAGCGTTTCCATTCTCCCGACCGTCTCCTCCAGTGCCTCTACGGTACGGATATCCGCCAGATCTCCCACATAGGGTGACGGATAAAACAGGTCACCGGAACCGATGCAGAACGTGTTTTTCAGTTCACCGCCGACCGCCAGGACCGATCCGTTCCAGTTCCGGTTGACCATCACCGGAAGGGGAGCATATCCTCTGGAACGGCGGATCATATAGGGCCGGTCCTGATAAAAATCCATGACCGAATCATCCGCCCGAATCCGGATCTTCCGGTTATGGGAGAGTACCCTGTCGCAAAACGGAAGGATTTCACGTTCCACATCCCCGTCTTCCCGGCAGATTGGAGCTCCTGAAACATTTCCGCTGGTCATGACCAGGCAGACCGGCGTGTGGAGCCCGTCGTCGTAACGGAACAGAAGCAGATGAAGCGGCGTATAGGGAAGCATCACACCCACGTAGGGATTATCCGGAGCAACGGAAGGCGCCAGTCTTCCGCCCGGTTTTTTCCGAAGCAGCAGAATGGGTTTCTGATGCCCGGTCAGGATCTCAGCCTGGGCCGGCGAGACCTCGCATTCCCGCATAACAGTATCCATATCCCGCATCATGACGGCAAACGGCTTTTGCGGACGCTTCTTTCGATCACGCAGCCGGGCCACAGCGGTTTCATCGGTCGCATCACAGCTGAGATGGAATCCCCCGATGCCCTTGATGGCTGCGATCCCACCTGCCAGGATCGTTTCCCTGGTCTTGGTGATTGCCTCTCTGCCGCGTTCAGTCTCCCCAAGCAGATACACCTCAGGACCGCAGTCCGGGCAGCAGACCGGCTGTGCGTCATACCGCCTTGTAGCTGGATCATAGTATTCTTCCGCACAGTCGGGACACATGGGAAATTCTTTCATGGACGTCCGCTCCCTGTCATAGGGGAGAGAATCAAGGATCGTCAGCCGCGGGCCGCAGCAGGTGCAGTTGATAAACGGATGCAGGTACCGGCGGTCCCTGGGGTCATACATCTCTGAAATACAGTCGTCGCAGATCGCAATGTCCGGGGAGACAAAAATATCGCCTCGGGTTTTTCCGCTCTCGATAATGGAGAAGTTCTCATACAGGTCAGGATCCTCAACCGGAATGGTTTCGATCTTCAGTACCGATGCCCGCCGGGGCGGCTGTTTTTCCAAAAGCGTCCTGAACCGTGAAACCTGCTCCGGTTCGCCCTGGGCGTATATTTCCACATAAGGCCCGAAATTACAGACCGTCCCCCGTATTCCGGCTGTGGCGGCGTGGCGGGACACGGTAGGGCGGAATCCAACCCCCTGAACAATCCCGTAAACCCGAAGACAGACAGTTTCCATCGAATTCAAACGCACACCTGCTTTCCGGAAACGGCAAAGTGCGGCGCAGGGACAAAGCGTCCGCAAAAGAAGGGCAGCATGGGCTCCATGGTTTCATCTGCGACAACGATGTCAAACGAATTGTTCCGCACCAGTCCGATCAAATCATCCTCCTCCAAAAGGTGACAGTCGCGCTCCGGCTCCAGAAGCTCCGAGATCATCTCAAACCAGCTCGCCAATCGGACCTCCGCCGCGCCCTGGCTGAGATAACGCTGCCGGAGCGAGGACGCATAGACGTGCTGATGCACGATCAGGATCTTTTTCCCGCTCAGGTCCTCGCCGCGGAGCGGCCAATCCACCATGGCGTAACGGATTTCAAATGGTGTTCCGAATCTCTCCCGGAGATATTCCGCTGCCTTCAGGCCGGAAGGAGAGACCACCAGATTCCGGGCGGAGGATCCTGCGGAACACACGTCATCAAAGGTAGCGCCCATTCCGTACATGACTACCTGTTCCCAGCCTTCTTCGCGAAGACTCGCCGCAATTTTATCTGAATCTGTCAGATCGCCCAATTCCAGAGGAATTGCTCCTAGTACACCGATCCGACCAGGATCCTTCCCGGCAGCGTCTTTGGACAGCGTCCGGAACATCTGGAGATAGGCCTCCTGGGCGCCGCGGTCATAGAGTTCCATGCCGTTGGCCGCGACAGAAAACACAGGCATATCGAGCCTGCGGGACGCCATGCGGCACAGGGCCTGAAAGTCCGTTCCGATGACGGCGGGAACCGGCGTGCCGATCACGGCGGCAAAATTAGCATCGATCCTTTGGGAGACGTCCGTGAGTTTTTGAACCAGACGGTCATCCCGGCCGAGAATTGCGTCCATATCCCGAAGTCCGGCGCTGAACACCGCACTCCTCTGTGTGGACCAGCGCGGCTCGTCAAATCCGCAGATATTACCGGCGCAGCCGCCTGCGTCACAGATGACAAGAATACCTCCAAGGTCATACAGCACAGAGGCCGCGCCGGATTGATCCGGCGCAAAGGGCGTTAAATACTTTCTGAGTCCTTTCATCGCTGGCCCTCCTGGCTGGACATTGCCTGATCCAATTCCCAGAACAGAGAGACAACTCCGGAATATCCAAAGGGCTGGATATCACTGTTCCAGGGTACGTTTGGCGTGTCGGGATTGTAATAGGACGCGTCTTTCCCAATCGTCAGATCCGCGCTTCCGCCGCCGATGGCGTAATAGAGCATGGTCGGCTCCAGATTGGAATAGATCCTGGTTTCCGGGCTGAGCGAAGCGATCCTGTTGACATATACATAGTGCTCCGGCGCCGGCGCTGCGTAGATCTCAGAAACCCGGAACCCATACTGCAGCAGGGATGCCGCAAGTTCGAAGGGGTTGGCGTTGAGAAATTCTCCGATGGCAAAGTTCACCGGACCGTATTTGGTTCGGAACCGCTCTATCTCAGCCTCCGCCGCCTCATAATAGGCACTGTCATCAAACGAAACGCCAATGGCTGCGCCGAACGCCGTGTATTGCCTTCGGATCCGCTCGATTTGATAAAGCCTGGTGAGTTCGACGGATGGGATCCCCAGCCTCTGCTGCAGGTCCTCCGCGGCAAACCTGGCCTCCGGATGAAGAATCAGGTTGAAATTCGCTTCCGCCATCGCAAGATAATCATCAAAAGACGCGCACTTGCCGATCTCCCGGATACATCGGATCCCTGCCCCGTGAAGCAGGGGATAGAGCTCCGAATCCTGCCGGAGGCCTGCAAAGTACCCGAGCAGATTGACCGCACGCGGGTCTCTCGTCCGCTTTTCCAGCATGGAATAGATCGATTGCCGGACGTGCACCATCGGCGGCTTTCTGCCTTCCCGGGTCAGCGCGTACATGTAGCATGGCCGAACCCGGACACCCGTAGTTTTTTCCGCTTTCCGGCACACCCGTTCCATGTCCGTTCCCAGCAGAGCGTCCACACAGGTGATGCAGATCATCACAGCAGAAGGTTTTTTCGGAAGAAAAGAACAGATTTCTTCGATGGCCTCCGGGATCTTGGTCAGATGCCTTCCGGTGACCAAATCGGTTTCATCCATCATCAGATAGAAAAAGCGGTTATGGTATTCCGGCATAGCGCTGATGAGGGAGGTGTTTCTCCCGCAGCACCCCGGCGCAACCAGCAGCATGACCGAATCCGGAACGCTCAGTCCGGCTCTTTTGACGCCATATCCCTCCGCGCCGGGGGAATTGAACATCAGGGAGGCAGGGGAGTTGTAGATCAGATGGGTTCCGGAGACCAGCTCGGACGGAATGTCCTGTTTCCCACGGGCCGACAGTTCCGCGGCGGTATAGCTTACGGCGGACTTACGATCCATGGGCTTCCTCGCTTTCCAAAAGCCGTCTGGCCAGATCCAGAAACTTTTGCGCCACTGGAAGGCTCCTGTCTCCTTCCACAACGGTCATGCCCTGATCCTCAAACCGAATAATATCGTCGCTGCGGGGAATATCCGCAACGATCCTGGTTCCGGCATCGTCCGCAAAGGCCTTGACTTTTTCAAATTCTTTGTCCACATTTCTGCGGTTGAGGATCACACCGAATACAGACGCATAGCCGCGGTCTTCGAAATTCCTGACCGCCGTATTGATGTTGTTCGCGGCATAAAGGGCCATTTTCTCCCCGGATGTTACGATCAGAACATGCTCGGCGTATCCCTCCCGGATCGGCGCGGCAAACCCGCCGCAGACCACGTCCCCTAGCACGTCATAGAGCACAACGTCAGGCTTGACGGTTTCAAACAGCTTCAGATCCTCCAGAAGGGCAAACGTCGCAATGATCCCTCGGCCCGCGCAGCCAAGACCAGGGGTCGGTCCGCCGGTTTCAATACACACGACTCCGCCGAACCCTTCCCGGGAGATTTCCTCCAGCGTTTCCGGATCCCGATCCCGTTCCCGCATGAAGTTCATGACCGGCTCCAGCGGCTCTCCGCCCAGAAGGTTGATGGTGGAGTCCGCTTTCGGATCACATCCGATCTGGATCACTTTCTTGCCCAGCACCGCAAACGCCGCAGCCAGATTGCTGGTCATGGTGGATTTTCCGATGCCGCCTTTTCCGTATACCGCGATTTTAATCATGTTGATTCTCCGTTCCGCAATAGTCGCCCCGGCTGACCACCACATGGTATCCGATGGATTCCATTCTGGCGGACAGGCAGTTTTTACACTCTGCCGCCTCTTCGCCGGTGCAGATCTTATTGTCATAAAGCTTGTATTTTTCCCGTACAGATACAGGGGACAGATTCGGCATGATGACGTTGGCGCCGGACAGGATTCCCTTTTCCCGTCCCCGCGGATCAATCGTCCCCAGCGCGGTGGTCGCCGGCAGCAGCACGGTCGGGTGGATCAGCCGAATGATACTCAGAAGATACAGCGTCATATCGAGGGTCCCTGCGCGCTCTCCGGAGAAGGGAGTTCCCTGTGCCGGAATAAACGGTCCGATCCCGACCATATGCGGCCTAAAATCCTGAATGAACAGGAGGTCTTCCGCCAGAGTCTTCGCCGTCTGAAACGGAGACCCCACCATCATTCCGCAGCCGACCTGATAACCGAGCTCCTTCAGATCCCGAAGGCACCGCATTCGGTTGTCAAAGGACATCTCCGGCGGATGAATGCGCCGGTAATGAGCCGGATCGGCAGTTTCGTGCCGCAGAAGATATCTCGTTGCCCCTACCTCACGCCACCGGGCGTATACCTCCCGGGAATATTCTCCCACAGACAGGGTGATGGCACAGTCCGGATACGTTTCATGGATCAAGCGAATGAGCCTTTCCATGCGATCCGGGGTATAGATGACGTCCTCGCCGCTCTGAAGCACAAAGGTACGATAGCCGAGCTCGTATCCGCTCCTGCAGCAGGAAAGGATCTCTTCCTCACTGAGCCGGTACCGGTCAACCTGTCTGGCGTCTCTGCGGATCCCGCAGTACAGACAGTTGTTTTTGCAGTAATTGCTGAACTCGATCAGGCCCCGCACAAAGATATCGGTTCCGTAGTATTGTTTCCGCAGGAGAACGGCATGATCCGCAAGACGTTTCTGCCGTTCCGGCGTTCTCTGTTCGAGCAGTTCAGAGAAATCCGCAAGAGAAAGCCTGTGTCCCTGAAGGATCCGTTCTTCTGCGTTTAAAAGCGTCGCGTACATGGAAATACCTCCGAAAAAAAGCGCCATTCCGGGATGGAATGGCGCTAAAAAGCAACAGCTGATCAAGACCCTTCCATCGCAAAAACATTTTGATGTCAGAAATTATCACAAATCACCTTGCTGAAAGAAACACTTGCAGCTTGGTATGTCTATTGTAGCATGGAATCCGGCGGATTGCAAGTTACTCGCTGCGGATTTCCTTGATCCATTTTCCGGTACAGTAGCGGATAAAGCAGACGATGCCCTTGAGGGGAAATTCCACCCGGAGAAACAGGTAGATCCAGAAGGGACTCAGATGCCACACGAATCCTGCCAGAGCGCCCAAAGGAAGGGAGATGAACCAGACGCAGCTGGAATCCGCAAGCAGCAGGAACTTCGTATCTCCGCCGCCCCGCAGGATTCCTTTTGAAATGACATACGCCACAGTTTCCAGCGGGAGCATGAAGTAGGCGCAGCGCAGCATGGATCTGACGATTTCCGCCGTTTCGGTCTGAATGCTGTAAAGGCCGATATAGGGGGAGGAGACAAGATAGAGCGGAAGGATCATCACCAGTCCGAACAGGAATGAGATGAGTATATAGGTGTTGCCCTCCTGCTTGGCCCGGGCGATCGCTCCTTCCCCGATGGTGTTGCCGATAACAATGGCAGATGCTCCGGACATACCTACATTGATTACAGTCGTGAGCTGGATCAGGGAGGCGGTAATGGACTGCGCAGCGGAGATCTCCGCGGAGATATGGCCGTAGATCACGCTTGTCAGCGCCAGACTAAGCCCCAGCAGCATATCGCTGAACAGGACCGGCAAACTGAAATGCGCATATTGCTTCAGCAGAGACCCGCCCGGCAGCAGAAAGCTCCTCAGGCGAAATCCGATCCGTTTCTCCCGAAACACAAAATAGCCGAAAACAAAAAGAAACTCAAACACGCGGGCAATCACCGTGCCGACGGCGGCGCCAACCAGTTCCAGCCTGGGCGCGCCCAGCTTGCCGAAGATAAAAACCCAGTTAAAGAACAGGTTCAGAACAAAGGCAACAGCGGAACCGATCAGCGGGATATTGACCTTTCCCACACTCCGCATCAGATAGGTCGCGGTGGAACTGAGTCCAGCCAGGAGGAACGTCAATCCGATCAGACGCATGTACGGAATTCCGGTCTGTATCACATCCGGATTATTGGTAAAAATACGGAGAATCCAGTCGGGCCGGCTAACGGAAAAAACCGTGAACACTGCGCAGATCAATGCGGTAACCCGCAGCGCGATCGCAGCGGTGACCCGCATGGGCTGAAGTTCCTTTCTGCCCCAGAACTGACTGGACATCACAACAGCACCGGAGCCCAAGCCCATACAGATGAACTGAAAGAAAGAGTATACCTGATTTCCGAATGCTGCCGCGGCGATCGACGTTTCACCGAAGGCTCCGATCATCAGATTGTCCATAAAGTTAATGCCTATGGTGATCAGCTGCTGGAGGATCACCGGTGCCATAAGGATCAGCGTACGCCGGTAAAAGTCGGGAGATTTACGTACAAACAGAGATTTCGTATCCATGTGCGCCTCACATCTTTTTTTGAAGTATTATATAACAGCACACAAAAAAGTGCAATCTTCAACGGGAAAAGTGCCGCGTTTCGCTATGCATTCCTGCCAAAGCCGCGAAACCTTACTTTACTTATGCTGTCGAATCGTGTATAATCCATTTGAAAATACGACACAACAATAGGAGGAAGAAATTATGAATTGTCCCAAATGCGGAACGAATGTAGACGACCGCGCCAGTTTCTGTCCAGTGTGCGGTACGCCCCTTACGCAGCAGATGCAGCAGCCCCAGAACCCTCAGCCCTTTTACCGGGCGCCGATCACGCAGCGCAACATTGCCGTCTCCATTGTTCTGAGCATCGTCACCTGCGGAATCTATATGCTCTATTGGCTGTACTGCGTCGCAAACGATCTGAACATCGCCAGCGGGGAGGAGAACGACGCCAGCGGCGGTATGGTCGTGCTTCTGAGCATCGTCACCTGCAACATCTATCTCCTGTACTGGTACTATAAGGCGGCCGGAAAGATCAATAACATCCGCCGCGCGAACGGCGAGCTTATAGATACCAGCCTGCCCATCCTGTACCTGATCCTCGGCCTCTTCGGATTCAGCATTGTATCCATTGCCCTGATCCAGAACGAGCTCAACAAGGTTGCGGTGCAATAAGACTTGACTTTGGGAAATCGCTCTGGTATACTCAGATCAATATTTTAACGGCGATGACGAAAAACAGTACGCAGAACGATCCGTGCAAAGAGAACCCCTGGCCGGTGAGAAGGGGAGACGGCTTCTGACGGAAATTACATTTCTGAGCCTTCAGCTGAACGAAATCCAGTAGGCTGCTACGGGTGCGCCCGTTACCGCGCCGGAGTCT
Organism: Oscillospiraceae bacterium; assembly: GCA_017469795.1. GTDB lineage: Bacteria > Bacillota > Clostridia > Oscillospirales > Oscillospiraceae > HGM13006. The sequence goes on from JAFUFT010000085.1 coordinate 19,709, forward strand.
CCTGACTCCATGAGGCTGTCGCCGTGAGGCGGCTGCAACCAGAGGTGGTACCGCGTAAACACGCCCTCTGCTCCTTCGAGCAGAGGGCTTTATTTTTTGGATAGGAGAATGCACATGACACTTTATGACGAGCTGGTTGCCCGCGGTCTGATCGCCCAGGTGACCAATGAATACGAAATCAAGGAAATGATCAACAATGGCAAGGCAACCTTCTACATCGGCTTCGACTGCACGGCGGACAGTCTGACTGCAGGGCACTTCATGGCCCTGACGCTGATGAAGCGGCTTCAGATGGCAGGAAACAAGCCTATCGCGCTGATCGGCGGCGGAACCACCATGATCGGCGATCCCTCAGGCCGGACTGATATGCGGAAAATGCTGACCAAAGAGGATATCGACCATAACGCCGAATGCTTCCGCAAGCAGATGGAACGGTTTATCGAGTTCGGCGAAGGAAAGGCCCAGATGGTCAACAACGCCGACTGGCTTCTGGATCTGAACTATGTGGAGCTGCTCCGGGAAGTGGGCGCCTGCTTCTCTGTCAACAACATGCTGCGGGCAGAGTGCTACAAGCAGCGCATGGAGCGGGGCCTGAGCTTCTTTGAGTTCAACTACATGATCATGCAGTCCTACGATTTCTACTACCTGTTCCAGCATTACGGCTGCAACATGCAGTTCGGCGGAAACGACCAGTGGAGCAATATGCTCGGAGGCACGGAGCTGATCCGGAAAAAGCTCGGTCAGGACGCCCACGCCATGACCATCACGCTTTTGACGGATTCCCAGGGCAACAAGATGGGCAAAACTGCCGGAAACGCGGTCTGGCTGGACGCCAACAAGACCTCACCTTACGACTTCTATCAGTACTGGCGCAACGTCGGCGATGCGGACGTGCTCAAGTGCATCCGGATGCTGACCTTCCTTCCGCTGGACCAGATCGAAGAGATGGCCAAATGGGAAGGCAGCCAGCTCAACCAGGCCAAGGAGATCCTGGCGTTTGAGCTGACTAAGATGGTTCACGGCGTAGAAGAAGCGGAAAAAGCCCAGAATGCAGCCAGAGCTGTCTTCTCTGCCGGCGCTGCCGCGGATATGCCCTCCACGGAGATCCCGGCGGACGCGCTGACGGACGGTGCGATCGGCATTCTCACCCTGATGGTCCATTGCGGCCTTGCCAAGTCGAACGGAGAAGCGCGGCGTCTTGTCCAGCAGGGCGGCGTGTTTCTGGGAGAGGAAAAAGTAACTGATCCGGCCCGGACCGTGACCGCCGAAGAGCTGAAAGCTGGCGCTGTGATCCGGAAAGGTAAAAAAGTATTCCATAAAGCTGTGCTTGGATAAAAAAAGGCCCGTCCATCGGACGGGCCCAAGCTTTATTCATCTTTGACAATCGGGGCATCCACCGCATTTTTCCGAACCGACGCGATACCGTTGGTGCAGCTGCGCATTGCCTTATAGCCTTCGCTGACAGCAATGATCTGGCCGTTGGTCGCTTTCAGACGGAAGCGGAATTCCCCGGCCTTATCCGTGTAAATCTCAAATTTAGGATGTTTCTGAACCTCATAGCCGTCCACGGTCTGATCTTCAATATTGGCGATAGGAGCGTTTTTTGCAACGCTGGCGATTCCCTTGCGGCAGGAAGCTTCCGTGGTGTAGACCTCAGAGGTGGCGATTACTTCGCCATTAATCGCTTTCAGATCAAATTTCACGCCTGTTTTTGTTTGTTTGATGACAAATTTTCCCATGGTTCAGACCTCCTTAGTGTTGTGTTTCAACCAAATTCAGCATAACGCAGCTTTCGGCAAAAATCAATAGGATTTCCTAAAAAAAGCAAAGAAATGCGTATCCGGTATCATATCCGGATACGCATTTCGACTGTTATTTATGCCGGTCGTAGGTGCTGATGCCGAGGTCTCTGCGTTCGATCAGATCGCCGTAGGAATCATAGATCACCTGCCAGGCCTGGTAGGACACGGTCTCGCTGTCGGAGGAGACCTGAGAGGATTCCAGCCGGACGGAATGTCCGTAATCATCCGTTCCGTCGATGGAGATGTGGACCTGCCCGCCGGACACGGAGGCATGGATCTGGATCGGGTAATCCGTTGTATTGGTGAAGCAGAAATCCTGCACGCCCCAATAGACGGTGGCATCCAGGCCGGCGGGGACATAAGTGACCACAAACCGGTGCTCCATGCGATCATCGATTTCCATTTCGGCGTACAGCGCAGCGTTATACAGCGTAGACGCCACCTGGCATACGCCGCCGCCGTCATCGGCCTCTTCCTCGCCGTCGGCATAGACGATGGCTTTCCGGTAACCCTTCTCCGCAGTTCGTTCGCCGACAAAGGTGTTAAAGGAGAAGGTCGCTCCGGAATTCAGAACAATACCGTCGATCTCCTGACAGGCCAGCCGCAGGTTCGTGGTACGGTTGTATTCGCTGGTGTGATTGGTATGGCAGGAGCCAAGCTCGTCCCGGAACAGGACCTCCTGGACTTCTTCCAGCGTGTGCTCCGGCGGGATCTCCGTCATCTGGAGGGTGGTCGACTCGCCCCAATCTAATGCGTCGAACTCCGCTTTTGCGGCGTCGCCGTCGATTTCATACCCGGAATCGCCGCCTGTGAGCTGTCCGTCGTGGTACTCCACAGGAGTGGGATCGATCTTCAGGCTCGTAAAGATCAGAGACACATCCACCGCCGTGGGGAGGATCTCCGTCATCGGCATCGTATAAGTCTCAAAATTACCGGATGCGGCCTGCGCTGTCACGTCGTCCACCAGTTTTTCCACATCGACGTCATATCCGGGGGTACCCTTGGTCACGTTGGCGGCATGGGCCATCTCATCGAGCTTGACAGAGGTTTCCGTGACGGGAACGCTGTACTGGTTCTGGAGCGCCGTGGCCAGGCCGTTCAGCTGGTCCTCATTGACCGGGATATCCTGATAGCTGGCCTGGATCGTTCCGACCTGGAACGTATCATACGCCTGGCAGGCCGCCTCATAAATCAAGTCGGCATTTGCGGTCCGTCCCGGTGTACCGGGCGTTACGGAGATCGTCTTTGCCTCCGGATCGCCGCTGCCCTCCGCGCTGCCGGGGGCAATCGAAAGCTCCTCCACCATCTCGTCCACCTGCTTGCGGAGCGCGTCTTTGTCATAGACGATGGTCAGCGAAGCCGGGATCTCATAGGAGGCGCCTCTTGCCGCCTTGATGGCGTTATACATCATCATGGGCTGCGTGTTGACACGGCCGTACTGGAACGCCTGATCCACGATCGCGGGAATGTTTTCGGTTTTGACTTCCTGCGGCGGGTCCAGTTCATATTCCGCCCCGTCCGGGAAGGCGATTGTCAGCTTGTAATCCCGTCTTGCAAGCTCAATGGTGATCGCTTTTTCCGCTTCCTCCTTGGTCAAGCCCTCAAGATTCAGTCCGTCATAGCTTACATTGGGAAGGATATAGGGATAATCCTTGTAGGGGGAGAGCCAGAGATAGAATGCGGTCAGCACGGCAATCGCAATGACCATCAGGACACCAAGGGTGATAATCATATAAAACGCAACGCCGTGGGGCTGTTTCACTTTTTTCTTAGGTTTTTTTGTTGCTGTACTCATATTCATTTCTCCATTTGGAACAGGTCTATCGTCACATTTCTGTTTTTCTCCGGGCATATAGACATTATACTCTTTTTCTCGTCTTTTTCAACGGTTCTTTTCCGATTCCGAAAACTTCCGCACTGTTCCCGATCGGATCCGCTGTTTCTTTTGGCAGGATTTCGTGCTATGATAGGCTCAGAACCGGCAAGGAGGAGACGGAGATGCAGAAGCTGTTCACGAAGGCGGGCGAACATCTGCCCGAGATTCCATGGAATATATATCCAAGACCCCA
>JAFUFT010000086.1 GCA_017469795.1 Oscillospiraceae bacterium
CACGGCAAACTTGGAGAGGTTCTCCTCCACCAGGGTCCGGAGATCACCGTAAATGGCGTTGTATTCCTCCTGGTCCTCCACCGTCATGGAAACGCCCTCCGGCAGCTGATAGTCTGCATCGGCATTGGTCTCCCAGACGTCGGCGCACTCATACTGCAGGTCCATGGTGTAGCTCTTGGGGGTCTTGGGGCAGAGCATGGGCACGCAGGAGTAGATCCAGTAGGTGGGCTTCTCCATCTCGGACAGCTCAGAGTTGTTCCAGGAGTCGGAGTACTGAAGATCGCCGTTGGCGTCGAAGATGTAGGAGCCTTCCTTTCCGTCGGTCTCCTCTACGCCCATGGCGGAGTACAGAGAGCCCTCATAGGTAAAGAAGTAGTCGAGATAGGCGCCGAGCTTCTCCAGATCCACGTCTGCGGTGGAGATAGAGATGCCCGCCAGACGGCCGGACAGATGATTCTTGGCGTTGGCAAAGTGGGTCTGTTCACCCGCCGTCTTGGTGATGGGAGCCAGCGGCGCGATCTCAAAGTCGGGATCGGTGGCCTGGCCGTCCATGTAGTAGTTGGGCACCATATTGGTCTCACCGAAGAAGACGCCGGTGGTGCCGGAGGCAATGGTCCCCACAAATTCCATGGGGTTGGAGTTCTTGGAGATGAAGTCCGGAGAGATGATGCCGTCCTCGTAGTACTTATGGAACATCTCCATGTACTCCTTGTAGCCCTCCTCGATAATGCCGTACTTCACCTCGCCGTCCACCACATAGTAGGGATCGGAGAACATGGGGAAGGTGGAGAATCCGCCGTTGACGCCGTAGCCGGAGCACAGGGCGTTGGAGGTGTGCACAAGACCGGCCACCGCCATCAGGGGCTCCGTCAGTCCCAGTTCGGACTGGAAGGCATAGAGGACCTCGTCCAGCTCGTCATAGGTGGTGGGGATGTCGAGGCCGACCTTCTCCAGATAGTCGGTCCGGACGAAGGCGCCCTCGGTTGCGCCGTCCGGATAGTTGTTGATGGAGATCAGCTTGGGGAAGTTGCCCTCATCGGTGTGGAGCTGTTTCTTCTCATCATCCGTCAGCTGCTGATAGCACTCGTAGTAGGCGGGCATATAGTTCTCCACCAGTTCTGCCAGGTCAATGAAGACCTCATCGTCGATGGCAGCGTCAAAGGAGCCGTCCCAGAGCTGGGCCACGTTTGTGATGACGTTGGGGAGATCGCCGGAGGCCACGCGGAGATTAAACTGCTCGGAGTTGGAGCTGGTGGAAATGCAGAGCATATCCACGTTCACGCCGGTCTTTTCCGCCACCTCTTTATAGGCCACGTTGTCCGCATACTGGTTGGGCATATAGTTGGAGGCGCTGTCCGAGAAGCTGACCCACATGGAGAACGTCCAGTCCGGATCATCGGGGAACAGCGGCAGCTCATAGGTGTAGTCCGTCGTGATCAGACCATCGGAGGCCGCCGCAGCCGCCTCGCCGGGTTCCTCGGCAGGCTCAGCCGCTTCGCCGCTGGCCTCCGCTTCCGCCACCGCGGCTTCCGCAGTCTCTTCCGCAGTCTCTTCCGCAGTCTCTTCCGCAGCATCGGACGCCGCGGACGTGGTGTCCTCCGCGGCAGCCGTGCCGGAACCGCCGCAGCCGCAAAGTACTCCGGCAATCAGGGACAGGCATAGCAGTACGGCCAGCAAATTCTTCAGTTTCATTCACATTCCTCTTTTCTGAATATTTAGAATCATGCATTGAGCAGCATGAATTCCACGTAATATACCAGGGCAGCGTCTCCTTCTCTTTTCACAGACGCACAGCAGAGGGATCCCTTCGGATGCCCGTACTGTGCATCTGTGTTTGGAAAAGAGGCATATTAAGCCTTCGTAATATTAATCTGTCAATATGGAGAACATATATAGAAATCATGTATTGTTTGTGTTGTTAGCGAAAGAGACGATAGCATAAACTAGCCTGCTGTCGAAACGGCGACAAAACGGCGCGGGAAATACGCCTGCACTGATGCCGAAAAAGTGCCCGGGACGCCGTCAAAAAACAGCATCCCGGGCAAAACAATACGATATCAGTTTTCGACCCCAGGGTCTCTTGGTACTTTCTCACTGCGCTGAAGTCTGCGGTTTTCCCGTTCGCGTTTGCGAAGCGCTGAAACAGGCCACAGCATCTGCCGTATGCGGGCAGATGCTGTGGCCATACTGTTTCCTGTCAAAACGGGTTTACTTGTTGGCTGCCTCGTAGGCCTTGTAGTCAAAGCCCTTGATTGTGTCAATGGGATCTTTGGAATAAGTCTTGACCCGGTCGTCATTGATCTTCCCGGACCAGTTCAGGCCGAAGGCGAAATCGTAGACGTTGCCGTCAGAGTCCTTATAGCACTCCATATCCCGGGGCACGTCCTCCAGCTGCTTCTCAACTTCCTCCATATCCTTGGGCTGCTGGAACACCAGCAGTCCGTTCGGCTCGGTCTTGCCCAGGATGACTTCGGCAACCATGTCGGGCTTCTGGTTATTGTAGTTCACCAGAATCACGTCGGCCAGAGGCTCCACCTCGGACCAGACCATGCCCCGCTCCATGCTCATGGAGACGATGACCGGCACATCGCCGGCAGCGTCGGCGGCATACTGGAGCGCCTCCAGATCACCGTAGTTGGGTGCTTCCGGTGCAGTTACGCCCTTGTAGGACCGGTTCTGCCGGGTGCCGTCGGGCAGGATCATGCCGCTGATGGACTTCTCCCGGGCGGTGTCGGCCTTGTAGGCGCCGTACTGGAGGGAAACGGGATACCAGGTGGTGTCCTCAAAGAACAGGCCGCTGTCGTAAGACATCTGATAGATCCATGCCACCACATAGTTGTCGTCATAGGAGACGCTGTAGGGATTCGTCATGCCCACCAGTACATAATCGCAGGCCGCGATGTCCTCCTTGGAGGCGCGGATGATGTCGGTGGACTTGTAGGTGGCGTTGCCCTCGTCGTCAGGATCACCGGTGGGATCGCCCACGGTGTCGGTAATGACGTCGAAATACTTGCTCAGTGCGTCGATGTCCATGCTGGGGGACCAGCTTCCCTTGCCGGGGTTGATGCCGCCCATCCAGCTGACGCTGAAGCCGGTGTTGTACACATAGGGCACATAGACCTTGGGCTTGTCGGCCTTGGCGCCGTCCTTGGAGATGGTGCCGTCGTTTTTGATCATGACCACAGACTCCCGCTGGGTCTCAAGCCCATAGGCGGCGGACTCATCGCTGCCCACCAGTTTGGCAGTCTCAGCTGTGTCCACGTAAGGCTGATCGAACATATTCAGGTCCATCATAACCTGGATGAACTTCCCTGCGGCCTTGTCGATGATCTCGTCGGCCTTCTCCTGACCGTTGCGCTCCGCCAGCAGGGCATAGGCATCGGCGATCACCTGCGTGTCGTCAAAACCGCCCAGCAGATTCACGCCACGCTCCCAGCCCAGGGCCACGCGCTCTGCCTGTGGCAGCTCTTCCGCGCCCCAGACGCCGGCGAACTCAAAGACGCCCCAGTCGGTGATCTTCAGTCCGTCGAAGCCGAATTCGTCCAGCATGCCGTTGAGATAGGGGTTGTACGCGCCGGCCCACTCGCCGCCGTAGGGTTCGCCTTCGCCGTCCACGTCAATGGCATACTCAGTCATGATGCCGGAGGTACCGGTCTTGCCGGGCAGGTTGAAGACGCCATCGAAGTAGGTGATCAGATGCGCTTCCAGATTGTTCCCCGGGAACACGGCGTAGCGGCCCGTGGGAGAGTGGTCGTTCCGGCCGCCCTCAGTGGCGCCTGCGCCGGCAAAGTGCTTGGTGAAGCAGTAGACGGAGTCCTCGCCCCAGCCCAGGTCCTTGCCGCTGTCGTCATAAGTGGACTGCATGGCGTTAACATATGCGGTAGCCAGATCCAGCGTCAGCTGAGGATCCTCGCCATAGGTGCCGCCCGCCCGGTCCTGGGTGGGAGAAGCGATGTCCACCTGGGGACCCAGGAAAGCGGTAACGCCGATGGAGCGGTACTCCCTGGCGGTTTCCTTACCGATCTCCGCGGCCAGCTCCGGGTTCATGGTAGAGGCCAGAGACACAGATTCCACCATTCCGGAGATGAAAGAGGGGTCGATGGAAATCATGACGGGGATGCCGTACCAGGCGCTCTCCGCCACAGCCTGGGCATTGTTGGCCCAGACGGCATGGTCCTTGCCGCGCAGGCCGTTCCGGGTGACGCCGCCCCGGGCGCCGCCCATGAGGACCGTGTAGGTCACGTCCTGGGTGGTGACAGGCTCGGTGCTGTAAGCGTCAGCCAGATTGTTGCTGTGGAGCAGAATGGTGGCCTTCTCCACACCCTCCATCTGGGCGATCAGGTCCTTGGTACGCTCGGCGCTGCCAAGCCGCCAGTCCTCATAGGGGTCCAGTTTGCCGTTCTGGTTCAGGTCCTTGAAGGCAAAACCGTCGGCCTCCACCACCTTCACGCCGGAAATGGGAGAAAGGCCCAAGGTCTCGCCGCCCTCGTTGGCGATCTCGATCCAGCCGTCGGGGGTTTCGGTGACCGTGTACTTGGCGCCGTCACCGGGGGTGGGGACGTATTTCTCTGCGCCGAAGAGCTCCACCGCAGGAGCCTCCTGGGCAGCGCCGCCCTCGCTCGGGTTGCCGTAGGGATTGCCATAGGGATTGTCGCCGCCCTCGTTCGGATTGCCGTAGGGGTTGGCATAGGGATTGTCGCCGCCCTCGTCCGGGTTGGCGTAGGGGTTTGCATAGGGGTTGTCAGCAGTGTCATCCCCTGCATTCCCCGCATCTCCTGCATTCCCGGCATCTGCAGGAGCCGCCGCTGTGCTTCCCGCTTCCGGATTGGAGGCCGCAGGGGCGCTGCTGCTGCCGCAGGCCGCCAGGCTCAGCATCAGAGCCAGCGCCAGAAGCAATGCAAGCAAACGATTCTTTTTCATGGGTGTACTCCTTTCGATATAGTTTTTGGATGATCCGCTGACATTGTAGCAGATGAAATGTCCTTCTTTCCCGATCCGGTATGAAACGCTCAAATAGGGTATGAAATGCACTTTCCAAGCAGCGCTTAATGCGATAGAATACAGGTAGATAACTGCGGAACGGAGGACACGGCATGTATCAGGCGGCAATCGTAGAGGACGAGCAGGACATCCTGCGCTATATGCAGGCCCGACTGGCAAAGGAATTCGAATCCCGGAGCCTGCCGGTGGCCTTTGATTCCTTCTCCGGCGGAGAGCGGTTTCTGGCTATGCTGCGGGAGCACTACCACTATGACATGGTGTTCCTCGACATTGAAATGCCCGGCATCGACGGCATCACCGTCTGCCGACGGATCCGGGAAATCGCCCCGGAGGCTCTGGTGGTGTTCGTCTCCAACAAAGAGGAGCTGGTATTCCAGACCTTTGAGGTCCAGCCCTTCCGCTTTATCCGAAAGAGCCAGTTTGACGCCCTGGCTCCCTCTCTGGCGGACAGTCTTTTGGGGGAGCTTGCCCTGCGGCATCCCCGACAGCTGACTATTGTGGAGGCCCGCTCCGGAGATGTGTACTCCTTTGACATTCACACCATCCGCTATATCGAAGCCCAGGGAAAGGACTGCCGCATTGTCACCGGCAGCACCGACACTCTGGTACGCTGTCGCCTGATGGATTTAGAGGCTCAGCTTGACGGCCAGCGTTTTCTGCGCCCGCATCGAAGTTATCTTGTAAACTGTCAGTTTGTTTTCCACATCGGAAAAAACGAGGTGGTCCTGACGGACCGCACCACCATTCCCATGAGCCGGGGCAAGCAGGAAGAGATCAAACAACAGTTCCTGCAGATGTCCACCTAGGAGGTGCAAATGCTGTATCAAATCTATCGAGCTGCGGAGCTGGACGGCTGCATCCTCATGTTCTTCCTGCTGCTGATCCTCTATGCCCTGTTCGGCGTGAAAGCCAGAAAAAGCCTGCCGGTCTACTTCCTCGGCGGGCTTGCCATGTATATCGTACTGTATTATCTGACCTTCTTCATGCTCCCGGCGGTATTCTCCGCCTCCGGCGCTGCCAATCCGCGGCACCCTTACTGGTATGGGTTCCTGTGTACGGCGGTGTCGGCGCTGGTGTTTTCCCATGTTCTGCTCCGGGGCTCCCCGGTGGTAAAACTGACCTATATCCTGTTCTACCTGTCCTTTGTTCAGCTCTTCAAGATCACCTGTATCCCTCTGTACTCGGCGGAGGATTCCATGCCGGCTAATCTCTACCGGTGGCTGGACATGCTGACCTCCCTGCTGCTCTATGTGCTGCTGGGCCTGTTCACTCTGCTGTGCAGCCGGGTGAAGTTGCCGGACACCAAAGGGATTTTTTCGCCGAAATATCTGCTGGCCCTCTATCCGCCCGCTTCCATCCTGCTCTTCTACGGTATCCGCTATTCCGGGGCAGAGGTTTTTTCCAGATACAGCGAGGAAAGCCTGGCGGCCATTATACTGGTGGCCATGCCCTTGCTCTACTATCTCTTTGCCTCGATGCTTCGATTCTTTGCTGAGCAGCGACGTTTGGATCAGGCACTGGACAGAGCGAATGCACAGGTTGAGCGATACCGCCTGTCCGCAGAGTTGGAAGACCGGCTGAAGCTAGAGCGCCACGAGCTGAAAAACAGATATATGTATATTCACACGCTGCTGCGCCAGGAGAAATACGCTCAGCTGGACGCCTATCTGGAACAGGAGATTGGTCAGAGCATCGACGCCCTTTCCACCATCTCCACGGAAAACCCCACCATTGACTACGCCTTGAACCGCAAGATTCGGCAGGCCCAGAATGCGGGAATTAAAATCTATTCCGAGGTGTTGATCCCTGCCGCCGTGCCGGTGGACGACGCAGCCTTCTGCACGGTATTTCTGAATCTGATCAACAACGCCATTGAGGCCAGCCTGGACGAGGAGCAGCCGGACATCCATATCACGCTCAAATGCGTCCAGGGCTACCTTTACTGTGAGATCGCCAACTGTGTCCGGGCAGAGAAGATCACATCTAACCCGGAGCTTCAAACGACCAAGCCGGATGCGGCAAATCACGGTTTAGGCCTGCGGATCGTCCGGGAAACGATCCGAAAAAGCGATGGAATGCTGCAAATGGGACTGGACTCCAATTACTATAAAGCATCTTTTATGCTGCCGCTGAGATCGGACGTGGACGATCAATCCGCGTCTGACGAGTGACAGGCTCTCCGAACCGGAATCCGGGACTTACCGTTCTCTTTTGACAAAAACGACCCCGCCTGCAACAAACAGGCAGGGTCGTTGTATACTCTTACAGGTTTACGGCCGTATAGTAACCCTCCCGGATGGCGTCGCCCATCTTCCGGGCGGCGGCGCAGTCACCGATGGTGTAGAACTCCGGCACGCTAGCCGTTTGCAGTTCCTCCACCAGGGCCGATCTGGGCCGCAGGCCGGCGGAGAGGATCACGCTGTCGGCGGGGAGCAGCTTCTCTTCCTCGCCCTCGGTCTGAACCCAGACGCCCTCGTCGGTGACCCGCTTACAGGCGGTCTTGGTCAGGACCTTGACGCCGGTCATGCCGATCCGCAGAGCATTGGACTGGGCCACGCCGCAGCCGGGGGCGATGCCGGGCAGCATCTCCACCACAGTCACGTCTTTCCCTTCCGCATGAAGCTCCGCAGCAGATTCGCAGCCCACAAGACCTCCGCCGATGATCACAATCTTGTCGCCGTAGTTCTGATCAGAGTCATGCATCGTTGCGCCCACAATGACCTTGGAGTTGTCCAGTCCGGGAATGGGCGGCTGGGCCGGGTCTGCCCCTACGGCACAGATCACCGCGTCGGGTTTCATCTCACGGATATAGTCAGCTGTGACCTCAGTGTTCAGGCGAATATCCACGCCGGACTCCGCGACCCGCTTTTCCATCTGGTGCCGCCAGTAGGCCATGTCCCGCTTAAAGTAAACATGATCCGCAAAGCGGATGGCGCCGCCCAGCTCGGAGCCCTTCTCGCAGAGGGTGACCTGGTGACCACGCTTGGCCGCCGTCCAGGCCGCCATGAGCCCGCCGGGGCCGCCGCCCACCACCAGAACCTTTTTCTTCTTCTCCGGAGCAGCTGGAATAGACAGCCGATCCTCAAAGCCAACCTCCGGATTCAGAGTGCAGAGGAACCAGTTCTTGGCGAAGAGCCTACCATGGCACTCGTTGCAGCGGAGGCAGCGGTTGCAGTCCTCCATGCGGCCTCCCGCCAGCTTGTTGGGCATATCCGGCTCGCAGATCAGGCCCCGCCCCATGAGGATCAGGTCGGCCTTGCCGTCTTTAATGGTCTGCTCCATCATGTTCGGCTCGTTGATGCCCGCCACAGTGGAAACGGGGATGTCCACCACGGATTTAAAGGCCGCGGCGAAGTCCACGTTGCAGCCCTTTTCCATGAACACGCCGGGGCTCATGCGGGCGGTGGCGTCGGGATGGTAGATGCCTCCGGTGGACACTTGAATCATGTCCACATAGGGAGACAGCAGTCTGGCGATCTCCTTGCCCTCCTCGATGTGATAGCCGCCCTCGATGATCTCGTCACCGGTCATGCGCATGTCCACCGGAAAGTTTTTGCCCACCTTCTCCCGGATGTTCTGGAGGCACATAATCGGGAACCGGCAGCGGTTCTCCAGGGAACCACCGAATTCATCGGTGCGCTTGTTGGTCCGGGGGGACAGGAACTGGTGGATCAGCCAGCCGTGGCCCGCATGGAACTGCACCATGTCAAATCCCGCGTTCTTTAGGGTCAGAGCGGCGTTTCCGAAGTCCTCGGCCACCTGCTCCATGTCTTCGACGGTCATTTCCCGCACGGCCACGCCGGTGGGCTTTATATAGGCCGAGGCGCTCATGGGCTGGTTGCCGAAGTTGTTCTGGGGGATGCACAGCGCGCCCGCGTGGCTCATCTCCATGGAGATCTTCCCACCCCAGCGGTGGACCGCCTCGGCGATGTCGCAGAGGGAAAAGAAGGCGCCGGGATTGGTGATTCGGAGCATGAAGCTCTCGGAGGAGCCGGTGGTCTGGGAGACGCAGGCCTCGCCTAGGGTGATGAGCGCCACGCCGCCCTTGGCCAGCCGCTCATTAAAGGCAATGGTCCGGGCAGTGAAGCCGCCGTTGTGATCCACCTCCCGGAGGTTCATGGGCGCCAGACAGATCCGGTTTTTCAGGGTGACGGTTCCCACCTTCAGGGGGGAGAGCAGATTGGGATAGTAGGGATTCATAAGGAACACTCCTTTTTCGTGGTATTTTCATCATAGGGGACAACCGGAAGGAAGTCAATCTTTTCGAGCTTTTCGCAACAAATTCAGCACCCAAAAACCAAAGTCCATGCCGACAGCTTTACCTGTGCACGCAGGGACATCCGGCCATTCCTGAATGCAGGACAGGAAGATGAAAAACTCTCCAAGGGCATTCCTCTTGACTGTACGAGTCATTTTTTAGGGGAGAAAAAGTCGTTTGCCGTGGGCCTGGCAGGGCTACTGAGTGGCCCTGGGAGGGCCATTTTACAGATGGAAAAGAACTGCCGTTGAGAACTTGCACAATAAACTACGGAAGTTCTCAACGGATATCTTGACTTTGAGCCCATGCGCCTGTATAATCTCGATTGAGAAGTGGAATAATATATTAGCCAACTTCTCAATGGAGGCATGCTATGGAAATCAAACGTGACCTTTATCTGCAAAAGCTGATCTCTTTTATGTGGGATGGGCAGGTTAAAGTGATTACCGGGATTCGGCGCTGCGGAAAATCCTATCTGCTGCGCACGATCTTTAGAAATCATCTGCTCGAACAAGGTGTTTCTAAGGATCACATTCTCACCTATGAACTGGATCTCGCCAAAGATATCCGTTTCAGAAATCCTCTTGAACTGGCAAAGGTTGTACGTGAGCAGGTGGAGGGAAAGGCGGATCAGTACTATCTGTTTGTGGATGAGATACAGATGTCAGATGAAGTTCCCAATCCTTATAATCCGGTCGGAAAGACCATTACCTTCTACGATGCACTTAATGACTTGAAATCGCTTTCGAATCTGGATATCTACGTGACCGGCAGCAATTCACGCATGCTTTCGAGCGACATCCTTACGGAGTTCAGAGGACGCAGTGATGAGATCCGGGTCCATCCGCTCAGTTTTGCAGAGTACTATGCTTATGTCGGAGGAGACAAGGCGGAAGCCTTTGACAACTACGCCTTTTACGGCGGCCTTCCGCTGATTCTTTCACGACCGGATGATACGGCAAAAATGAATTACCTTAAGACCCTTTTTTCTGAGGTGTATCTCAAGGACATTGTGGAGCGCAAAAAAATCAAGCGGGAAGATGTGCTGTCTGCTACCCTGGACCTTCTTTGTTCCTCTATCGGATCGCTCACAAATCCGAACAATATCGCAAGCTCCCTAAACTCCAGACAAAGACTGAATGGAGAAAACACTGTTGCTCCCAATACAGTAAAGGCCTATATCGGTCATCTGGCAGATGCCTATCTGTTTGAAGAATGCCGTCGCTTCAATGTTAAGGGAAAGGACTATTTCGACTATCCGAACAAGTACTACTGCGATGACCTGGGTCTCAGAAACACCCGTATCGGATTCCGTCAGCAGGAAATGACCCATATCATGGAGAACATCATCTATAATGATCTGCGCATCCGGGGCTGCGAAGTTGATATCGGCATCGTATACGGAACCGAAAAGAACAAATCCGGACAGACGGTTCAGGTGCCCAGGGAGATCGACTTCATCGCTACCCGTGGAGGAAGGAAGACCTATATTCAGTCCGCATACGCACTCCCAACGGAAGAAAAAGCTTTCACTGAAAACAGGCCCTTAGCATTAACCGGAGATTTCTTCCCGAAGATCATCGTTCGTCATGATATCCGCAAGCGGTGGTATGACGATAATGGTATTCTGAATATTGGAATTCTGGACTTTTTGCTGGACGATAGTATCGTCTGAAACGAAACCAGGCCCTTGAAGTCAATTAAGCTCCAAGGGCCTTTCCGTTCAGATACAATATTCCGCGGCATGGCGAACTGCCCGTCTTCCGGAATCCACATTAAAGGCGTTGGCCCCGCCGGGCATCCCATAGGTATAATATCCCGGCCAAAGCTCCGTGCCCAGCATTCCCACGGCATAGAGCCCTGGAATCTCATGATCCTTTGCATCCAGAACCTCGGAATCCCGCCCGGTGTGGACGCCGCCCAGAGTGGCAATGTAGTTGGGCTCCGTGTACTTCATGCAGTAGAAGGGGCCTGTCAGCTTCCAAAGCCGGTCCGGGGCCTTGCCAAACTCCTCGTCGTTTCCATTCTCGCAGTAACGGGTGTAGTCGGCATAGGTTTTCAGCAGACGCTCCTTGTCAATGCCAGTGAGGTCCGCCAGTTCCTCTATGGTATCAGCCTTCCATACGCCATCTGCGCCATTGTCCAGTGCTTCCTGAATCACAGTAGCCGCCTTCTCCCAGGACCGGGGCGAATCCACCTTCGCCTGCTCGATGGCCGCATCCATGACCCTTTGATCGTAGATCTCATAGGCCCCATAGCGTTTCTGGTGCTGGATGGCAAGCTGGGGAAATGCCCGGAGCTTGTCGGAGGCGCTCTCGTCGAAGAAGCGCTCGCCCCGTCCATTGACGCACATCTGCCGTCCCCGCATGCCCATCCAGAGCTGGCAGTAGCCACGCATGCAGATGCCGGGAAGATTCTTGTTGTAGGGCGTCTCCACGAGGGCGGAGATCTCCATATTGTTGCCGCCTCCTGCGTCCCAGGCCATAAAGTGGCCGGAGCCGTCGTGGCCCACCGCACCCATGAACGAGAGGTCCTCCGGATCGTAGCCCCGGGAGGCCAGCAGATCCTTGTTCTGCTCAAAGCCGCCGTTGGCAAGGATTACAGCTTTCGCATTGATTCTTAACACCGATCCGTCGGCCTTTACCGCATAGAGGCCTCTGACGGTCCCGTTTTCAACAATCAGCTTTCTGGCCGCAGTCCGGAGCAGAAGCGTTCCGCCCTTCCGCTCAAAGGTCTCCCGCATTGGATTCACATAGGCCCCGCCGCCAAAACTGGATTTCCACCAGTGGAAGGTAGGCACATGGCCGTCCGCCATATACTTATCCACCACCCCGGAGAACTCCACGCCGTTTTCCTCCAGCCAGTGGAGGTTGTCCGCCGAGGCAAAGATCATGTCCCGGAGCCTTGCACCGTCCGCTCGGTAGTTAAAGGTCTCCTGCTCCATACGGATCACCTCGCCGGTGGAGATCTCGATGCCCTGTTCCTTCTGGAAATGGCTGCCCACGGCGAGGATCCCCAGGGTGGTCATGCCGCTGCCGCCCACCACCTTCCGGTGCTCCAGCAGAACTGTAGGGATGCCCCGGTTCACCGCCTCCACCGCGGCGGCCAACCCGGAGATGCCCGCGCCAACCACCACAATGCCGGTATCCAGCGTCTGCGCGACCTTGGGTTCATAGTCTTCGCTCCTGCCCACAAAGTCCGCCGTGAGCCTGTCGTAATCCGTTCCAAATCTGGAATATGCCATGTCAGTCTCCTCCTGTCTCTCTGTTTAGAAGTTTCAGTACATCCGCCGTGTCTCCGTCTATGCAGAGGGACTGCTCCTCAAGTTGCCGGATAGAATATGCCTCGCTGTAGTTCAGGCAGGCGTAGACCGCCCGAGGGTTGGCCGCCGTCATCTGCCAGAAGGGATATTTGATGATCACAGGCGTATTGGCGCCGACCCCGATTTCCAGATAAAGAATGTGCATCCCTTCGTGCCGCCGGAGAAACTCCGAATATCGCTCCGAAGCAGCATGCCAGCCATGATCCTCCACAAAGGTATCATCCACCCGGAGGTTCATGGTCATGGGCCTAAGGCACCGGGGACAGCGGGGAATCAATTCGGCAGGCACCGCCATCTTCGGCGTGACGCCGTCGGGCAAATACAGCGTTCCGTCCTCTGCAATCTCAAACCCCTGGGCCAGCACCATCTGCCGGACCGTCTCTTCGTTGTCATAAGTTCTGGTATGGCAGGGCTCCTCGCACTGCCACAGGCCGTAGTCTCCCTGAGTGTAAAACAAACGCTGCTTGTCGAATCCCGCCTTCTGGAAGCAATGGTCCACGTTGGTGGTGATGACGAAATAGTCCTTGCCTTGTACCAGCTCCAGAAGATCCCGATAGACCGGCTTCGGCGGGTCCATATACCGGTTGATATAGATATTCCTGCTCCAGAAGGCCCACTGTTCCTCCGGCGTGCTGTAGGGATAGAACCCGCCGGAGTACATATCTGCGAAGTGATACCTGTCCGCAAAGTCCTGGAAATATTTCCGAAACCGCTCCCCGTTGTAGGTTAGTCCCGCCGCCGTGGACAGTCCCGCTCCCGCGCCAATCACGATGGCGTCCGCAGTCTGAAGCTCAGTTTTCAACCTCGCAAGCTGCTCGCCTTTGGTTCCGTTCCCATAGGATATCTTTGTATCATACTGCCGCACGGCAGTCACCCCCTTCTGGATCGTCTCCCGGTAGCCGTCGGGCCGGCTATCGGAGAAGCTTTTCATAGCAGGCTTTGTCTGTCTCCTTGAAAACATTGAAAATCACCCTCTCCATGACTCCCTGATGCGCAGAGAGCCAGTCTGTCACCGTCTCCACTGCGATCTCGGCGGCCCGCTCATTGGGGAACCGAAAGACACCGGTGGAGATGCAGCAGAAGGCCACGCTTTTCAGGTCATGCTCCCTGCACAGATCCAATACGTTCCGGTAGCAATCCGCCAGGTTCTGCTCCAATTCCGGTGTCAGAGCCTCATAGACAACGGGCCCCACCACATGGATCACCGATCTGGCAGGCAGATTGTATGCATCCGTCAGCATGGGGATCGCCGTGGGCTGCTCGTAATCCTGCCCGTACTGCTCACGGAGCGCCTCCATCTTCTCTGAGCAGGCCGCCCGAAGCTGAACTCCGGCAAAGGAGTGGATGCAGTTGTCGATACAGGCGTGCATGGGCCGGAAACATCCCAGCATCTGTGAATTGGCGGCATTGACAATGGCGTCCACAGCCAGCAGCGTGATATCGCCCTGCCAGATGGAGATCTGATCCGCAAAACTGTGACATGAACCGTACTGTTCCCGGATGGTGGGAATGCCTGATAGCGTGACGATCCCCCGCTCCTCCGCCCGCGCTCCCAGATACTCGTCCTGAATCGCCAGCACCTCTGCGGGCAAGGGCTTCGGCATCCGGATATTCATGAGACTGCGCAGAGCGGTGCGCTTTGCATCTTCGTCGTTTCCCACGCGCAGCCATTTGTAGTCGGCGGAATCCTCTTTGAATGCCGCCACCAGGTAATCCAGTCGTTCTTTCTGGTTCATATCATCAGCCTCCCAGCTTTTCTACCGCGCCCACAGGGCAGTCCCGGCGGCAGTTGCCGCAGTGCAGGCAGTGATGCGGGTCGATTACAAACGGAATATTGCAACTGTCAATACAGTTTTGAGGACATACGCTGACACAGGTTCCGCAGCCGATGCAGGCGCCTGTGATGAAGTAGCCCTCTTCTGTCTTAGCTGCTCCGCCAAAAGTGAAGGAGGCGCGCTCAATGGGCTTTTTGCTCAGATCGAACCATTCCCCAGACCCCGCATAGATCTGGAATACCGTCAATGCGCTTCTGGAAGCCGCTGTGGGATAGATTTCAAGCATATAGGGATTCTTTGCAAAGAGCCGCTCCAGTGGTTCTGATCCCAACTCCCGCACCTTGCCCCGAAGAGACACCGCCACGGAGTGCATGGTATCCTCACCCTTCATCGCCGTCATGGCCAGAAACTCCCGCTTGCGGAGCCGGTCGTAGAAGCCCTTTCCTTTGGCCGTCAGGAAATAGAGAGAACTTTCGTCACTGTCCATCATGTCAATGGCGGCGGTGACGGGCAGGCCCTCGTCGTCCACCGTGGCCACGATGGTGGTGTGAATCACATTTGAGATATAAGAAAGAAAGTCTTTGGTTTCCATCGGAATACCTCCTCACTCTCTGCCCTTGAGGATCGGGCGAAGCCGCTTAAAGATTACCATTGTCACTGCTGTAATGACAAGCCCTTTGACCACATTATAAGCGCGAAAACGAACCCTGAGAATGACTAAAAAGTTGTCCCTGATACAACTTGAAATTGTATCAGGGCTTTGCTATACTGTTCCTATCAGGAGGGGTGCTCATGGAGTTCAAGCATATTGAGTATTTCATAGAAACCTGCCGGCACAAATCCATCTCCCAGTCGGCGGAGGCACTGTTCATCTCTCAGCAGGCCCTGAGTCGCTGCATCGGCAACATGGAAGCCGAGCTTGGCTGCAAGCTGCTTACGCGGTCCTCCCGGGGGATCTGCCTCACCGAGGAGGGGCAATACTTCTACGACCGGTTTTCCCCTATTGTGCAGAGCTACCGCAGTACGCTGCGTGAGGCCCTGTCCCACTTGGAACAAGGCCCACAGAAGGTCAGCTTTGCCTGTGCCCCGCTGATCTTCGGGATCCTGGACACGGAGCTGCTGTTTTCGTTTCAGGAAGAGCATCCCGAGATCACGCTGGAGCGGCTGGAGATGCCTGACCGGGAGGTAGATCAGTATGTAGCGGAGGACGAGCGTCACTTTGGCCTGCTGGCCATCCCGGAAAACCGGCACGGACAGCGGTTTGACTATATCCCGCTGAAGACCATGCCCCTGCGCCTGTACGTCCACAAGGACAATCCGCTTGCAGCGGGGAAACAGGTGGATTTCTCTGTGCTCAGCGGAGAAAACTTCCTGGCCATGGAGAAGCGCTCCCATTATCACAGCATTCTTGCAGATCAGTCCAGGCGCTGCGGATTCACGCCGAACGTCACCTACGAATCCGCAGACATCACCGAGCTATACAAATTGGTAGACCGCGGCAAAGGCGTGTTCCTTGGCATTGACAGTCCTACTGTGGCGTCACGGTACCCAAACATCCGGGTGGTACCCTTTGCGGATGACACGCTGACCTACTGTATTGCGTTTGTCTTTCAGGACTACAACAAGGTTTCAGCCCCGTCCAGACGGTTTATGGAGTACATTTTGGCGTACAAGGATATTAAGGTGTGAATTACCACGACTAAAGGGCCGCCGTGCGAAAAGGCATGGCGGCCCTGTTCCGATGGCAAGTCACTTGTTTCCGTCTCTTTTTGCCTACATGCTTCTTACAAGCGTCTTTGCCGCATCCCGAAGCTTTTCCACTGCCGCACCAATGCCCTTTTGCCGGGTATCCGAGAATTCCGCTGTGAGTCCGGCGTCTCCGAGCACATCGATCTCCAGTGTTGCGGCTTCCTCCAAGGGAATGCCACATACCAGATCCTGAAGCAGCAGAAGAACGCCCTTGATGATCAGAGTATCGGAATCACCGCTGAAATAGAATCTGCCTTCCTCGCACCAGGCGTGCAGCCACACCTGACTCTGACATCCGCGGACCAGATTTTCCGGAATGTGCTGTGCTGCAGGCATGGGCGGCAACAGGCCGGAGATCTCCACCAGATAAGCGTATCGCTCAAATCCGTCTTCAAACTCCGAAAACTCCTCCCGCAGCTTTTTTCGATTCTCCTGGAGCATTGTCATCGCTTTGCCGCCTTTCCAAACACCCGAATACAGCGATCCAGGGCGTCCATGGTTTGGATGATCTCTTCCGTGGTATTATAAAAAGCCGGAGAGATCCGTACTGCGCCATCGAGGCCGAAGGCGCGGAGCAGCGGCTGGGCACAGTGATGACCGGAGCGCACCGCAATCCCCAGCTGGTCCAGCAGGCGGGCGACGTCGAAACAATGACCGTCCTGGACGTTAAAGCTGATGCATCCGGCGCGCTTCTGGGGCTCACCCAGAATTGTGACCGAAGCACGCTGTCTGAGCGCCGCTTCCGCAGTAGTCAGCAGGAGCTTTTCCCGCTTAGCGATCTCCTCAATCCCAAGGCCGGAGAGATACCATGCCGCAGCCCCAAGGCCGATAATTCCTGCGATATTCGGTGTTCCGGCTTCCAGACGATAGGGCAGGTCCCCATACGAAGCGCGTTTCAGCCGGACCTCATCCACCATGCCGCCCCCGAACCGGTCCGGGGGAAGCTGTTCCAGCAGGGCCTTTTTCCCATAGAGAACGCCCGTTCCCGTGGGACCCATCATTTTGTGGCCGGAAAAGCACAGAAAATCACAGTCCAGGGCCTTGACATTGATGACCTGGTGCCGCATCATCTGGGAGGCGTCCACGAGAACCCAGGCGCCATGCATGTGGGCCTGCCGGATGATCGCAGACAGATCGTTCACCGTTCCGGTCACGTTGGACACACCGGTCACTGCCACCAGACGTGTTTTTGCCGTCAGCATCTGCTGGAAGGAACCATAATCCAGATCGCCCGATGCAGTGATAGGAGCGATCCGCAGTTTTGCCTTACATCGTCTTGCTACCTCCTGCCAGGGGATCAGATTGGCATGGTGCTCCATTTCCGTTGTGAGGATCTCATCTCCGGGCTTCAGCAGGCCGAAGGAGAGACTGCGCGCCAGGAGATTGATGGAATCCGTGGCGCCGGAGGTGAAAATAATCTCTTCGGGGTACTCCGCGCCGATAAACTCCTGGATAATACATCGGGCCTGCTCCATCTCTTCGGTGGATCGCTCCGACAGCGTATGAATCCCCCGGTGGACATTAGCATGGTCATGGCGGTAATGGGCGCACATTTTTTCCAGGACCGGCTCAGGCATCTGGGTCGTGGCAGCGTTGTCCAGATAGACAAGATTCCTGCCGTTCACCGTTTCCCCCAGGATCGGAAAATCACGGCGAATCTCTTCGGGTGTCCACATGGTTGGTTCCTCCTTACGGCTTGGCCCCGCTGCGGCAAACGCAGCGGGGCTTCTGCTTATTCCTGCATTTTTCCCGCAAATTCAGGATTTTCGTATAATGCGTTCCATACCATGCGGGACACATCGTGCATGGTTTTTACGGTTGCGCTCTCCCTGGCAGGCAGTTCAATCCGCAGCGCTCTCTGAATTGCCAGATACAGCAGGACCTTCTTGGCCATGGCGGAAGTGGCGCCGTCACAGCTCTGTGCGGTGTCAAATTCCTCCACCAGCGCCGGAGATACCTTCATGCTCTTCGCCAGGGACAGTTCCGTCAGATCCGCAAAGCTGTCGTTCTCCGGCCGGTCCTCGTCTGTCAAAAGGAACTTCACCAGGATATACCGGTACAGCTCCTCGTGCAGCAGATCATAGGTCAGCGGATCGGCGGTGCGGATGGTCTCCATGTGGGCATCCGCTTCCCGCCGGGACCGCAAAAGCAGCTTCCGGATCGCAGCGCGGTCCTCCATCGCTTAGTCCGCCACAACAGGCTCCACGCCCAGGGACTCAGCCAGATCCACAAGCTCCCGCACATAGTCGCCGTAGACCATGGTGCAGTGGTTGCCGGCGATGCACTGGCCCTTCCAGGTCTTGGCCTGATCCTTGACCTTGAAGTAGACGAGCTGAGAGCAGTTGTTGCCCTCGTAGCCGCCGCCCATGACGACCTCGCCGGTGCCGATGAACAGCTTGCTGCCGTCGGGAGAGAACCGGCACATGGTCAGCTTGGTGCCCGCGTCCTGATCGAAGTCATAGCGGATGGTAGCGCCGAAGCCCTGATCGATGGCAAAATTCCGAACAGCGTACTTGGAATTCTTCGTATGATCATGGATGCGGCGATGGGCCACGGAATGCTGCATCATGTACAGGTTCTCGTTGTCATCCAGAGCCTCCAGCTTCTTGAGCTGCTCCGGCGTGGTAGCAAATCTGGCGGACAGATGGCCCTTCTCCATGGGGATGGGGCAGGTGTTGCCCATATAGGGGCTCTTGCCGGAGACGGCGATCAGGGCCTGCTGAGACAGGACGGCGTCCACGTCGTATTCGCATGCGGAGGGAATGCCCTGTTCCATGTTCAGGGAGTGGGTCAGGCAGGCGGTAAAGCCGATCTCGTTGAGCCGCCGGGTGGAGCAGGCGTCCGGGCAGGGCATGGTAAAGCCGCAGCAGTCCTTCAGATCCATATTCTTCTGGACCATCACATAGGCGATGGCGGATTTCAGGATCTTATCCCGATCCATGGTCACCTCTTCGGCGCCGGCGATCAGCTCATCGGTGATGGCCTCGGCCTTCTTGAGATCCTCCTCGGTGAGATCCGGGGTCTTGCGGCCCGGGGTGGTCACGTTGCCGCCTTCCACAGCGGGGCTGAGCTGATCGAAGAACTCATGGAGATTGAGGAAGCGGAAGCGAACACCCAGCTTGGCGGTGATGGCCTCATAGCTGTTGAAGGAGTCCACGGAGCTGTAGGAGGTGGGGTTGCCGAAGCGGGTGATGCAGAGGATCCGGGTGGTCTGGATCACCTTGCGGGCCCGGAGGGTCTTGAGGGTCCGGGTCAGGTCATCCCACTTATAGAAGCCGTAGGCCTCATAATCGTTGGTCCGGGCCTTCATGGTGGCAACGGTGATGGTGCCGGAGAAGCCGGAGATGGGGGTGGTGGCAATGGGCTTCTTGAAGCGCTCGCCAAACTCCATGATCAGGTCGTCGCAGGCAATGCCCTGCATACATACTGCAAAGTCGCACTCCCGGGCAGAAGGAGCAGCTTTTTCCCACATGGCCTCATGGTTGTCCCAATCGTCCGTGCGCTCGAGATACACAGGCTCCATCAGCTCAATGCCGCCTGCTTCCTCGCTACATTCCCGCACCTTCTCCAGGAAGGTCTCCACCTTCTGGGCGTTGGCCAGGCGGTCATAGCCGGGCTGCAGCGCCTCGCCGTGGCCGAAACGGCAGGGGCCTTCATAATAATAGAGGTGCTCGGCGGTGGCCAGCACGGGAAGGACCTTCAACTTGACGTCTGCTGCTTTCTGGATCATTGTTTGTTCCTCCTTAATAAAATAGGTGTCCGATGTGGAAACTTGGATACCGGATCTTGCCTGAGGTCTCGGCATCTGCATCGTTCCTGACTGACATCATTATAAAGGAATTCCAGGCTCTTCGTCATTGGCTCGCCTGCAAAAGATACAAACGGGTCTTCCAAAGGGAAGTGCCTTGTATGCCGGAATCTGCTCCAGAAAAATGTGCAAATTGACGGAAGAAAATCCGAGAGGAAAAATCGGATTTGGAGGAAAACAGAGAAAACCGCAAAAATCTTTGTAGGATGTTACAAACAGATTTTCCCTGTCCGGAAATGCTTCTCTTGCCGTCCTCGAACGATTACCAACAAAGAAAGTCGGAATTTTGGACGTTACTACAATGTGAAACGGCGACTTTTTACGATTCTTTATGGGATGCGCCATGGACGGAACTTGGTCAAATTGCTATACTGAGTACGCCTGAGGTCTCCAATGCTGATGTTTCCGTACGATTCGGATTATCTTCAGAAGGGGACGATTAAATGAAAACGTTAATCACCTGTATCATTATTGTTCTATATCTGGTTGTATTGTTTGGCGTGTCCGCCTGGGCCCAGCGCCGCCAGAAGGAAAAAGAAGCCGCCGGTGAAACTGGCAGCTTCCTGATGGCCAGCAAGAGCCTGCCCACTGCGCTGGTGGCCTTTATGATGGCCGGCGCGGGCATCGGCTCCATCAATACCACCGGAATCGCCGAGCAGGTTCAGACCGCCGGCCTCTCCGGCGCCTGCGCCGGTTTTGCCGGAGCGGTTGCGCTAATCGTATTGGCCGTTTTCGGCGCAAAGCGGATGCGGGCCCTGCCCTATAACACCATGCCCTCCATGGCCAAGGCCTATTGCGGCGAGACCACCCGCTGGCTTCTGAGCCTGGGCGGTCTGGTGATCGCCATGGCCATCACAGCTTTGCAGTTTGTCGGCGGCGGTGCCATGCTCTCCAGCATGTTCCCGGATTATATCTCCTATAATATGGGCGTCGTGATCACAGCACTTGTATTCTTTGTGATTTCCGCACTGGGCGGCATGATGGGCGCAAGCCTCTCCAACATGGTCAATATGATCATTATGTACATCGGTCTGGGCCTGTGTCTTGTGGCTGCTCTCGTTAACATCGGCGGCTGGGACAGTCTGATTACCCAGGTTAACGCTATCCCGGAGACCACCACCAGCGGTGCGCCCTGGCTCTCCATCACGGGCGGTCTCGGTGTCTTGACTTTCATCAGCTATTTTGCAACGGAGATTCCCAACCGCTTTACCACCCAGTCCAACACCCAGCAGATTTTCGCAGCCAAGGACGGCAAGGCTGGCAGGAACGGACTGATCATCGGCGCGCTGATGATGGTGCCTATTACCATTATCTCCACCATCATCGGCCTGATCGCCCGGGTCCAGTTCCCGGATCTGGAGGTCAAGACTCAGGCCATGAGCCGGGTGGTACTGTCTGTGAACCCGGTGTTCTCCGGATTGGGCATGGCTGCCCTGTGGGCGGTGAACGTCTCCACCGGCGTGGCGCTTCTCATGACCTGCACCCAGCTTATCAGCTATGACGTGGTGCGGCCCATCCTGAAAAATCCCCAGCAGACGGAAAAACAGCAGGCCCTTCAGTCCCGGATTATTCTGATCGTCGTGATGGTAATCACCCTGATCATGGCCTTCTTCATGCGTGGGATCGTCTCCACCATTATGACCATGTGCTGCATCACGCCGGCCTTTGCCTTTATCTTCGTGCCGATCCTCTACTGCCCCAAGCTGCTCAAAAAGAGCTCCGGTACGGTGATGCTGGCGGTGAGCTATATTTTCTTCATCCTGTGGCTGCTGATTCCTGGCCTCAAGGCCATGTTCCCCAACCCAGTCTACCCGGAGTGGGGCCTGGCGCTGATCACCTTTATCCTATGCTATCTCATTGACAAACGGCCTGTGGAGATCCCGGAAGGGGACCAGGAGGCCATTGCCAATCGTTGATCCTGCCATACAATTCTGATAGAAAAAGCCGACCTCGCGGTCGGCTTTTTCTATTTAGATCAGGA
>JAFUFT010000087.1 GCA_017469795.1 Oscillospiraceae bacterium
CTCGCACAGGCCGGGCTTGTAAGCGCCCTTGGCCTGTACGAGCATCTGCACTTATGCGATTGAACCGCCGTGTACCGAACGGTACGCACGGTGGTGTGGGAGGACGGTCACTCAACTAATGGGTGACCTCCTACCCGATTTTGGAGGGTTAGTTGGACAGACGGTCAGAGAGCGCCTGCTGCAGGGCGGAGGCACTGCTGGAGTGAACGTGGACAATGGGTACGTTGTTCCGCTTGGCCTCCTGTACAGCACAGATGACCATTTTGTGCGAGACGGTCCCGGTGAATACGATCATCAGGTCCGGAGAACCGATCTTCTTCTTCATGGGCCCGTTTTCCTTCGCGAAGACCTTGGCGCGGAATCCGTGGCTCTTACAGATATCCTGATAGCGGCGGACCATACACTCGTTGCCGCCGATGATGACTGCGCTCATAACAACCTCTCTTTCTTGGTTAGAAAAAACTAACCAACCCGTGGAAAAGAAACCATCCGAAGATGGTTATACAAAACTAACTTATGGATATTATAACAGCCTGCGGCCTGAATGTCAAGCATATGTAAGGATTTTTCGGAAGGGACTGGGGCGTGCGGTATGGTTTTCCTGTCATCGGGCATACTGACAGGGAGGTGATTGCCATGGACAGCCGGCCGCATCCGAGACCGGAGCCGAAATATCCGGCGCCGCTGACCCACGAGAATCTATGCGCCGTTTTCCAGGGAGCGGCAGATTTTACCGTGCGCCGGGTGGAGACCGGGATCCGGGGGGATCCGGTGTTCGTCTACGCCATCGACGGACTGGTGTCAAGCACGGACATCTCTGATTTTGTAGTCAAGCCCCTGCAGCAGAGCCGTCTGCCGCTGGATGGGGTACTGGCAGCCCTGCGGGCGGTGCCGAACGCGGTATCTGTTCCGGTGCCGGATCTGGACACGGCGGCGTCGCTGCTGGTCAACGGATTCTGCCTTGTGTTATTCGGAAGGGACGACGCGGCTGCCTTTGAAGTCAAGACCGGGGAGAAACGGGGGATTGCGCCGCCGCAGGTCGAGACCACCATTAAGAGCGCCAAAGACGCCTTTACGGAGACGGTTCGGACCAACACGAGTCTGCTCCGGCGGCATCTGCGCGCCCCGGAACTGCGGCTGGAGGAGCAGGTAGTGGGACGCCGAAGCCTGACCAATGTGACGGTGTGCTCTCTGGCGGGGATTACGGATCCCTCACTGGTGGAGGCGGTGTCCTCCCGGATCCGGAGCATCGACATTGACGGCCTCCTAACGCCGGCTTCCGTGGAGGAATATCTGACGGGTTCCCGAAAGACCGCATTCCCGTTGGCTCTGTTCACGGAGCGGCCGGACCGGTTTGCCTGGGGACTTCTGGCGGGCCGGGTGGGAGTGCTGGTGGATGGACTGCCCCTGGGCTATCTGCTGCCCTGTACCCTGACGGATCAACTGGAATCCCCGGAGGACCGGAGCGGGAACTACGCGGTTGCATCAGCCGTACGGTTTTTGCGGTATCTCAGCGTGGCGGCGGCGCTGCTGATGCCGGGAATCTTCGCTGCGGTCTGCCTGTTCCATCAGGAGATGATCCCGCTGGCGCTGCTGCTGGCCATTGAGGAGAGCCGGCAGGCGGTGCCGCTGCCCACGGGGATAGAGGTCATGCTCCTGCTGATTGCCTTTGAACTCCTGCAGGAGGCGGGACTACACCTGCCCCAGAATCTGGGCCAGGCGGCGTCCATCATCGGGGGACTGGTGGTGGGGACGGCGGCAGTGGAGGCCAGCCTGATTTCCCCCGCATCGCTGATCGTGGTGGCGGCTGCCGGAGTCTGCGGGTTTACCCTGCCCCAGCAGGATCTGGCGGACGCGGTGCGACTGTGGAGGTTTGCGATCGCGTTGGGCGGAGCGGTGGCCGGACTGGCAGGCGTGACCGGCGTGTTTCTTCTGCTGTTCCTGCATCTGGGAGATCTCAAGTGCCTGGGGGTCCCCTATCTCGACCCGCTGGATCAGGGGAAGCTCCCCACGCTCCGTCCCCGGCTTGCCGTGTCGAAATACCGCAAACGGGAATTGCATCCCGGCAATCTCAGGAATCAGAGGTAGTTTTATGAAGAAATGGATCCTGTGCCTGACTGCTTTCCTAACACTGGATCTGCTGGACATGTGGCCCTTCGAGCAGGAGGACACCAGCACATTATATATAGTAGAGTCGCTTCAGGTCGAGACGGGTCGCGAGACCGTGACATTCCGGACAGGTGGGATCGAGGGAACAGGCGCCGATTCGGCATCAGCGATCGAACGGCTGGATGACAAGGTGCCGGGGAAGCTGTTTCTCAGGCAGGCCCGGCGCGTGATCTTCCTGAAGGATGCGGAGCGGTATCTGGATCTGTCCGAACTGCCGGATCAACTTCCCGCAGGCGCGTATGTTTACCGGGCTGCGGAGGAGCCGGAAAACCTGGAAGAACTGGAACCGGTGCTGACAGCGAAGGAACAGCGGCGGAAGGATATTCCCACGCTGGCGCAGATGAAAAACGGAACATTGTCCGGGAAACCGGTCGAACCGGCGAAACTGGAGGCAGACCATGCGGATTCGTAACGGGGCGGCGGGATTCTGCGTGACGGCGGCGACTGCGGCAATGGCGACAGCGAGATTCGCCTGGCCCGCTGTCATGTTAGGTTGGATGGTGAGTACGCTGGTGATGCTTGCCCTGGGCCACTGTCGCCGGGAACCCATTTCGGGACCGAAATGGGTCGTGCTGCTGCTCGGCGTCCTGACGATGACTGCAGCCGTTCTCGGTGCGGAACGGGCGTTTCCGGAGGACAGTACGTTTCCATTCGTGTCCCTGATGCTTCTGCTGCTCCTGTGGCGGGGAATGCGGGGGACAAAGAGGGGCGTTGAGAGCACCGCTGCGATCCTGGGGATGATTCTGCTGCCGGTTCTTGGCGCGGTCCTGCTGTTTGGTCTGGGCGAATCCGCGGTGCAGTGGACCAGGCCTGCTGCAGCGGACTGGAAGCAGGTGTGGATCAGTGCGGCGGCGGCCAGTCCCTGGTGGTGCCTGGAACGCGAAAAAAGGGACGTCCGGAGTTGGCTCTGGTACGGGGCAAGCGCAGGCGTGAGCTTGGGACTGAGCGTTTTGACCTACGGAGCTCTTGGAAACGCGTTGGCGCAGGCGGAGGCGTTTCCGCTGTACCGCTCGGTACAAACTGTGCGGATCCTGGGCGTTCTGCAGAGGATGGAAGCCCTGGTGGCTGCGGCGCTGCTGATGGGAGGTTTCGGGATTCTGCTTTTGGCGGGAGAAACGGCTGCTTTGGGGTTAAAACGATCCAACAAATGGAAATCCTGCGGTGTGCTGGCGGTGGTATTTCTGCTGGAATGGTTGTTCCGGGCCCTTTCGGAGCAGGTACGGCAAATCACGGAAACTGTATTTTGGGGGTTGCTGCCGCTTTTTGTGCTATGGGTTGTGTTTCTGACAAAAAACGAAAAAACCAGTTGACAAACCGGGGTGTAGGGGCTATAATAGCCGAGCACTTGAGAACCGGGCGTGAAAGCGCAGCGGGGCTCAAAAATTTTCTCTGAAAAGTGTAAAAAGTTCTTGACCTTTTGGAGAATGTGTGCTATA
>JAFUFT010000056.1 GCA_017469795.1 Oscillospiraceae bacterium
AGGTTTTCGAAAGGATTAGCCAACAAAAAAGTTATAAAAACCGAATATTTGAGTTTTTATTCCCATTTCCGTTAACTTTTCAGTTAAATTGTAGATTCAAATAATCTGCGCAAAACGGTTCAAAAAATTAGCAGTTCTTCAGCGCATATAAAGCTGGGGATGGTCAAGTGCGGCCATCCCCTTATTTTTTGCCCATTTTGAAATTTGACTTTCTTTGACTATTAAATTGCTTTCTCAAAAACCATTTCAGTAAGAGCGGCTTTCACCAACACTTCCGGATCGTTATCAGGCCGTATCCAGTCGTCGATTAAATTCGATGGTAGAATGACTGGCATTCGGTCATGGATTCGCCGAAGCCCCTGACTTGGCTCCCTTGTGAGAATCGTAAACACAGGATACTTCAGATCACGGAACTCCACGATCTGATAGAGCCCTGCCATGTAGCAGACCTCTGCCCCACGCGGCTGTATCATATACTTGTCACCAGTTTTGGGTTTCCTAGACGGTGTGAGCAAATGCTCCCACTCAAAGTAATAGCTTGCGGGGACGATGCAGCGGTGTGACTTCCATGCATCTTTCCATAGAGGTTTGTCCTTGGCACTTTCGACTCTGGCGTTGACAATCGGCCTGTCCACACCTTTGGCTGTAAATCCCCAGAGCATGGGGTACACTTTCCGAGCACCAGATGGAGAGCTGGCAATCGTCGGCACGATGTCCGTTGGGCGGACTTCCCCCGAGGTCGTGAGAGCTTTTCCCAGCTTGTCCCGCATCTTGGAGGCTAGTGGTGCTCGGTTCATTTCCTCGACGATAGGACGCAGCTCAGGGCTCATTTCCATGTAGTATCGGCAGCACATATCTTCCTCCGGACCATTCACGGGTCAGGGCTTTTCAGCTCTGGCCCTATTTTTTTTACTCATTTTTCCAATGGACACGCCCGAGCCCGTGTGCATGGCAGTACCCACAGCGGAGCTTCGGCTCCGCTATTTTTTTATCCATTTTTCCCTGGCCACACTCGCTGGCGTGTTCACCACACCTCGTCCGGCGCGTCATCGAAGAGGTCCGACTTCTCCGGGGTGATATCAAGTATATCCTCGAAATCGATCACGGCTTTCCTATCCCTCGGGTACTCCGCCGACGGCAACCAGCAGGCTAAGTTTCTGACGTGGACACCGCCGGCAGGAATGACAAAGCGGCAGATTGAAAAAGAGCTTAATCGGCAAGCAGTTTTGTTCGAGGAACAGTGCCGTAACGGCAAGATATTAGATGATAATATCCGATTTGGAGATTTTGTGAAAATCTGGTGGCGGGACTACGCGGAAAACAATCTGCGCAAAAAAACGATGTATGGCTACAAGCATCAGCTGCAACATATTACAGCGGCGTTTGGGCAGCGCAAGCTCAAGGATATCACTCCCACGATGATCTATGCATTTTATGATGATTTGCGGGAAGTGGGAATCAGAGAGGATGATAAGTATCAGAGCGCTGTCGACTTCAAGGAACTGCTGCAGGAGAAGAGATATACAAAAAAGAAATTTGCGGAAAAAGCAATGATTGGCACCAGTACAGTTGATGCGCTGATTGCAGGTAGAAATGTATCCAGAGCTACAGCAAAATCGGTATCTGCAGCAATGGAAATCCCTTTTCAGCAGCTGTTTATGGCAGCAAATCCGGGTGTGTTGTCAGAAAACACCATATTACATTATCATCATCTGCTTTCAAGTATTCTCCAGAAAGCTGTGTACTGGCAGTATCTGATGGAGAACCCGTTGCGTCGCGTGGAACCTCCCAAAAAAGAAAAAAAGCGTTTGCGGTACTTGCAGGAAGAGGAAGTACAAAAACTGATGGATGCATTGGAGTCACAGGATATACGATACCGTACGGCTGTAATTGTACTCCTCCTTACTGGTATGCGGCGTGGGGAATTGATGGGGCTGGACTGGGCCGATATCGACTGGGACCGAAGTTTAATCCATATCACAAAAACGGTTCAGTATCTGCCAGAGGAGGGGATATTCTCAGATGAAACCAAAAATGAGAGTTCCTGCCGCACAATAAAAGTTGGCGATGAAGTCCTTAAGGTATTGCAGGAATACCAGGATGCACAGGAAATACGAAAGCGGGAAATAGGTGATTTATGGACCGACTGCGGCAGAGTATTTGTTACGTGGGATGGGAAAGCCATGAATCCGGACGTTCTTTCATCATGGTTCAGGGGAGTGGTGCGGAAAAACGATCTGCCGGATATATCAATACATAGTCTGAGACATACGGCGGCGTCGTTTCTAATAGCGCATCATCATGCGGTAAGCACCGTGGCTGGACAGTTGGGGCATGCGTCTCCGGATACGACGATGAAAATTTACACGCATGAATTAAAAACTGCGCAGGCAGAAGCGGCGGAAGCTCTGCAGAGTATGATTTTAACATCCCAAAAGCCATCGAAAAGCGATGTATAAATGGTAATGCAGCGTGTTTTTTGGGACCCATAAGGAGCAAATAAGGAGCAGAACCGTAAAAAGCAAAAAGAAAAAAGACAAAAAAGTTAGAAAAACACCCGGTTTCAAGGCGAAACCGGATGTTTTGTGGAGCTGGTAATGTGACTCGAACACACGACCTGCTGATTACGAATCAGCTGCTCTACCGACTGAGCTATACCAGCAAAGCTCTCATATTTTATCACGAAAACTTTGCCGCGTCAACTAAAAATTATGAATGCTGGCGGATAAACTGCTCTACGGTTTCCAACTGTTCCGGTGTGTTGACACCGATGATCTGTTCGTCGAGCTCTACGCGGCACAGACCGATCTTTCCACCACGTTCCTGCATGAGTGCCGGAACGTCTGTGAGATAGTACTCTCCCTGGGCATTGTTGTTCTTCAGCAGGTTCAGACAGGCGAGAAGCTCCTGACAGTCAAATACATAGACCCCTGCGTTCAGTTCCCGGATCTGACGCTGTTCCGGCGTGCAGTCCTTGTCCTCCACGACCTGCTTGAACGCGCCGTTTTTGTCCCGCAGAATCCGGCCGTAGGGAAGATCCAGATCGCTGGTGCCGGTGAGGAACGTGCAGACACAGTCGTTGTGTTCATGCTCGGAGACCAGCGCCTGATAGGTCTCCTTTTTCAGCAGTGGCATATCTCCGCAGCAGACCAGAACGGCACCGTGAAAGTCCTTCAGATGTTCTCTGGCGCACTGAACCGCATGACCGGTGCCGTTTTGCGGGTCCTGTACCGCATAGGGGTATTCCGGGAACCGGGCGATGACCTGATCCCGCATATATCCCACCACGAGTATGGTGTCCTGCCGGGGCAGGAAATCCAGGGCCGTCAAGACATAGTGCAGCAGCGGTTTCCCGGCCGCTTCCCGCAGGACCTTGGGCAGATTGTACTGTTCCGACTGGAGCCGGGTGCCCTTGCCCGCGGCCAGGACGATTGCTTTTACCTGATTCATTGTGCTTCCTCCAATCCGGATAGAATGGCGATGCCTGCACTGGCGCCGATCCGGTCGGCACCGGCATCGATCATGGTCATGGCCTCCTGAAAGGTGTGGATCCCTCCGCTGGCCTTGACCCGCAGACCGCCAGCGGCCTGTTTCATCAGCGCCACGTCTTCCGCTTTCGCGCCGCCGGAGGAGAAACCTGTGGAGGTCTTGACAAAGTCTGCGCCGGCGTTTTTGGCCGCCTGACAGGCCCAAATGATCTCCGTCTCCGTCAAAAGGCAGGTCTCCAGGATCACCTTCAGGACCTGCTTGGAGCAGGCGCTCCGAACGGCACGGATGTCAGCCTCCACGGCGCCCCAGTCGCCGTCCTTTGCACGGCCCACATCCAGGACCATGTCGATTTCATCGGCGCCCAGCTCTGCCATGGCGGCAGCTTCGGCGGCCTTGGTCACGGAGCAGCCCAGCGGGAATCCCACCACCACGCAGAGCTTCACGCCGCTGCCGGAGATACATTTTTTTGCCAGCGCCGCCCGGCCGGAGTTGACGCAGACGGAGCAGAAACGGTGTTCTACCGCCTCGGCACAGAGCTTTTTGATCTGCTCCGCCGTGGCGTCGGGCTTTAGCAGTGTATGATCGATTTTTTGTGCGAGTTCCAGTTTAGTCATTGAATCGTCCTCCTTCAGGTTGGCGAAATGGCGTTCATATCCATTACTCCGAGATCCGGAAAAACCGTTTCCCGTTTTCTGTGGTGATCCGGGCAACCTCCTCCAGAGACAAACCTTTGATCTCGGCGATCTTCTTCGCCACCTCCGGTACATATCCGGAGTGGTTCCGTCTGCCGCGATAGGGGACCGGGGCAAGATACGGCGCGTCGGTTTCGATCATGATCCGGTCCGTGGACACCGCGGCCACTGCCTCCAGTGCACGGCGGGCGTTTTTGAAGGTGACCACACCGGTAAAGCTTACATACCAGCCCAGCTTTGTGAGCTCCACGGCCATCTCTGCGCTGCCTGAAAAGCAGTGGAACACGCCTTTGACCTGGCCGGCCCACTTCCGAACCATGTCCATGCAGTCGCCGTGGGCGTCCCGGTCATGGACCACCACCGGCATGGAAAGCTCCGCCGCCAGCGCCATCTGCCGGTCGAACCAGTGCTTCTGAATCTCCCGGGGCACGTCGTCATAGTAGTAGTCCAGACCGATCTCTCCAATGGCAACCACCTTTTCGTGGGAGGCCATGGTGCGGTATTCCTCCAGATCCTGCTCCGTCATGTCGCCCACGTTGCCTGGCCAGCCGCCCACCACCGCATAGATAAAGGGATACTGCTCCGCCAGAGCGATGGAGGCCCGGGAGGAGGGAATATCCGTACCAATCGTATTGATCAGGCCGATGCCCTGCCGGTAAAGCTCCGGCAGAAGGGTCTCCCGGTCAGAATCGAAGCGCCCATCGTCATAGTGGGCGTGAGTGTCGTAAAAAATCATGCTTTTTCCCTCAATTCCAGATAGATCATCAAAACAGCCAGATCTGCGGGACTGACGCCCGACACCCGGGAGGCCTGCCCCAGATTCAGCGGACGGATGGCGGAAAGCTTCTGCCGTGCCTCCAGACGGAGGCCGGTGATCTGCTGATAGTCGATGTCCGGCGGAAGCGCGCGGTCTTCCTCTTTCCGGAACTGCTCCACCTGCCGGAGCTGCCGCTGGATATATCCGGCATACTTGACCTGGATCTCCACCTCCTCCCGGATCTCCGGGGAGAGGTCGGGCCGTCCTTCGTCAAAGGGCGCAAGGCTGTCATAGGAGACCTGGGGCCGGCGCAGCAGGTCACCAAGCCGGGCCGAGCCCTTTGCCGGGGCGGTGCCCAGTCCGGTGAGGAAGGCGTTGAGCCCTTCGCTCTCCGGCAGGCCGGTCTTTTCCAGACGGGAAATCTCCCGGCGGACGGTCCGGTATTTCTCCTGTACTGCCCCGTAGCGCGCCTCGGAGATCAGCCCTACCCGGCGGCCGATGGCGCACAGACGCTCGTCAGCGTTGTCCTGCCGGAGCATCAGCCGGTATTCGGTCCGGGAGGTCATCATCCGGTAGGGCTCGTTTGTGCCCTTGGTCACCAGGTCGTCGATGAGCGTTCCGATATACGCGTCGGACCGCCGCAGGACCATGGGCGCTTCCCCCTTGAGCTTCAGCGCCGCGTTGATGCCCGCCACCAGCCCCTGGGCCGCAGCCTCCTCATAGCCGGAGGAGCCGTTGAACTGGCCAGCCCCGTAGAGGCCGGAGATCTTTTTGCACTCCAGCGTGGGAAGCAGCTCCGTGGGATCCACACAGTCGTATTCGATGGCATAGGCAGGACGCATCATCTCCGCGTGGGTAAGTCCCGGGATGGTGTGCATCATCTCGATCTGCACGTCCTCCGGCAGGGAGGAGGAGAAGCCCTGAATGTACATCTCGTCCGTGTCAAGGCCGCAGGGCTCGATGAAGAGCTGGTGCCGGGGCTTGTCAGGGAAGCGGACAATCTTGTCCTCAATGGAAGGGCAGTACCGGGGCCCGACGCCCTCGATCACACCGGAAAACAGGGGAGACCGGTAAAGGTTTTCCCGAATGACCCGGTGGGTTTCGGCGTTGGTGTAGGTGAGATGGCAGACGGCTTTGTTTTCGGGGATCTCCGATGTGGTGAAGCTGAAGGGCACCGGGACCTGATCGCCGGGCTGGACTTCCATCTCATCGAAGTCGATGCTCCGCCGGTTGACACGGGGAGGCGTGCCGGTCTTGAAGCGCCGCATGCTTAGACCCATGTCCCGGAGACAGGACGAAAGACCCGCGGCGGCGTGCATGCCGTCCGGGCCGGAGTCATAGACGCATTCTCCGGTGATGCAGCGGCCTTCCAAATAGGTGCCTGTGCAGATAATGGCGGCTTTCACGGGGTAGACTGCGCCCAGCCGGGTCACTACAGCGGAAACGGCGCCGCCATCCGTGCGGATTTCGGTGATCATGGCCTGCTTGAGGTCCAGGTTTTCCTGGAGCTCCAGCGTGTGTTTCATGATCTCCTGGTATTTTCTCCGATCCGCCTGGGCCCGGAGCGAGTGGACCGCCGGTCCCTTTCCCCGATTGAGCATCCGGAACTGGATGCAGGCCCGGTCCGCCGCACTGGCCATTTCTCCGCCCAGTGCGTCGATCTCCCGGACCAGATGGCCCTTTCCGGTGCCGCCGATGGCGGGGTTGCAGGGCATGTTGCCCACTGCGTCCAGATTGATGGTAAACACCACGGTTTTCAGTCCCAGCCGGGCGGCGGCGAGACCGGCCTCGATCCCGGCATGGCCCGCGCCGATGACCGCCACGTCATAGCGGTCCAAGATATACTCCATCTGCTTCACCTGTTCTTCTTTCTGTCGTACTGTCATATTTATGGATTATATCACGTTACCATCGGCATTGCTACTGTTTTCTGATGGGGAGGGGGAGGGTGAACTGAATTTTCTCCCAGCAGATGCCATCCAATGTAGGTTTGTCAATGATGTGTTACACATAAGGAAAAGCAAATAAGACCTGTTTAGGAGATTGCCAATTAAGCGGACGCATGGGAAACTGATTATACTTACGGTTCCAAACCGCAAGTTGATTCTGGTAGTCCTGGAACG
>JAFUFT010000088.1 GCA_017469795.1 Oscillospiraceae bacterium
ACAGCAGGTCGCCGCTTGACTTCGTGAGCGGCTATGGGGCAATCCTCACCCCGTTTCGGGTGGGACCGACAAACACCCTCCACCGCCGCGCCTTCGTATGCACCCCGCGCGTGGGAACGAAACAGCACACAAATCGGTAGCGGCGGCGAGCGAGCTGGTAGCGCGGAGTCCGCACACTGCATTTCCAGTCGAGCGCTCAATCTTGCACTGTTTACCCCTGGCGTGGGAGAATCGCAAAGGGGGAACCCCCTTTGACCTGTTCTTTCCTAAATTTCTTGGCGGCCAAGAAATGGAGCCGTCGGAGACATCTAAAGAGCACTTCAAACTCCAATTGATCGAAACCAGACCAGGGAAGCAAGCGCCGAGCTTGCTTCCCTGTTTTCTGAAGAAATGGCGGACCGCTGCGAAAAAGGGAAAAGTTAACAGTCTGTACATTGCAATCCCGCTGTATTTTTCATATAATAAAAAATCAAAGAAAAAATGAGGGGGAGCCTATGTCATACATTGAACTCAAAGATGTCCGCCGGATTTACCCCTCCGGAGGCGGCGAAGTCCGTGCTCTGGACGGTGTGGACCTTGCGGTGGAAAAAGGGGAGCTCTGCGTGATCGTGGGTCCCAGCGGCGCGGGAAAGACCACTGTGCTGAACCTGCTTGGCGGCATGGATATGGCCACCTCCGGCTCCATCCGGGTGGATGGTCAGGAGATCAGCAGTCTCCGGGGACGGGGCCTGACCCGCTACCGCCGGTATGACATCGGCTTCGTGTTCCAGTTTTACAATCTGGTCGGGAATCTGACCGCGCTGGAGAACGTGGAGCTGGCCAGCGAGATCTGCCCGGATCCCATGGATGCGGAAGAAGCGCTGGAGCGGGTGGGACTGGGACACCGGAAGAACAACTTCCCGGCTCAACTCTCCGGCGGAGAACAGCAGCGGGTGGCCATCGCCCGGGCTCTGGCTAAACGGCCGAAGCTCCTGTTGTGCGACGAACCCACGGGTGCGCTGGATTACAACACCGGCAAGGAAGTCCTGCAGCTCCTGCAGGACACCTGCAGAAAAGACGGCATGACGGTGATCATCATCACGCACAACTCGGCGCTGATGCCGATGGGCGACCGGGTGATCCAGATCCGCAGCGGACGAGTCAGCAAGATGTACACCAATCCGGAGCCCACGCCCATAGAAAGGATCGAATGGTAGTGAACAGGAGCCTGCGGAAAGAACTGCTTCGGGAGATCCGAAACTCCCGGACCCGGTTTCTGTCCATTTTCCTGATGGTGGCGCTGGGGGTCATGTTCCTGGTGGGACTGCGGTCCGCGGCGCCGGACATGCGAACGACGGCGGACGGGTATTTTGACCGGGCAGGGCTGTATGACGTGCAGATCCTATCCACGCTGGGACTGACAAAGGCGGATATCGCGGTCTTTGCCCAAACGGAGGGCGTGGAGTCGGCCCGGGGCGGTTGGTCGCTGGATGCCGTCCTGTCCCGGGAGGAGACCCAGCGGATCGTCAAGGTGATCAGCCTC
The DNA here is from genome assembly GCA_017469795.1 of Oscillospiraceae bacterium. Lineage (GTDB taxonomy): Bacteria > Bacillota > Clostridia > Oscillospirales > Oscillospiraceae > HGM13006. Next base: position 1,523 of record JAFUFT010000088.1, read on the forward strand.
ACCGGGGAAATGAACGCACCGGATCTGCTGGAGGGCAGCATGCCGGAGCAGCCGTCGGAGTGTGCGATGGACGCCAGAGTGATGGACGGCGCCGGACTGCAGATCGGCGACACAGTGATGCTGGAGCCGGGAGAGAACATGTCAGACGCCCTCCGGTGCAGATCCTTTACGATCACAGCTCGGGTGAACAGCCCGCTCTATATCTCTCTGGATCGGGGGACAAGCGGTCTGGGCGACGGCAGCGTGGCGGGATTTGTACTGCTGCCGGAAAGCAGCTTCGATCTGGATTATTACACGGCTGCCTACATCACAGCAGACGGGGTGCTTCCGCTCAGCGCCTATGGGGACGATTACGATGGGGCGGTGAAAGCCCTGACGGACCGTCTGGAGAACACAGCAGAGTCCCGGGGAACGCTCCGGTATGACCTGCTTCGCGGCGAAGCCCAGGAGAAAATCGACGAGGCCCAGCGGGAGCTGGACGACGGGAGGGCGGAGGCGGATCGAGAAATCGCGGACGCCCAGCAGAAGCTGGATGACGCCAGGCAGGAACTGGACGACGGTTGGGAAGAGCTGACCCAGGCGAAGCAGGACTATGATGACGGCGTGATCGAAGGCCAGCAGAAGCTGGACGATGCCCGGCAGGAGCTGGACGACGGCTGGGAGGAACTGGCCCAGGCGAAGCAGGACTATGACGACGGCGTGATCGAGGGTCAGGAAAAACTCGACGATGCCAGATGGGAACTGGACAGCGGCTGGTATGCCCTCTACACGGCAAAGACAACGCTGGAGCAGAGTCAGACGGAACTGGACGCCCGAAGAACGGAGGCGGAGACCGGTCTGGACGCGGCCCGGCAGACGTTGGAGGACAGCCAGGCGCTTCTGGATGAAAAACAGCCGGAGCTGGACGAGGCGCAGGCACAGGTGGAGGCGCTGCGCACCCAGACGGAGGAATATGCCGCAGGACTGGAGGCGCAGAACGCCCAAATCGCGGCAGCAGAGGCGGCGGGGGTCCCGGTGGATCCGGCAAGCCTGCCGCTAGATCAGCAGACACTGGACACCATGCAGGCGGGACTGGCCCAGGCGGAGACAGCCCTGGCGGATGCCCAGACAGAATATGACGCAGGGCGGACGGAGCTGGAAGCCGGCTGGGCGGCCTATGAAGCCCAAAAAGACGAGGTCCTCGGGCAGCTGGATGACGCGCAGGCCCAGATCGACAGCGGATGGCAGGACTATGAGTCCGGCAGAGCGTCCCTCAATGCCGGAGAAGCGGAGTATACGCAAGGTGTTTTAGACTACGAACAGGGCCTTGCGGACGCGGCGCAGAAGATCGCTGACGGGGAGCAGGAGCTTCTCGACGGGGAAGCGGATTATGCCCAGGGCCAGACCGACTATGAGACGGAGCTGGCGGACGCGGCGCAGAAGATCGCTGACGGGGAGCAGGAGCTTCTCGACGGGGAAGCGGAATACGCTGACGGGGAACAGGAACTGGCCGACGCCCGGCAGGAGGCCGAGGACCAGATTGCGGATGGCCAGGAGAAGATCGACGAGGCCCGGGATGCCCTCGGGGATCTGAAGCCGGCGGAGGTCTATGTGCTGGACCGGAACAGCAACTACGGCTTTGTGAGCTATGACCAGAACGCGACCCGGATGGAGAATCTGGCCCGGGTCTTCCCGGTGATCTTTTTCATTGTGGCCGCCCTGGTATGCCTGACCACCATGACCCGCATGGTGGAGGAGCAGCGCACGCAAATCGGCTCCATCAAAGCCATGGGATATGACACCGGAGCCATTGCAGCCAAATTTATCATCTACGGGGTGACGGCTGCGCTGGGCGGCGCTGTGCTGGGCGCCGCTGTGGGCACGACCCTGATCCCCTGGGTGATCTTCACCTCCTACGGGATCATGTATACGCTGCCTGCGCTGCAGATCAGAATCTATTGGGGCCTGATCCTGATCGCAGGGGCGGCTGGCGTCGCCTGCACGGTGGGCGCGACCCTCTGGGCCATGCTGTCCACGGCGCGGCTGAGTCCTGCGGAGCTGATGCGGCCCAAGGCGCCCCGGGCAGGAAAGCGCATCCTGCTGGAGCGGGTTACGCCGGTGTGGAAACGGATGAACTTCTCGATGAAGGTCTCCGCCCGGAACCTGTTCCGGTACAAGAAACGGCTGTGGATGACGGTCATCGGCGTGGCGGGATGCACGGCGCTGCTGATTGCCGGTCTTGGCCTGCGCAGCAGTATTTTCGACATTATTGATATCCAGTTTGGCGAGATCTACCGCTATGATGTGCAGATGTCGGTGGATCCGGAGGAGCCGGGAACCACAGACCGGGTGGAACGCTATCTGGAACAATCCGCCGGAACGGAGGCCTGGGCAGGGGTCAACACCAGGTCCGTCACCTTTCAGGCCGGCGGCGTCACCGCGGACGGATATCTGCGGATGACGGACGACCGGGAGGCCCTCGACCGGCAGATCGACTTCCGGGATATGGACGATAAAACGCATCTGCGAATCCCGGAGGACGGGATCCTGATCGATGTGAAGCTGGCGGAACTGCTGAAGGTGGACGTAGGGGATACCGTCACCATAGACTGCGGCAGCCGCATTTCCGTCCCGGTGGGCGGGATTATGGAGCACTATGTGTATCACTACGCCTGTATGGATGCGGAAGCCTTTTGCAGTTTGACCGGAGAGGACTACGCCCCCAACGAGTATTTCCTGACCGTGACGGACAACTCAGACGAAGCGGTCAGCGGACTGTGCGGGGAACTGCTGGAACTTGACGGCGTCCAGAGCGCGTCAAACCTCAAGTCCATGGCCCGGTCCTTCCGGGAGACAATGGAGGTGGTGGACGCGGCGGTGATGATCATCATCCTTTCCGCGGCCGCCCTGGCGCTGGTGGTGCTCTACAACCTGACCAACATCAACATCACCGAACGCATCCGGGAACTTGCCACCATCAAGGTGCTGGGCTTCTACGACGTGGAGGTGGCCATGTACATCTACCGGGAGAACATCGTTTTGACGCTGATGGGCATCGCACTGGGACAGTTCTTCGGAAAGTTCCTTTGCACCTGGCTGGTGCGGACCATTGAAATGGACATCGTTATGTTTGGCCGGGAGGCCAAGCTGGAAAACTATGTGCTGTCCGTGATCCTGAGCTTGTTGTTTGCGGTGCTGGTGAATATCCTGATGTACTTCCGCATGAAGAAAATCGATATGGTGCAGTCATTAAAATCTGTAGAATGAAAGAAGGAAACAAAATGCCGACAAGACGACTGATGACCAAGGAACTCTATAACGCCCGAGATCTGGGCGGATTTCCCACAAAAGACGGGAAGACCACGAAATTCCGCGTATTTGTACGCAGCGAGGCGCCCTGCGATCTGCCGGAGGAGGATATCGCCTATCTCCGTGATTACGGCGTGACTGCCTCCATGGATTTCCGCGGGACCGGCGAAGTGGAGGCCCGGCCCAGCGACCTCAGCGGGATCATGCCCTACTACCACCGGCCGCTGTTCAACGAGGCAGCCATGGGCAAGGGGCCGGGAGGACCTCCCGGCGGCCCCGGAAAAATGCCCGCCTGGGGCGAGACGTACAAGCAGATGGCGGAGGAGGCCAGGGATTGGGCCAAAGACGTTCTGACTCTTGCGGCGGAAAACGAGGGTGTCATGCTCTACCACTGCACCACCGGCAAGGACCGGACTGGCGTGATGACCTGTTATCTGCTGTCCATAGCAGGGGTGAGCCGGGAGGACATCGCGGCGGACTACTGTGTTAGTCAGGTGTTTCTTGAGCCGGTGTTTGATAAGATGCGTTCGGGAAAGATGCGGATGGGTCCCCCGCCGGGCGGGGAAGGCTCCGGGGAATCCATGCCGCCTATGGGTGCGGACTTCTTTGAGACGCCCGCTTCCGCCATGCTGACGCTCATCGACTATCTCACGGAGAAGTACGGCGGCGTGGTGGAATATCTGCGTGGGATCGGCGTTTCGGAGACGGTCATGGAGAAAATCCGGGAAAAATTCACCGAGGACGCCGGTTGACCGGTTCCTCATAGATTTACATAATATAATTCAGCCGGATGATTGACAGGCTTGGAACGATATGATAAAACAGACTGTAGGTTTTTCTGTTTTTCCGGCGGAGTGCAATATCCGGTGGAGAAATGCGTCTATATATAAAAAGAGCCTGAAGGGAGGAAACGGCATGACCGAGTCATATGACCGATGGCGGCGAAGAGCGGCCAGGCGTCGGGCCCGGCGTGAAGTGGGCGTTTCCCTGGCGTTTCTCTCCCCCAGTCTGATCGGGGTACTGGTCTTTTTTGTGGTCCCGTTCTTTGTGGTGATCTACTATTCCCTGATCAATAACCCAATCCTCCACGAGTTCGTGGGGCTGGACAATTTCAAGGCGCTGTTCCGCAACAGCGCGTTTCAGCTGGCTGCGAAGAACACGGCGATCTTTTCCGCGGTCTCCGTGCCTGCGGCGGTGATTCTGAGCCTGCTGCTGGCGGTGATGCTCAGCGGCAAGCTCTATGGAAAGAGCCAGTTCCGGACCTCCATGCTCACGCCCCTGATGGTGCCTGTGGCTTCGGTGGTGCTGATCTGGCAGGTGTTGTTCAGCTACAACGGCGTCCTCAGCGAGATCATCCTGAGGATGGGCGGGGAGAAGGTCGACTGGATGAAGTCGGACTTCAACCGCTACGTGGTTATTTTGCTGTTTTTGTGGAAAAATGTCGGGTACAACATGATCCTGTTTTTGGCGGCGCTGGCCAATGTGCCCCGGGACATCGAGGAGATGGCCATGCTGGAGGGCGCAGGCTCCGCCCGGATCTTCTTCTCCATCAAGCTGCGGTATCTGAGCCCCACGATCCTGTTCGTGACGATCCTGAGCCTGATCAACTCCATGAAGATCTTCCGGGAGGTCTACCTGCTGACGGGAAAGTATCCCTATGAGGGGCTGTACCTGCTCCAGCACTTTATGAACAATACCTTTGAAAGCATGGATTATCAGAAGCTCTCTGCGGCGGCCATTCTCATGGCCCTGGTGATGGTGTTTGTCATCTGGCTGCTGTTTGTGGCGGATGACCGCCTGGGAAAGGACGTGGAGGGCGAATGAGCAGTTATAAGCGCAGGACGCTGATCCGCCGGATCCTGCTGACGGTCCTGGCGGCGGTGATGGCGCTGATCTTTCTGATGCCGATCCTGCTGACCATCAGCAATTCCTTTATGACCCAGGACGAGATCACCGCCAACTACGGCGTGGTCTTCGGCACCGGAGAGAGCCAGGGTACGGATCCCACCGGCCGGCCCAGGGCGGAGACCCATTATATCTCTCAGACGGTGAATCTGAAGTTCATCCCCGACATGGTCAGCTTTCAGCAGTACTGGACGGTGCTGCTCAACTCCCCAGAGTACCTGCTCAAGTTCTGGAACTCGGTGTTCCTGACGGTGCCCATCGTGGTGTTTCAGGTGCTTCTGGCCTCCTTTGCGGCCTACGGGTTTTCCCGTTACCGGGGCAGGGTCCGGGAGGCGATCTTTTTCGGCTATATCATTCTGATGCTGATGCCCTATCAGGTGACGTTGGTGCCGAACTATCTGGTGGCCCGTTGGACCCATCTGATCGATACCCGCTGGTCCATCATTTTGCCGGGCATCTTTGCGCCGTTTTCCGTGTTTTTGCTGACCAAGAACATGCGGCGCATTCCCAAGAGCTATATCGAGGCGGCAGAGCTGGACGGCGCCGGGGAGTGGCAGATCTTTACCCGGGTGTGTCTGCCCATGTGCAAGGGCGCGCTGATCAGCGTGGCAATGCTGGTGTTTATCGACTACTGGAACATGGTGGAGCAGCCCCTGATCATGTTCTCCGATGCGGAAAAGTATCCGCTGAGCGTGTTTTTGAGCGAGATTAACAGCGGCGAGGTTGGGGTGGCCTTCGCGGTAGCGGTGGTCTATATGATCCCTACGCTGCTGATGTTCCTGTGGGGCGAAGAATATCTGGAGGAAGGAATCACCTATTCCGGCGGAATCAAGGGGTGAAGCGCAATGAGACGGAAAAACAATACGGACGAACTGTCCACTGAGATCAAACAGCCCCGGGGACGGCGGGATTGGGTCAAGAATGCCGTGATCATCTTCCTGGCTGTGATGCTGGTGCTGACGTTCTTTTCCAATACGATCATGAACTGGTCTCTGCCGGAGGTGGCGGCCCAGTACCCCCAGTCTACCATCATCACCACTAAGATCCGCGGCAACGGCACGGTGGAAGCGGCCCAGACCTATAATGTGACCATTCAGGAGAGCCGCACCGTAGGCAAGGTGCACGTCCGGGCCGGGGATGCGGTGAAGGCGGGGGACACTCTGCTGACGCTGGACGAAAAGGAGAGCCAGGAGCTCATCGACGCCCGGGCGGCGGTCACGGCGCTGCAACTGGAATACGACAAGATGCAGGTAGGCACGGGGGATCAGACCCATGCCGCGGAGACCACGCTCCAGCAGGCTCGGGACGCAGTGGACAAGGCTGAGGATGACCTCTACGCGGCCCAGCAGTATGAGAGCGATATCAAGTGGTATGATGACCAGATTTCCGCGGCGAAATCTGATAATGACAGCAAACAACGGGCCGCTAACGATGCAGAAACCAATGTGGAATCGCTCCAATCGCAATATGACAATGTTGAAATGAATAATGAGGATTATCAAAGCTCCAAGCGCGACACAGAGATGAAACTACAGCGTTATCAGATCGCCTATCCAAACGGGGATGGATTGGACTCACCGGAATATGCGGATTACGTCGCTGCACAGGATGAAGAGACGCGTGTCTACAATGACTACGTCCTTCCTGAAAAAAACAGAATTCAAGGGCTCCTTGATACCGCTAAATCCAACCGAGATCAAGCAAAATCTACAGCAGCCAGCGCAGCGGCCTATTTACAGCAAACACAGGATGCCAAAGACCTGTACGTGAGCCAGCACAGCGGCACGCCAACTGTTGCCGCCGCCCAATCCGCCCTGACCACGGCGGAAAACGCACTGGCGGACCTGGAGGCCAAGGCCGCCGACGACGCGGCACAGAAACAACATGACGATGAAGTGGCCCAGATGGACAAGGATGCCAAGGCGAAGGAACTCTCCGACGCCCAGGCCAAAGTCGCGGAACTGGAGGAAAAGGCCGCTGCGGCCAAAATCGTCAGCCGGTATGACGGCGTGGTACAGACGGTCAATGTGGCCGCCGGCGACACCACCTCCGCCGAAACGCCGCTGATGGTGGTGGAGCTGACGGAGCAGGGTTACACACTCACCGCCTCCGTCACCCGGGAACAGGCCCGCTATCTGCGGGAGGGCATGACCGCGGAAATCACGAATCTCTGGAACAGCGGGATCACCATGACCCTGGCCTCCATCACCGCCGATCAGGCCAACCTGGCGGGCAACCGGACCCTGACCTTCACCGTTCAGGGCGACGATGTGGTGGTGGGCCAGCAGCTGAGCTTCTCCATCGGCGACAAGAACCAGAGTTACGATGTGGTGGTGCCTTCGGCCGCAGTCCATTCCGACGCGGACGGAAGCTTTGTCTATACGGTGGTGGTGAAGCCGAGTCCCCTGGGCAACCGGTATTCCGTGTCCAAGACCAAGGTGGAGGTGCTGGCGTCTGATGACACCCACTCCGCTGTGGCGGGCGAACTCAGCACCGCGGATTTTGTAATCACCACCTCCGCCGTGCCCCTGCAGCCGGGAGACCAGGTCCGGATTGCGGAGTGACGGCCATGAGACAGCACTGGAAAAAGCTGCTCTGGGCCGGACTCTGTCTGCTGAGTTTGGCGGGATTCATCCTGCTTTGCCTGGACGACCGGAACACGGTGGAGGACATGACGCCTCAGAGAACGGCCCAGCGATGGCAGACGGCGGAGAAACCCTATGCCATGGCCTCTGTGTTTCTCACGCCGGATAACGGGATCCATGCGGAGGATATCGGCGCATTCTATCTGTCCATGGAAAACGCCCTGACCGGCGCCGGCGTCAGCTCCGAGGAGTACCCCTGGATCTACGCTGCCTCCCGCCACACAGAGGCGGAACTGAAAAACGGAACGGTCACCTGCAGGACGGAACTGACGGCGGTGGAGGGCGATTTCTTTACGATCCATCCAATGCCGCTGCTGGACGGATGGTACATTGACGGGGACGACGTGATGCACGACCGGATCGTCCTGAATCGGCAGGCCGCATGGGTTCTGTTCTATTCGTCCAATGTATCCGGGCAATATGTGACCATAAACGAAATCCCCTATCAGGTGGCGGCGGTGGTGGATACGGAGCCGGGGAAATTCAACGCCCTCGCGGCCGGTGATACGGCGCGGGCCTGGGTCCTGTCGGATTCCCCCGCATTGGCGGAGTCCACGGCGGGATACACCTGTATGGAAGTGGTGCTTCCACAGCCGGTGAAGCAGTTCGCGGCTGGAACGCTGAAAACAGTGCTGGGGAAATCCATCCCGGATTCCACCCTGGTTACGGACAATACCGGCCGTTTTTCCCTGTTCAACCGTTGGTATGTGCTGCGGCACCTGAGCACCCGGGGCATCTCCACCGAGGCGATCCCATATCCCTATTGGGAGAATGCAGCGCGGTTGACGGAGAACCATCTGGCCCTGCGGCTGATCCCGGAGGGGATCCTGGCCGGGTTCCCGGCAATCAGTCTGATCATCCTGCTTCTGTGGCTCAATCACAGGCGGACCTGGGGGCTGCATTCTCTTAGGGAACTGGCAGAGAACGCAATCGACCGGAAGCATCAGCGGGATTATGACAGACAACAGAACGCTGACGCATTACAGCAGCTTTCTCCCCGGGCGCAGCGCAGAGAGGACCGCCGGGCCAGAAAGCTGGCACAGAAAGCGCTGCGATACGCTGCGAAGAACCAACGATGGAAATGACCCACATCTGGAAGAGAGGTTAGCGATGAAGAACGTCTGGAAACGGGCCGGCGCACTGGTTTTGGCCCTTTGTTTGGCCGCCGGATTGGCCGGTTGCGGGGATAAGAGCAATCAAGAGGAGAATAAAACGCTGGCGCAGGAGCTTGGCTACGGGTATCTGTCCGAGTATTCCGGCATCGACGATTTGAAGATGGACTATGTGAGCCAGGTGTCCGCGGCCCAGGGAAAGCTCTATCTGTACGGGGAATACTACGATGAAACCACCTATGAGAGCGGCGCGGTTTTCTACGAGCGGGACCTGGCCTCCAACAGCGTCCGGGAGATCCCTCTGCCGGAGTTGGTCAGCACGGAGGACAGCCATGAATACGTGCAGCAGCTTTCCGTCTGCGCCGACGGCAGCGGATATTGGATCGTTACCAATCAGTACACCTTCTCCATGGCAGTGCCGGGCGAGGAGTTTGAAGAGCCGGTGGCGGAGGAACCGGAGGCCGAACCAGCGGACAGCACCGTGGAAGAGCCTTTTGAGCCGGGGCTGGTCATTGAACCGGACGAGCCGGTGGAGACGCTTCCGGTGGAGAGCGGCGCTCCAGAGACCAAATATTATGCCAAGCGCTGCGATATGACCGGACAGGTGCTTCAGGAGATCGACCTGTCCGAGGCTGCCGCGGATATGGATTATTTCTATTGCCAGGCTGCGGTCCAGGACGGGGCGGGAGATCTGTATCTTGCCTCTGACAACGTGATCCTGTGCTTTGGGGCCGACGGGAGCCGCAAAGCGGATATCGATACCGGCGAAATGTATATTCAGTCCATGGTGGCGTCCGGTGACGGCACGATTGTGCTGAGTGGGTATGACTGGCAGAACGGCGGACTGAAGATCACGCGGGTCGACGGCGGGAACCTGGTTCCGCTGGAGGTGGAGGGCCTGAGCCCCTACGGCAACACCACTCTCTATCCCGGCGACGGCAGTACGCTCCTTTTGAGCGACGGGACGCTCCTTTACTCCCTGGATACTGCCACGGGCCAGCTCACCCGGCAGCTGTCCTGGCTGGATTCCGATATCAACGGCGGCAGCGTGGCCGGTGTGGCTGCCAACGGCGCCGACACAGTGCTGGTGCTCCTGACTTCCTACGACAGGACCAACGGCGTCCGGTATGAATTGGGAACCCTGACCAAAACCCCTGCGGAGCAGCTTCCCAAGCGGACGATCCTGACGCTGGGCGCGGAGTACCTGGATGAAACGCTCCAGAGCGCGATTATCCGCTTCAACCGGAACAGCGACACCTACCGGATCACGCTGGTGGATTACAGCGTCTACAATACAGAGGAAGACTACACGGCCGGTTCCAAACAGATGGACCGGGACGTGATCGCCGGCAACTGCCCGGATATCCTGAGCCTCACCAGCGGAAACGCCCAGAAGTATATTGCCAAGGGCGCCCTGACGGATATGGCGGCTCTGATGGAAAAAGACGGGGAGATCTCCAGGGACGACCTGGTCAGCGGACCGCTCCAGGCCTATGAAAAGGACGGCAAGCTCTACGGAATGCCCTTCTCCTTCGGCATCAATACGCTCTACGCCAGCGCGCGGCTGGTGGGAGACCGGGATCATTGGACGATGTCCGAGATGGCCGAAGTGATCCGGGGACTGGATCCGGAGGTCCGGATCGCGATGTGGTACACCCAGGCGGATTTCCTCTCCACCATGGTGTATCAGAATCTGAACCAGTTTGTGGACTACGGCAGCTCTTCCTGCAACTTTGATACGGATTCCTTCCGGGAGCTTCTGGAGGTCAGTTCCCGACTGCCTGCCAGCAACGAGGAGCTGACGCCGGAAAACGATACGGACTATTTTGCCAGCGACGAGATGCAGAAGCTCCAGGCTGGGGATCTGCTGGTGACGAGCGGCTACTGCTCAGGCAGCTATGAGGTCAAGAACATGTACCGGCTCTATACGGCGGACAACGGCATCGTCCGGGTGGGATATCCTTCCGACAGTGGGAACGGCGCTGTGCTCAACATCTACGGGGGCCTTGCGATCTCCTCCAAATGCGCGGATCCGGACGGAGCGTGGCAGTTCGTCAAGACCATGCTGTCGGACGAGGTCCAGCAGAATCAGTGGAGCTTCCCTGTAACCAGAACGGCTTTTGACAAAGTCATGGCGGAGGCCATGAAGCAGGATTCCTATCAAAATGAAAACGGGGAAACCGTCTATGTGGACTCTGTGGGCTATATCGGCGAGGCGGAATACAAGATCGGGGAACTGACGCAGGAACAGGCGGATGCATTCCTGGCATATGTCAACGGAGCTACGGTCTCCGGAAATTACGATGCGGATATTCTGAACATCGTCACGGAGGAGGCGGCAGCCTACTTCGCCGGAGACAAGACCGCGGACGAAGTGGCCAAGCTGATTCAGAATCGGGTGACGATCTATCTGGGCGAGACCAGCTGAGCGATAAACAGGGAAGGACCGGCTATGCCGGTCCTTCTTTTTGTGAAAAAATCGGGGAATTGCGGGAAAATGAGGGAAAAACGGTTGCGCGGGAAAGAAAAGTGTGTTACAATGCCTTGTAACTATTTTGTAATCTTTTGAAAGAAATGCGGTGGAATACATGAAAACCAGACGATTCTTCCGGTTCCTGAGCCTGTTCCTTCTGCTGGGAATGCTGCTTCCGGTTCCGGCAAGGGCGGCCGGGGATGCAGAGGTTCTGGAACGGATCGAAACGGAGGGCCTTCCCGCCGGAGTCAGTCCGGATGATCCCATGTGGTTCAAGGAAACGCATCCGTTGGAGTGGATGGAGGCAGTGACCGCGGGAGACCCCGGCGAGGGGATCCGCGCGCCCATGCTGGCGGCTGGGCCCACGAGTTTCAGCGGAGCCACCCCACGGACCCTGCTTCCCGGCGAGACGCTGCGGAAGGGTATTGACGTGTCTGTCTGGCAGGGTACCATTGACTGGGCCGCGGTCGCCAAAAGCGGTGTGGAGTTTGCCTTCATCCGAGTGGCGAACCGGGGCTGGGGCCTGCCGGGAACGTTGATGACGGACTCCACATATAAGCAGAACATCCAGGGCGCCAAAGCCAACGGCATCAAGGTGGGTGCCTACATCTATTCTCAGGCAATCACCGAGGCCGAGGGCCGGGAAGAGGCCCGCTACCTGATGAACCTGCTGTCCGGGTACTCCATGGATCTGCCACTGGTGATCGACTATGAGTACGCGGGAAGCTATGGCCGTCTTTACAACGCCAATCTGACAAAGGCGCAGGCGACTGCCGTCTGCAACGCCTTCTGCGACGAGGTGGAGTCCAAAGGCTATCAGAGCATGGTCTATGCCAACTATAGTATGCTGGCCTACCATATGAACTGGTCCGACCTCGGCCGGGTCTGGATGGCCTATTACGGTTCCAACTCCGGAGAAGAGGACTATGAATACTGGCAGTTTTCCAGTTCCGGTTCCATTCCGGGTATTTCGGGCAGTGTGGATTTGAATCTGTGGCTGGATCCAGGCGCGGACCCGATGCCCTTCCGGGATGTGCCGAAGGGTGTCTGGTATTACGATCCGGTGCTGGAGGCTTACGAGACGGGGATCGTCAAGGGAACCTCGGCCACCACCTTCAGTCCCTCCATGCAGGTGAGCCGCGGACAACTGGTGACGATGCTGTACCGTATGATGGGGAGTCCGAAGGTGTCCGGCCAGACCAGCTTTCAGGATCTGACCGCCGCCTGGTATCAGGACGCGGTCCTGTGGGCCTGGCAGAATGACATTGTCAAAGGATATTCCGATACGGAATTCGGACCGGATAAGGTCATTACCCGACAGGAAATGGTGACAATGCTTTACCGCCATTCCGGGAGCCCCAAAGTCACCGGAGAGGGTCTTGCCGCATTCAGCGATGCCGGCGATGTGTCCAATTTTGCACGGGACGCGATGAACTGGGCGGTGGAGATCGGGATTCTGAAAGGCAGCGGTGGCGGCAAGGTCAATCCAAAGGCGACAGCCACCCGCGCGGAAGCCTGTACGCTTCTGATGCGCTACCGCAGCTATCGGGGACAGTAAAAAAGGGCCGGGACGTATTGATACGTCCCGGCCTTTTGCCGTATGGTTATTTCTTCTTTTTCCGGATTCCAACCGCGATTCCCGCCACAGCTGCTACAGCGACGATGACCGCGATCACAATGACAACGGGATTCCGGCTCGAAGCGGCGGCGTCCGTTTCCGCCGGGGTATCCTCCGCAGCTTCCACGGCACTTTCCGCAGGCGCTGCAGCCGGTTCCTCGATCTCCGGCTCCGCCGCAGGGGCCTGGGAAGCAGCATCCTCGGCGGGCGCCTCTTCCAGAGTGGAGGATTCCTCTGCGGGCTCAGCCTCAGCAGGGGCCGGCTCCTCATAGCCCCAGGCCGCCGTCTCATAGACGGTGCCGTCCGGGGCAGTGGGGATGTAGTCCAGATTCACGTATTCCTCCGCGGCGCTGGTGTCAAAGGTGTATTCGCCGTCTTTCACGGTGCCGATGCCGGGCACATATTCAAAGCCGGAGTGATCGTCTTCGGAGTAGGTGCCGTAGACGGTGAGGGTGTATTCGCCCTCGCCGGCCAGAACATTGCCCTCCGCGTCCACGATCTTCGCGCCGTTGATGGCGGCGCCGCCGGTGTACAGATCCCGCACCACGCTGTCGCCGGTGACGTTCCAGACGGAGGTGGCGTCCAGATATACGTCGCAGCCCCGGTCGCCGTTGTTCTCCCGGCACTGCAGGGCGCCGTTCCAGACGGTTTCGTCGGTCAGGAAGCAGCCCAGATAGCTCCAGGTGTCATAGATGATGTTGCCGTCCATGTCCTGGTCGATCGTGTAGAGCACGCACTCGGAGCCGTTTGCCCCGGCCCGGCCCCAGCCACGCTGGTTGGTGTTGCAGGCGCACAGGAGGAACGTGTCCATGCCGGGGGCGTATTCCATCTGGACCTGGGACAGGCTGATATAGGCGTAGGTGTTGGTGGTGTAGAACATCTTGGCATTGCCGTTCTCACTGACGTTATTGGCCTTCAGTACGCCGCCCACCATGGTGCAGTAGGTGGTTCCCTCCTCGGAATCACCGGACATGGACTGATAGACCATGACGTTGCAGTTCTCGTCGTCGTCGGAGGCAGTGTAGTTGCCCTCCAGGAAGCAGTTGTAGATGTGGGCGGGATTCCGGCCCTCAAAACAGATGGCCTGGGCGTTGCCCGCGGACATGGTGGCGTTGGCCACGGTGATGTCCGCCACGCAGTAGATGGCGGGAGAGCCGGTGCCCAGAGAACCGTTGGCGATATAGGAGCCGCCGTCGATCACCATGACGCCGCTGCCCCGATCGGAGCGGATGGCAGCGGAGGAGCCGCCCTCGGTGGTGACGGTGCAGTTTCTGGCGTAGAGCGTTCCGCCGCCGGCCACCATGATGCCGCCGGCACCGCCGGCGCCCTTGGTGGTGACGGTGGCGTCCTCCAGATCAATGGTGGCATTTCCATAGGCGAAGACGCCGTTGGCGCCGCCGGCCTCCGTCTCTACGGTGCCGCCCCGGATGGTCAGGTCCGCGGGGGCGGCTTCGTCCTCGGAATAGGCCAGCACACCGGAGTTGACGCCGTAAAAGCTGGAGTCGTCCCCATAGAGATCGCCGGCAGACTTGGTGACGGTGGAATCGGTCAGGGAAGCGGTGATGCCGGGGCCCACCCGCAGGGCGACCTCCGTGTCATTGACGGAATCCGGGAAGGTCTCCCCGGTATAGTCTCCGCTCTCCAGCTCCGTGACCGCGTCTCCGGTATAGAACCAGAAAGAGCCGCCGCCGGGAGGCGGGGGAGGGGGTGCGCCATCCTCACCGAATCCGCCGGGAGGCATCATGCCCGGAGGCGCGTCCATGGCGGCAGCGGACAGGGCGAAGATCAGCGTCAGAACAAGGCCGAAACTGATCAGCCGCAGGACCGTATTTGATCTCATGTCTCATCTTTCCTTTCTTTCAGAATCGACTCTATTGTAGCGGCTTCCGGCGGCGTTGTCATCCACAAGGCACAAATCCAACGGCATGGGGCCATTTGGTTGATACAGCGGCGGAATTATGGTATAATACAATAAACAGGGCGTCAGCCCGGAACGGAGGGATTCCATGGAATCCAGAGCGGAAAACGTGGTAAAGAACATCGGGGCAGTCGCAGAGGCCACGTCAATTTTTTATAATGCCATCGTCAAGCAGGTGCCCAAGGACGTGGCGCTGATCCTGACCCAGCATTTTATGGATGTGTCGATCGCCCGGCGGAATATGCCGCCTGCCCAGATTGCCCAGGCTGCCGCAGCTGCGGAGGCAAGGCGCCGGGAGCTGGAGAAGCGCCGTCAGGCACAGGAAGAGCAGGAAAAGGCGGAGGATCCGCCCCGGGAAGAAACCACGTGATAATTTACAAATTGTCCATACTTTCGTTATAAAATATCCACAAGTACCCGGTAAGATGTAACCATCAAACAAAACCTCCACAGTTTGTTTGATACCCTTCCTTTTTCTCCTCTTTTTTACTCCTTACATTTTCCTCAAAGAAAAAACCCACAACTCTGGTTGTGGGTTTTTTCAATGATATGACGAGGGCCTGCCCCAACGGTTTTCCTCAAAGAACCCCCCGTAGCAAAAACTGCGGGGTTTTTCAACGCCAAGGCCGGGGATTACCCCAACGGTTTCGGGACAGCTTTTCCCGGTGTGCAAAAATGCGCGCATTTTTGAAAAAGAGTGTGCAAAATGGCCTTTACCGTGGCACGTCCGGCCGGGTACAATACAGACAGAAATCAAGTAAACAGGAGGAATCAGAAATGGCAATCGGAACTTATGAACAGTATAAAGAGCGTCTTCTGGCCATGAAGCCCAACGTCTATCTCAACGGCAAGAAGATTGACCGCAGCAACGGCAAGGAGGGTGCCGAGCGCGACCTGGCCGACTGGATTGTGGGCGGCACCTACGTCATGAAGCAGTGCTATGACACCGCCAATGATCCTGAGTATCGGGACGTGTGCGTGGTGGAAGAGGCTGACGGCTCTGTCCACAACCGTTCTACCCATATCCACCAGAGTGTGGAGGATCTGCTGAAGAAGCAGCTTATGACCCGTCTGATCTGTCATCGGGTGGGCGGCTGCATGCAGCGCTGCATGGGCTCCGACGCTCTTAACGCCCTGTTCTCCGTCACCTATGACTGCGATCAGGCCTGCGGCACCGAATATCATCAGCGGCTCCAGAAGTATATCAAGTACTGTCAGGAGAAGGATCTGATCTGCAACTGCGCCCAGACCGACGTGAAGGGCTCCCGTAACCCCAAGTACAAGAGAGCGCACCAGCAGCCCGACCCCGACCAGTTCTTCCACATCGTGGAGACGGACGTGGACGGCGTGGACATCGATGGCACCCCCACCAAGGGCATCATTGTCCGGGGCGCCAAGATCTGTAACTCCTGCGCCCCCTACGTGGACGAGATCATCGCCCTGCCCACCAAGTTCATGGACAGCGAGGACCGGGACTATGCCGTTGCCTTCGCCCTGCCCGCCGACTGGGACGGCATCAAGCTGATGGCGCTGCCCGGCCAGCATCACAAGCGTCACTTCATCGACGCCCCCTTCGCCAACATCGGCGACGTGGAGTCCCTGACCATCTTTGACGACGTGTTCGTGCCCTACAGCCGTGTCTTCATGAACGGCCGGGAGCAGGAGGGAGTCTGCCGCTACGCCGGCTACCTGGCCCTGATGTTCGCCCATTTCCACCGCCACAGCTATACCGGCTGCAAGACCGCTGTTTCCGAGGTCATCGCCTCCCAGGCCGCTCTGGTGGCCGAGGTCAACGACATCGCCAAGCAGAGCCATGTCCGCGACAAGCTGTGCGATATCATTCAGACCGCTGAGCTGGTCTTTGCCGCCGGCCAGTGCTCCGCTTACCGCAGCCAGAAGTTCCCCTCCGGCCAGCAGGTTCCTGATGAGATTCTGACCAATGCCGGCCGCCGCATCGCGGGCCACAACATCTACCATGAGTATGAGGTCATGGCCGACCTCACCGGCGGCGTCTGCGCCAGCCTTCCCCCCGAGGCCAACTTCTTCATGGAAGAGGACAACGTGGGTGAGCTGTGCAACAAGTACATCGTCCGGAATCCCGCATGGTCTGCCGAGAACACCCATCGCGTCATGCGCATGATGGAGAACAAGCTCTGCGACTCCTTCGAGGCCGCTCAGGCGGTTGCCGGCGTCCACGGCGGCGGTTCTCCGCTGATGGAGACCATCTGCATGATGCAGCGCTATCCCCTCGAGGAGCTCAAGAAGATCGCCAAGTATCTGGCCGGCATCCCCGGCTACGAGAAGTGCGTCCGCTTCGAGCGCGAGTATCAGTCCCCCCGGGCGATG
>JAFUFT010000089.1 GCA_017469795.1 Oscillospiraceae bacterium
AGGAAGCAATTCTCAGCGAAATGGAGGAGTATCGGGATTTGGTCAGAGAGAATATCGACTACCCTGGTCTGATCCGGGACATGCCTCTGGAATGTGACAGGATCGACGAGATCGTGGAGATCGTGGTGGAGACCCTCTGCTCCACCAAGGACACGATCCGGGTGGCCGGGAATGACTTTCCTGCCGATGTGGTTCGCTCCAGGCTTTTGAAGCTGAACAGTGATCACATCGGTTTTGTCATTGGCTGCATGAAGGAGAACACCACGAAGATCCGGAACATCAAGCAGTATCTCCTGACCACTCTCTACAACGCCCCGATCACCATCGACAGCTACTACTCCGCTCTGGTGAATCACGATCTTGCACAGGAGCAGGAAAAGTCCAAGCGGAATGGGATTCCGGATTATACCTGTGAACCGTGGGAGAGTCTGTAAAGCACCAGCGTTTCGCTGTTTATCATACATCAAGACACCAGAAGGGCCTCCGTTTGGAGGTCTTTCGCATTATCCGACGAAAGGAGCAATCTTATGAAACACGCAAAATGGATTCGTTTTCTTGCCCTGTCCCTGTTGCTGGCAATGGCGGTGGGCGCGATCCCAGCAGTTCTCGCAGCCAATGCTGACGCAAGCGGTTCTGCCGAGGAGCCATCGGCACAGGAGGATTCTGCACAGGAAGATCCTGCACCGGAAGAACAGCAGGAAACGGAATCCGAACCACCCTCTGAGCAGGCAAAATCGGAGGATGCCAGCACAGAGGACACCGAAGGGGACGATGTTCCCCGGAGCATGGACGGTGAAACCCTGACCCGGGACGTAAACCTGTTCCCGCCCTCCGCGCCCAGCACCGGACCAATGCTGAAATCAACAACACCAAGCCTCAGAGCAGCAGCCAGTTCCACCGGCACCGTGGGGAAATCCAGCTGTGTGGACTTCGCCGGATACACGTCGCCTTACTGGTACTGTAACCGGTATTACAGCGAAGGAAGTCACGTCTACGGCCATTACTTCTACGCCGCCACGATCTCCTATCACACGGTAGACGGTGTGGACGCCTACTGCATTGAGCCGAACACATCCTCCGTCAATGGCGCAACCTATTCCAGCTATACCGCTGATTCTGCGGGCAGCACCTCTTACTGGATGCGGGAACTGGACGCCACCCAGCGAAGCTACATTCAGCAGATCCTGGCCTTTGGCTATCCGTCCGTGGACCGGGGCTATTCCCGACAGGTCCAGTACGCTGCCACCCAGGTCCTGATCTGGGAGGTCGTTTCCAAGCTGCGGTATAGCAACGGCATCCAATATGCCTCAGATTACGGTCTGTTCTCTGCGGTCTACGCCACCCTGGGTGCAAACTTCCAGGCTTGCTACGATGGAATCCTCAATTCCATCTCCATCTCCAACGGGAAGGTTCCCAGCTTCTCCAGCGCCAGCAGCTCCAGCCCGTCCACCGTCACCCTGACCTACAACAGCAGCACCAACTGCTATGAGGGCAGCGTTACGGACTCCAACGCGGTACTGAGCTACTTCACCTTCAGCAAATCCGGCGTGACCTTCACGAAATCCGGGAACACCCTGAAGATCTCCGTTCCGGCATCCTCTGCCGCATCCGTAAAGGGCCAGACGATCACAGGAACAAGCACACAGAAGAACATGGCCACCAGCAACCCCATTGTGTGGGAGAACGCCAGCTATCAGACGATCATGACTGCAGGCGGTGCGGACTACATGAAGGGCTATATCAAGCTGACCTGGACAGAGCCTACCACACCGACACCTACTCCCACTCCAACGCCTACTCCAACGCCTACTCCTACGCCGACACCTACACCGGGCCCCGGCTCTCTGAAGATTATTAAGGCTTGCGCGGACAGTTCTGTGTCCCTCTCCGGCTGGAAGTTTTCCATCTACATTGACAGCGTAGGCACCACCATCACCCGGACCACCGGCTCCGATGGAACCATCACTGTCACCGGTATCCCGTCAGGGTCCAAATGCACCGTGACAGAAACCAGCGTCAGCGGCTACAAGGTTCTGTCCTCACAGTCCTGCACGGTGTCTGAGGGCAAGATCAGCACTCTGACCTTTACCAATGTGCCGTTGACCGGCAATCTGGTTGTCACCAAGGGCGTGAACTACGGAAACCTCTCCGGCTTCACCTTCAAGCTCTCCGGCACCAGCACCACGGGCAAAAACGTCAATATGACCGCCACTACCAATTCCAGCGGCAAGGCAACGTTCTCCAATGTCCCAGTTGGCACCTATACCCTGTCGGAGACAGATCCAGGCAAGGCTTATATCAAGCCATCCAATAAGACTGTGACGATCTCCGCCAACAGCACCACCGGGGCGCAGTACACCACCAACGAAGCCATGGATAACGTCTGGAAATACTGGTATGCCACCGTTACCAAGGTGGATGCGGAAACCGGCAGGACCACCGCGGCCATGGCGGGCGCGGAATACACTCTGTATCGCAATGGCACAAAGGTCAAGACCTACACCGTTGGGCGCGACGGCAAGTTTATCACCGACAAATATCCGTGTACAGATAGCGATTCCGTGTATACGCTGAAGGAGACGAAGGCCCCGGAGGGCTACCAATTGGATAGCACGACCTACACGCTGACCACTGGCTATTCCCACTATTCCAACGCCACCAACAGCTTCACCGTCACCGTTTCGGATCAGGTCATCAAAGGCAAGATCCAGGTGGAGAAGAAAGCGGTGAATACCGTTTCCGGTCAGAAGCAGCCCGAGAACGGGGCCACCTATCAGGTGTGGCTGAAATCCGCGGGCAGCTATGCCAGCGCTGGCGCAGATTATAAGGACACCATCACTATCGGCACCGATGGCAAGGGCACGTCCAAGGATCTGCCCTACGGCACCTACTGCATCCAGCAGAAAACAGGCTGGGCCGGATATGAGTTGGACAGCACAGTTTATGAAGCCGCCATCACAGAGAACGGCGCCACCGTCACCAAGGATATCAGCAAAAAGAACCTGTCCTATGAGAACAACATCTGGACCGGAGAGCTGACGATCCTCAAGGCAGACGGCGATACCAGTACGCCCCTTTCCGGCGCGGTGTTTGAACTGAAAGGCTCCGATGGGTACACCAAAACTGTCACCACCGGGAATGACGGTAAGGCGGTCTTTGGAGATCTGGTCTACGGCGTGACCTACGAATGGCAGGAAACCAAAGCGCCCAAAGGGTATCTGCTGGATAGTAATAACAAGGGCATCTGGTCCGTAGAGGTCAGGGACGCGACCATCGAAGTCACGGCCAAGGACTACCGCAGGCCCGGCAGCATCATGGTTTCCAAGATCGGCTATGACGGCGAACCTCTGTCTGGAGCCACCTTCATGCTGGAGTATTGGGACGGACAGTATTGGCGTCCCGTGTACAACCGGCGTAC
The DNA here is from genome assembly GCA_017469795.1 of Oscillospiraceae bacterium. Taxonomy (GTDB): domain Bacteria; phylum Bacillota; class Clostridia; order Oscillospirales; family Oscillospiraceae; genus HGM13006. Next base: position 3,419 of record JAFUFT010000089.1, read on the forward strand.
CGATTCTGTGGAGAAAGGCGGCTGCACTTCGCCCGGCCTGGATGTAGGTTGCCTTACCACCGATTCCACCGGCATTGTCACTTTCAGTGGCCTATGGGCAGATGATGACCTGAAGTATCGTCTGCTGGAGGTTGGAGCCCCGGAGGGCTATGAGCTGCTGGAGGAACCGGCCTTTGAGGGCGTCCTTCCTATCTCCTATCCTGACAAGTCCGTTTCCGCTGAATCCGACGAGGTGTTCGATGGAACGGCTTATTTTTATGACCTTCCCGTGACGATCCGGGACGGCAAAACCTATACGCTCCCTATGACCGGCGGCAGCGGCATCTCCCTTTGGCTCGCCGCTTTGACCATGATGCTGTTCGGTGGCATGATTACCGCTGTAACGCTTCATCCCCATTGGTTCCGGCGTAAGCGCCGTTCCAAAATATAATCTTTTCTGGAGGTATTCAACATGAAAAAGAACATCTTTACCCGCATTGGTGCGCTGGCCATGACCGCGGTCATGGCTTTTTCTATGGCCGTGGGAGTCTCCGCCGCCAACGAGGCCAATGCCACCATCGACACCAGCAAGCCCACAAGTTTGACCCTGTTCAAGTATGACCTGACCTCCGCGGAGGATGCCGGTGTGTGGGACACCGAATCCTATGTCTCCACCGGCATCCAGGATGCGGAGGTCAACACCACCCTGAGCCCCTACGCTGTGGAGGGCGTGGAGTTCAGCTACGTCCGGCTGGCCTCTCTGGACATCCTGAAGGAGAATGAGGGCACAGTCCACCACATCATGCCGCTGTACGGTTTTACGGAGGACCCCAGCACCAACAGCGCCGGCACGGTGGATTTCCTCGCTGCCATCGGCCTGACCACCAATGACGCCTACAAGGTCGGAACGGCCTCCAATTCCAATCGGATCTGGTACTTCAAGTCCGATACGCTGATCAATGCGCTGAGCAATTCCCTCCGCACCAACGCCACCTCCACCAAGGACACGCTGGAGAGCTACATGGCCCGGATCGGAGGAACGGCAATGCCGGAGACGGACGCTAACGGCAAGTCCCAGGTGAAGAATCTGGAGCAGGGCTTGTATCTGGTCATTGAGACCCGTGTGCCGGAGAATGTCACCAGCACTACGGCTCCCTTCCTGGTTTCTCTCCCCATGACTACCATCGACGGCAATGAGTGGAATTATGATGTTGTAATATATCCGAAAAACGACACCGGCTCTCCCAATCTGGAAAAAACGGTCCGGGAGGCCAAGGCCGACACTGGAAAGAACGAGGGCAAGACCGATGACATCACCGATGGCTACGCTCACACCGCCACCGGCTCTGATGGCGATGTGATGGACTATCAGATCATTTCCACGCTACCCACCATCACCTCCTCCGCTACCGCCCTGACCACCTATACCTTTGAGGATGTGCTGTCCAAGGGCATCCAGTACAACAAGGGCGATGTAAAGATCGAGTTCTTCAAGGACGCGGAGTGCACCGACAAGGTGGCAACCTGGACTGAGAGCGACGGCAAGTTCAAGGTGGAGTACACCGACTATGACCCCGCCAGCGGCTCCAAAATGACCATTTCCATGACCGAAGCCGGTTTCCAGGAGATCAATACCGCTACCACCGTCTATGACACCGCTTCCAGCCTGCTGCGGGGCTACTCCAATCTGACCCTGCGGATCACCTACGCCTGCACTGTAAACAGCGACGCCGCCACGGTCTACGGCGATTCCGGCAATCTCAACGAGGTCAAGCTGACCTGGAAGCGCACCAACACCGAGTATTACGACACCCTGAACGATGATTGTCACGTCTATACCTACGGTGTGGATCTGACCAAGCAGTTCAGTGATGACGCAGGCAACTTCGATCATGTAAAGTTCCTGTTCCACAACACCACGGACGGTTACTATGTGCAGGCCGAGCGGAATGATGCCGAGGGGATCTACTACGTCACCGGTCATACAGACAAGGAATCCGAGGCGACCCAGTTCAGCCCCATGAGCGATGACGTAAACAAGGGCAAGGTCATCGTTAAGGGTCTGGAGGACGACACCTATGTTATCACTGAGATTGAAACCGATGATGGCTACAAGCTGCTGAAGGAGGACATCACTGTGGAGATCACCTCCGCACCCGGCTCTGAGGTCTGCCCCATCTGCGAAACTGCGCTACTGACCGTCTCTGCCAAGGTCAACGGCTCCGATGTGCAGATGAACGAGGACAATTCCTCCGTCCATGCCATTGTGCCTCTGACCGTCACCAACACCCGCGGCTACGATCTCCCCAAGACCGGCGGCAATGGCACAAAGCTGTTTTATATCTTCGGCGGTGTTGCCATGGTCGCAGCTCTCGGCGCGGTAGCTCTGGCCTTCCGGAAGCGCAGCCATGCGTGATCCGGAGCGAAAGGCACCTCCTCCCGCAAGGAATCACAACCGCAATCCTTCGGTAACCCGCAGCACCGGATATACCACGAATCGACCCACCAAGGCGGGGGCGGCTGTCCGCTCCCGCCGAAGAAAGCTCCAGCGAAAAAGGCGGAGGCAGAAAATGCTTCTAATCCTGCTGGGGCTTCTCATTTTTCTGGTGGGCGTGGTGCTGTTTGCCTATCCCACGTTCTCACAGTGGTATAACGCCAAGGACCAATCTGATGTGATTGCTGAGTATGCGGACCATGTGGAGGATATGGACGATGAAGAGATCGAGCAGGAGTTGGAACGGGCTAGGGAATACAACGAGGACCTGATCCGTGTTGTGGCTACAGCAGACCCATTCCAAGACCCAACCGCCACCGATGCGGAGGAATACAGCGCCTATGGAGATCTTCTCAATCTGACCCCTGCGGGCGTCATGGGATACATCGAGATCCCGTCCATCAATGTGTATCTTCCCATCTACCACGGTGTCAGCAAGGATGTACTTGCTATCGGCGTGGGGCATCTGCCGGAAACCTCTCTGCCGGTGGGCGGTCCCAGCACCCATGCGGTGCTGGCCGGTCACTCCGGCATGAGCAATGCCCGGTTGTTTACCGATCTCCCTGACTTGGTGAAGGGGGATGTTTTTTATATCCACGTCTACAACCGGACGCTGACCTACACCGTGGATCAGATCAAAACCGTGGTTCCCACGGATACCCGTGATCTGGTGATCGTACCAGATGAGGACTATGTGACCCTGGTCACTTGTACACCCTATGGCGTGAACAGCCATCGGCTGCTGGTCCGAGGGACCCGTACCGAATAGATTGGAGGAGTTGATGAAAACAGCAATCGCAATCATCCTGGTCATTGCATCTTTCTTTACAACGGTCCTTTGGTCCTGCTGCTGTGCGGCATCCAGAGCGGATCGGTTGGAGGAACAACAGGATGATCCGGAGAAATGAGGTGATGACCCATGCAGGAGGATGTGGAGCACAGGACCGTGTCTCTGGCGATTTCGGCCACAAAGCTCACAGCCAGTGTGCTGAAGGAAGCCATATCCCGGTATCTGGCCTATAAGAAAACCAAGTCCACCAATGCCCGGGCGCGGGATGGTCCCACCAAAAGCGAACCGGTGAAGCCCACCGGGAAGCAGACGGTAAAAGAGCTGATCGGACAGAATGAGGGCGTCACCAATATTGAAGTGGCATCCAGCGGCATCCGGGATTTCCAGCGTATTGCCCGAAAGTACGGCGTGGATTACGCCGTGAAGAAGGTCAAATCCGAGGGCAAGTCCAAATACCTGGTCTTTTTTAAGGCAAAAGACGGTGACGCCCTCACCGCAGCCTTTCAGGAATACACCGGTAAGGTCATGAAGAAACGGAACAAGCCCCACAGGACCTCTGTACTGGAGGAACTGTACCGGCTTTCTATCGAGACAAAGACAACTCCTTCTCGATCCAATCGAGGGGAGCTGGAGCGATGAGAAATACAGATTATAAGAAACTGATCATCCTGAACAGTCCGTATCTGCTGATCGCTCTGTTTGCCACAAAGCTGGGACAGGCTGCGAGGCTGGCACCGGGAAACGATTTCTCCTCCAAGGTACTTCATATCATGGAGGGCCTGACGCTGGCCTTTGCATCCTTGGCCCCCAGTTTCGATCCCAATGATCTCCTGGTGGGAATCCTCGCCGCTGCGGCCCTGCGGCTGGCGGTGTATGTAAGGGGCAAGAACGCCAAGAAATTCCGAAAGAATGAGGAATATGGCTCTGCCCGTTGGGGGACCCGGAAGGACATTGCCCCTTTCGTGGACCCGGACTTCCGCAACAACGTAATACTGACCCAGACCGAAATGCTCACCATGTGCAATCGTCCAAAGAATCCCACTTATGCCAGAAATAAAAACATTTTGGTGGTAGGCGGTTCCGGCTCCGGTAAGACCAGGTTCCTGATCAAGCCGAACCTGATGCAGTGCAATTCCAAGGACTACCCGGTGAGCTTTGTGTCTACCGATCCCAAGGGCAGTCTGATCTACGAGACTGGTTCCATGCTCCGGCACTTTGGCTATGAGATCCGGGTGTTCAATACCATCAACTTCAAGAAGTCCATGCACTATAATCCCTTCACCTATATCCACAGTGAGAAGGATATTTTGAAGCTGGTGACAACCCTGATCGCCAACACCAAGGGTGACGGCAAATCCGGGGATGAGTTCTGGACCAAGGCTGAGACGCTCCTTTACTGTGCCCTGATCGGGTACATCTGGTATGAAGCGCCGGAGGAGGAACAGAACTTCAATACCCTGATCACCTTCATCAACTCCATGGAGGTCCGGGAAGAGGACGAATCCTTTAAGAATCCCGTGGATTATGTTTTTGACGAGCTGGCCGCAAAAGCCCCGGATCATTTCGCAGTCCGGCAATATGCCAAATATAAATTGGCGGCGGGAAAGACCGCGAAAAGCATTCTCGTGAGCTGCGGGGCAAGACTTGCTCCCTTTGACATTGCGGAGGTCCGGGAAATCACCATGTACGACGAATTGGAGCTGGATAAGCTGGGAGACCGAAAAACGGCGCTGTACCTCATTATGAGTGATACAGACGCGACCTTCAATTTCCTGATCTCCATGATCTATAGCCAGCTCTTCAATCTACTTTGTGAAAAAGCAGATGACGTGTATGGCGGCAGGCTCCCGGTCCATGTGCGGTGCCTCATCGACGAGGCGGCGAACATTGGGCAGATTCCCAATCTGGAGAAGCTCATGGCTACCATCCGAAGCCGGGAGATCTCCGCCTGCCTGGTGCTCCAGGCACAGAGCCAGTTAAAAACCCTCTATAAAGACAGCGCCGATACCATCATCGGCAACTGTGACAGCCGGATCTTCCTGGGCGGCTCTGAACCGACCACCCTGAAGGATATGGCTGCGGCCCTTGGGAAAGAGACGATTGACACGTTCAACACCGGAGAATCCAGGGGCCGGGAGGAATCACACTCCCTCAACTATCAGAAGCTCGGCAAAGAGCTGATGAGCGTGGATGAGCTGGCCGTCATGGACGGTGGCAAGTGCATTCTCCAGCTCCGCGGCGTCCGTCCCTTCCTATCCCGGAAGTATGACATCACGAAGCATCCCAATTACAAGTACCTGTCGGACTATGATCCACGGAATGAGTTTAAGCTGGACAAGTATCTGTCCCGGCAGCTCACACCGAAGGTCAACGAGGAGTATGAGACTTTTGAGGTGGATCTGTCCGATCTGTCAGACACAGAATAATATCTATCACAGACATAATGGCCACTTTCAATATCAATATTGAAAGGAGCGCCGGGGCTTGGCTACAGTGGTCTAAAGACACAAGGAAATAACCCAGCTCCCGGTATTATTCATTATGGCATTCTTTAATTCCGCAGTAGACGTCCTCCAGACCCTCGTTATTGCGCTCGGAGCCGGTCTCGGTATCTGGGGTGTGATCAACCTTCTGGAAGGATACGGCAACGACAACCCGGGCGCAAAAAGCCAGGGCATGAAGCAGCTTATGGCCGGAGGCGGCGTCGCTCTTATCGGCACCGTTCTGGTCCCGCTGCTGTCGGGTCTCTTTGGATAACCCCGGCCACAAACATCACGGAGGCTCCCGCTTCGGCGGGGGCCTCTCCTGTAAAGGAGGGATTCGCCGGTCATGGATATGATCAAAGAAGCAATTTTAGAATGGCTGCGGGAAATCCTGGTCGGGGGCATTATGAGCAATCTCTCCGGCCTGTTCGACACCGTAAATGACCGGGTAGGAGAAATCGCCGG
>JAFUFT010000002.1 GCA_017469795.1 Oscillospiraceae bacterium
CTGCATGATGCAGCGCTATCCCCTCGAGGAGCTCAAGAAGATCGCCAAGTATCTGGCCGGCATCCCCGGCTACGAGAAGTGCGTCCGCTTCGAGCGCGAGTATCAGTCCCCCCGGGCGATGCTGGCCAAGTTCGACGCGGCGAAGGCTGCCAAGAAGGCGTAAGTTCACACCTGATCTCTCCCTCGTACCCCGCGGTGCGGGGGAGAGATTTTCTCGTATTTGCAGCGGTATGCCATGGACCAGGGTGCATGGCATACCGATGCGAATCCGTATCGACAAATTCTATATTTAGGAGTGTGTTTTCCAATGGCTCATCTCAACCGTAAAATCGGCATCCCCTCCTTTGACCTGACCGGCAAAACCGCCATCATCACCGGCGGTACCCAAGGTCTGGGCTTCGGCATGGCCTGCGCGCTGGCCGCCTATGGCTGCAACGTGGTCATCACCGCCCGTACCGCCTCCAAGGTCGAGGACGCTGCCGCTGACCTGAACGAGAACTACTGCAAGGGTGGCCGCGCTCTGGGCATTCCCGCTGACTCCAGCAAGCTCGAGAGCATCAAGGAAGTCATCGCCAAGACCGTGGAGGAGTTCGGCGAGCTGAATATTCTCATCAACAACGCCGGCATCTCCGGCAAGACCGCTCTGATCGTGGAGACCCGTGAGGGCCGTCCCGAGTACACCCCCGAGGACTTTGAGAAGGTCATCGCCACCAACCTGACCGGCACCTTTATGTTCTGCCAGGAGGCTGCCCGCCAGATGATCAAACAGAACGCCACCAACGGCAAGAAGGGCGGCCGTATCATCATCACCGCCTCCGTGGGCGGCTTCATCGGCGGCAAGGGCGTTGTGGGCTACGGCGCTTCCAAGGCCGGCTGCCTGAGCCTGGCCCGGACCATGGCCAACAACTTCGGCCGTGAGAACATCACCGTCAACTGCATCTGCCCGGGCTATGTGGTGACCCCCCTGAACGAAGAGTTCTTCATCGACAAGGACGGCAACCCCACCGACTACTACAAGCAGCAGTCCAAGTCCACCTCCGTGCGGCGTCTGGGCACCATTGAGGAGATCGCCGGTCCTGTTCTGGCCATGTGCTCCGATTCGTTCAGCTACATGACCGGTTCCTACATCCTGGCCGACGGCGGTCAGTCCATCCCCGCGGAATAAGTTCTGACGATCGCTGAAAGGAGTAGATTCCAATGGATTACGCAAATATCATCTTCACCGTGGAAGACGGCATCGCAACCATCAAGCTCAACCGCCCCAAGGCGCTCAACGCGCTCAACTCCGAGATCAACGCCGACATCATGGCCGCCATCAATGAGGTCAAGGCGAATCCCGAGATCCGCGTGCTGATCGTCACCGGTTCCGAGCGCGCCTTCGCCGCCGGTGCCGACGTGAAGGAAATGGCTGAGGCCACGCCCCGCTATGCCCGGGAGTTCTGCGGTCTGGCCATCGACATCAACAATGAACTGGAGTCCCTTCCCATTCCTACCATCGCTGCAGTCGGCGGCTTCGCTTTCGGCGGTGGCTGCGAGATGACTCTGGCCTGCGACTTCCGCGTTGGCGGCTCCCGCACCATGCTCAGCTTCCCCGAAGTAGGTCTGGGCATCATCCCCGGCGCCAACGGCTGCGCCCGTGCCACCGCCATCGTCGGTCCTGCCAAGGCCAAGCAGCTGGTGATGCTCACCGAGATGATCCCCGGCAAGCAGGCCTATGATCTGGGTCTCCTGAACTGGTACGTGGAGGGTAATGTGGAGCTCAACGCCGCTGCTTCCGAGGCCAAGAAGGCGTTCAAGGCCGCCAAGAAGTCCGGCGAGGGCAACATCGACGCCCTGAAGGCCGCTCAGAAGGCCGCGGAGGGCGAGGCTGCCAAGGCTGAGTACGAGGCCATCTACGCCAAGGCTGTGGAAGTGGCCAACACGCTCAAGTCCAAGCCCGGCTGCGCACTGGCTTCCGCCAAGGCCGCCATCAACAAGGCTGCCATTGAGACCGTGGCCGCCGGCAAGGCTGCTGAGACCACCGAGTTCACCCTTCTGTTCAACACCCATGATCAGAAGGAGGGCATGGCCGCCATGATCGAAAAGCGGCAGGCTGTCTTTACCAATAACTGATTTCATCTGCGATACCCAGGCGCGGCCATGCCCTCCTTCGCGAGCGGCAGCGAGCCGCGCCTGTGGCGCGTTTGATTCCATCGCCGTGGCCTTGCCCGCGGAGCGCGGCAAGGCATGGCTGCCATGATCGAAAAGCGGCAGGCCATCTTTACCAACAACTGATTTCTTCAAAAAATACTTTAGGCGTTTCCCAAACGGGAAGCGCCTAATCTTTGTTTTTGTGCGTCCAATCTGTTGACAATTGAGGATTTTCCTGAGATAATAAGGGATGGAAAACTATACTACATAAAAGGAGATAATCAACCATGGCTATTGAAACCATTGCCGTTCTCGGCGCTGGCCAGATGGGCTCCGGCATCGCTCAGATCGCCGCTGCCAACGGCTACAAGGTCATCATGCGCGACATCAAGCAGGAGTTCTGCGACAAGGGCGTGAACACCATCAAGACCGGTCTGGAGAAGCAGGTCGCCCGCGGCAAGACCACTCAGGAAGCTGCCGACGCCATCCTGGCCAACATCTCCACCACTGTGGAGCTGGAGGGCGTTGCTCCCGCCGACTTCGTCATCGAGGCTGTCCCCGAGATCATGAGCCTGAAGCAGGACACCTTCCGTCAGCTGGGCGAGATCTGCAAGCCCGACGCCATCCTGGTCACCAACACCTCTTCCATGTCCATCACCGAGATCACCGGCGCCTGCAAGAACCCCGAGCGCTGCATGGGCATGCACTTCTTCAGCCCCGTCTACGCCATGAAGCTGGTGGAGATGATCCGCGCTGAGGCCACCTCCGATGAGACGGTTGCCGCCGTCCGCGAGGTCTCCGAGAAGATGAAGAAGGTTCCCGTTCTGTGCCAGACCGACACCCCGGGCTTCATCGTCAACCGCTGCCTGTTCGCCTTCATGCTGGAAGCCATCCATGAGTATGAGGACGGCGTGGCCACCATCGACGACATCGACACCGCCATCAAGCTCGGCCTGAACCATCCCATGGGCCCCTTCGAGATGATGGACCTCTCCGGCCTGGACACCTTCCCCCATGTGACCGAGATCCTCGAGAAGCTGCCTGTGACCACCTGGGAGTGCCCCAAGTCCGTGCAGGACAAGATCTCCGAGGGCAAGTTCGGCCGCAAGTCCGGTGAGGGCTGGCACAAGTATAACTGATATTCCTCTGACGGTCTCTCTTCGGAGATCCCATAAGGTATCTATTATTTAACGAAAGGATGCGTTTCCCATGAATGTCAAAGACATCAAGACTATCGCCATGTACGGCGCCGGCACCATCGGCGGCGGCTTTGCCGCGTACTTCGCCCTCAAGGGCCTGAACGTCAACGTCTACGTCCGTTCCGAGGCCTCCATTGAGCGCGCTACGCCCAAGGTTCAGGTTGCCATCGACACCTACGTCAAGTACGGTCTGTGCGATGACGGAGCGAAGATCTGGGACAAGATCAAGTTCACCACCGATCCCGCCGAGGCTTTCACCGGCGTGTACTTCGTGCAGGAGAACGGCGCGGAGAACCTGGAGCAGAAGCATCAGATGGTCGCCACCATGGAGCAGTATCTGCCCGATGACGCCATCATCGCCTCCTCTTCTTCCGGTACCCCTGTCACCCAGATCGCTTCCGAGGCCAAGCACCCCGAGCGGATCATCGTGGCCCATCCCTTCAACCCCGCTTATCTCCTGCCCCTGATCGAGATCTGCGGCGGCGAGAAGACTGATCCCGCAGTGATCCAGCAGGCCATCGACTTCTACAAGATGTATGACAAGGCTCCTGTCTATGTCAAGATCGAGAAGAACGGCTTTATCGCCAACCGCCTCATGCACGCCCTGTGGCGTGAGGAGATCGCCCTGGTCACTGAGGGTGTCTGCTCCATGGCGGACGCGGACGACGCCTGGACCTTCGGCCCCGGCATCCGTCTGGCTGCTTTCGGCCCCGCGATGAACTACGAGCTGGGCGGCGGCGACCTGGGCCTGAAGGGCTGCGCCATCAAGTTCGGCGCCATGACCAACGCCGTGTTTGCCGACATTTCCGACATGAAGGCTGTTCCCGACACCTGGGCCGATCAGTCCGGCGACGAGATCAGGCCTCTGATGGAAGCCTTCCCCGAGGTCATCGGCCACGACAAGGCCTCCATTGCCGACTTCCGCGACAACCTGATCATCAATGTGCTGAAGATGCACAAGAGAATGTAATTCCTCACAAGGGCAATCTGCCCCGCCTTCCAATGGAAGGCGGGGCTTTTCTATTGCGCTCAGTGAGAGGAAGCGGAGGAAGCCGCTGTGGTGGAGCTGACGATCACGGCGCACATAGCGGCCTGCTGGGCGGCGATCAGAGAGATCGTCCCGGCCATTGCCGCCGTATCCACCTGGCTCCGGGGCGTGTAGAGGTCGGATACCAGCATGGCTGCATGCATCAGCCGGGTCCGGCGCCCGATTCCCAGCACACCGTATCCCTTTTGTCCGGAGAGCAGCCGGTCCGCCTGCAGGATCTCCTCCACCAGAGTTTCCACGTTCTGTTCCAGCCCTGCCACGGCGGCCAGCGTGGCCAGTTCGTATGTACTGCCGTACTTTCTGCCACGGGCCCGGAGTCCGTCGTAGATGCGGATCATCCGCTGTGTCTTCTCCTCCGGCGTCCCAGGCAGGAGGGATAGCACATGGGACGCGGACTGTACTGCGTTGTGCGAGCGGAACCGCTGCATCAGCAGGGAATAGCAGCGCTCCATATCCGCGATCAGAGCATCGTCCGACTGCTCGGAAAAGGCCATCAGCACCGCAAATACGCTGTCCTCCGCAGAGGTCAGAAATGGGTGCTCCTGCTTCATGCTGTCGTAGATATCCCGTCCTCGGGAAACCTTTTCTGCCGCTCTGGCCTCTGTCGTCAGGTCCGCCATCAGAAACGCCACCAGCGCCAGGTACTGGGAACCCCAGAACCGCTCTTTCAGTAGCTTATAGCAGTAAACTGCCCGCTCCATTCGGTTCTCTGCGCCGGATGCCGTGGCCAGCATGCACGCAACCGGCGCCTGAATGGTTCCACGGAAGTTGGAAAACAGACCTGTCTTGTCCCGAAGCATCTGCTTGCAGTCCTTCAGCCTTTCCGGATCCACCACCATGCCCCTGGCACAAAAGATATTGGCACATACCGGGTAGATATATGTACTCTCCATCCGGAACACTTTTCGGATTCTGCTGCGGTTTTCCGCAAAGTCACTGCACAGTTTGTTCAGCATAATGAGTCCTCTCCTTTACAGGAATCCGGGCCGGAACCGAAGTTCCGGCCCGTCATCTCCCGAATCATTCGACCTTTTTGACTGTTTCTACTACACCTTCCGCAAGGCCGGCCAGCCCCTGAATTTCGGAGGGGATGATGATCTTCGTGGCCTTGCCGTCCGCCACCTTTTCCATGGCCTCCAGCGCTTTGAGCTTGATGACCTGATCGTTGGGCGCGGCCTCGTTCAGCAGCTTCAGGGAGTCTGCCATTGCTCTCTGAACGGCCAGGATCGCCTGGGCTTCACCTTCTGCCCGGAGGATGGCTGCCTGCTTCTCGGCATCCGCCCGAAGCACGGCGGCTTCCTTCTCGCCTTCTGCCACCAGAATGGCAGACTGTTTCGTGCCCTCCGCCTGGAGGATGTTCTGCCGGCGCTCCCGCTCTGCCTTCATCTGCTTCTCCATGGAGTTCTGGATGTCAGTGGGCGGCAGGATGTTCTTCAGTTCCACCCGGTTGACCTTGATGCCCCAGGGGTCGGTGGCCTCGTCCAGAATCGCCCGCATTTCGCCGTTGATGGTAGCGCGGGCGGTGAGGGTCTGGTCCAGCTCCAGATCGCCGATGATGTTACGCAGGGTGGTGGCGGTCAGGGTCTCGATGGCGTTCATGGGGTGCTCCACGCCGTAGGTGTAGAGCTTGGGATCGGTGATCTGATAGTAGATGACCGTATCGATCTGCATGGTGACGTTGTCCTTGGTGATCACGGGCTGCGGGGGATAGTCCATGACCTGCTCCTTAAGGCTGACCTTTTTGGCTACGCGCTCAATAAAGGGGATCTTGAAGTGCAGCCCAACCTCCCAAACCGTCTGAAAAGCGCCGAGACGCTCGATCACATAAGCCCGGGACTGCTGCACGATATGGATGTTCTTCACCAGAATCAACAGTACAATGACGGCAAGAATGCCAATGACAATTGCGAATCCCATAGTTTTTCCTCCTGTTCAAAATCTACAGTTACTCTTTATCATTCATCAGAAGATTATATGCAGCGATCTTCTGCTGCGTGGAAATATCAAACCCGCTGCTCTTGCCCACCACGCCGTTCTGGGTGGGCGGCTGGGTGGAGGAGCTGAACGCCGCGTACAGCGCCAGCCGTTTGGCCTCCTCTTTCTTCTGCGCCCGTTCCTCCGCGGAGAGTTTGCGCCTTGCCTTTCCCTTCTTTCCAAACCAGTTCATGGGTCATCCCTTCTTTCAGATCACGCCCAACAGGTGCAGAACAAGCCCAAGTACGATTACACCGCCGATTCCGGCAATGGTGCCGACCAGTTGTTTTGGGTTGCCCTTGGGCTCCGGCCAGGCCACATTTTTGTTCTGCTTTTGATCCGTCATCTCCTCCGAGGCAACAGATTTCATAGCATGGGCTCGATTGTTCTGATACTGGACCTGAACATCCTTAGCCGCCTGAACACCTACATTGTAAGGAATGTTGAAATTCGCCATCCCTTACACCTCTGCCGGCACCTTTGCCGGCTCCACGTAGGCCTTGACGCCCGCGATCCGTTTGACCGTGATGGTGGTACCTGCCGGGATCACCTCGCCGCTCTCGGAACGAGCGGTCCAGATCACCCCGTCCAGGCGGATTGCCCCGGACTCCTGAAGATTGTTGATCTCCTCCGTCACCAGCGCCTGCCGCCCGATATGCCGGTCCGCATTGGTCGCCACAGAATTGACCCGGGACGCCTTTCTGGCCCAGGGGGCAACCAGCGCCAGCAGTAAGCCGGAAACCACCAGAAACAGCACGATCTGCAGCCAGAGCGGCGCATTGAGGCCCGCAGCGATCATCGCCACCAGCGCCCCGCCCGCAAACCAGATCGAAACCAGATTCACAGTGACCGCTTCCGCTACCGCGAAAATCACCAGCGCCGCCAGCCACCAGATGGTCATGGGGGAAAGCGCCGCAATCAGTTGCTCCATCATTTCCTTTCGCTCCTTTCCTTGAAACTCGACAGGTAACTATCTGTTACTCACATAGTAACTGAAACGGCGCATTTTGTCAAGGGGTAATCGCAAATTATTTTCCCAATTTATCTGACGATCCGACCGGGCCATCCCGGAAGCATGGGTTCTTTGTTTTTTTTCGCCTTTGTATTGACAAATGCCCGGATCTCGTATATTGTATGCAGTGCGGAACGGCGCGATTCGCCTGACGAGGGTTCTGGCCCCCAAACAGGCCACACGATTTGTCCGGAATGATCGTCCGGACGGAATTATCCTTTTCTGGTAATTATTATTTACGTTCCACCGGGTCAACCCGGAATTACAGTATTGGAGGAATCAAAATGGACAGCACTTTTGAACGGATCGTAGAGATTCTTCGGGAAAAATGTGAGCTGGACGAGTCTGTACCCATTACGATGGATACCACCTTTAAGGACATCGACCTGGACTCCCTCTCCGTAGTGGAGATCGCCCTGGAATGCGAGGACGAATTCGGGATTCAAATTGACGTGGAAGAGCCCCCGCAGACCATGGGTGCGTTTGTGGAACTGGTGGAATCCCTGCTTGAGGCATAACAAAAGACGAAAGCGTCTGGAGCTTGGCTCCAGACGCTTGTTTTATTCTTCCGGATCGACCGGTTTCCACTTCGCTGTCAGAATCAAATCCTGATCGCCGACTTTGCTGTCCGGCGTAACAGCCTGTTCTTCACAGAACCATCCCAGGAATTCCATACCTTCCTGTTCCGGCTCCGGCAGCAGCATGATCTGCTCTCCGATCTTACAGCAGATTACATACCGCTCCCCATATTTCTGCGGCTTCGGCCGCCTTGATTCCGCAACGGGGACTTGGTCCGGCTCTGCAGACGGCTCCGCCGTTTCCTCTGCTTCCACCTTCTCCGGCTCCTTCAGGATGCCGCCCGCCAGATCGAAGATCACGTTGATCATTCCCTCCGGCGCCTCCGGAATCTGTTCCTCTACAGCCATAGATGGGACAGGCTCCGGTTCTGGAGAAACCTCCGGTTCCGCATCAGCAGGGTCTGGCTCTGCGGCCTCCTCTGGTTCCTGTGTAATCTCCGGTTCCGCTTCTGCTTCTATCTCAGGAACTGACAATTCGGGAACTTTGGTCTCCGCTTCGGCCTCGGAATCTGTCGGCTCGGGATCCGCGGGATCCTGGCTGTCCTCTATCTCTGCCTCCGGCTGTGCCGCAAGCATGGCAGGCATTTCCACATCCGGATCTGTCACATCAGGCTCGACAGCGGGTTCCGGCGCAGTTTCCACCGTCTCCGGAACTGCTGTTGGCGCAGGGCTTGTAACCGCGGCAGCAGGCGCGGCGCTCGCAGCGGGTGCCGGTAACACGGCCGCCGCCATCAGCGGGGCGCTTGACACAGGGGCCGCCGCCAACTGGTTTGCGGCAACTCTGGATGTAGAATTATAGTAATCCAGATACCGGCAGAACATGGTAATCATTTCAGCCCGGGTACTGGATGATTTGGGCCTCAGGTTTCCATTGGTATCCCCCTGAACGATTCCAACCTGGATCGCCCAGCAGAGGCCCGCCTTTGCGTAATTGGAAACCTCACTTGCATCACCGAACCGGTTCAGCACGCTGGTGTTGGCCTGCTGTGTTTCATAGGTAAGCCCTGACTTTACGGCCATGCGGTACAGAAGGGTCGCCATCTGTTCCCGGGTCACATTGTCATTGGTACCGAATTTGCCGTTGCCGTAGCCCATGATGAGTCCATGATTCGCACCCCAAACCACGTATTTAGAGTAATAGGCGCCAGCGGACACATCCGGGAATCCGCCGTTGCCGGAAGCTGTGATCGTCTTGCCGCTTTCCCGTTCATACTCCCGTCCAAGGACAGTGACGAACATAGCGCGGGTAGCGTTGGAGCCAGGTCCGAAATAGCTTGCCTTGGAAACCAGGCCGAGATTAGCCGCTCGCTCCACATACTGTGCATACCAGGTGGTCTCCTCCACATCCAGGAACGTGAGAACGCCCCATTTTGCTTTCAGCGACAGTGTGTCAACCGCCGGCACAACACTTGCTTCCGTGTAGGTATTGTAACCGTTGCTGGTCCATCCAATCAGGACCCTGTCGGTTTTTCTCGCCGTCGGCATCGTGCCGAAATAATCTCCTGCCGTATACGTCCGGCTGGTAAAGCTGGGCGTGGCGCCGTTGCCGTCGAATCGAACCGCAACCTCCTGGGCTTTGGGTTTGAGATAATCCATGCTCGCCCAGGCAGTCGTTCCGTTATAAGTAATCTGTGCCCAGCCATTATAGGATCCTGCCACTTTGACAGTGGTTCCCGCAGGAATCCGCCCCAGTTTATCCGCATTGGTGGAAGGATATGCACGAACATTCAGCGCATCACAATAGTAAACCACATAGTCGCCCGCATCGTCCTTATTGAGCGGATAGGCCGAAGGATCTGTCGCCGTACCACCGCCGCCGGTGGAATAGGAGAATCCAGGATAATACTTCGGCATATGCAATCCCTGAATGCCGCGGTCACCTCTGGAATTCACAAATCCCTGCCAGGTATACTTGCGAATGTCTACCTCATACGGTCCGGAATAATTACAGTCATAAATCAAAAAACCATCGTCATAAATGGCCATCAGCACCATCGTATGGGACCCTGCGCTGAAAACAGCACCCGGGCGGCAATATGAGAACAGATCCTTTAAGGTCGCTGCACTGTATCCCCCGGCCAATTCCGTGGTACCGTACACCTCTTTGATCACATCGTAATAGGCCCAGCTGTTACTGTAGCTGGTTCCAAGCCCGGTATCAACCGAAGCATTCTGATAGTATTTATAAAACAGCGCCGTGTACACATGCCGGGCAAACCCGACACAGGTCCATCCTCGGACGTCGATACGGGACGATGTGTTCGTGATCCCATATTCACGCAGCTCCGCAGTAGAAAGATACTGAACCTCTGTGTCATTGGACACGTGTCCCACCGGGAATCTGGAAAGCGGCATTGTCACGTCGCCTACTGTTACCCTGACATTTTGCCAGTTGGAGGGCATCGAAGAAAACGTCATCTTCCCATATGGATAACCTGCTGCATTGGCGCCCACGGCAAGCAGCCCCATCAGCATCATCGTACTGACGAGGATCAAAAGGCCGTGGAAAAGTCGCTTGCGCATGGCATTCACCTCATTCGAAATAGTTACAAAACCGTATCATTATATTAACACAAATCCGGATATACGTCAATGATTTTTTCCGCAAAGGTTGAACAGACGAGCATTTTTGCCGTGTTTTCCCTTAGTTTTTGGTGTGAAATGGCATCCTCCATTCTGCAGCAAAAAAAGACCCGTTCCATTTCATGGAACAGGTCTTCATGTTGGCATTACCTATCTTCACACCCAGTCACCCAGGCACTATTGTCGGCACACGCGAGCTTAACTTCTGTGTTCGGAATGGGAACAGGTGGACCCTCGCGGTAATCAACACCAACTGCAAAAGGCATTATATAACACCATTTATGCTTTGTCAAGTCTTCTTTTCGCTTGGTGACCCCGGCGGGAATCGAACCCACGTTAACGGCGTGAGAGGCCGCTGTCTTAACCGCTTGACCACGGGGCCACATTCGCGAACTATCAATAACAGCTCCCGCTGTAATTGCCTGGTGCGCCCTCACGGACTCGAACCGGGGACCCACTGATTAAGAGTCAGTTGCTCTACCAACTGAGCTAAGGGCGCATTGGACGCTGGGGTTCTGTACCCTGAAAACTGAACACCGTTCATGATGCATTATGGAAAGCGGATGAGCCTGCATAATTTTGTAGGACAAGCCCTCGGCTTATTAGTATCGGTCAGCTGAACATGTTGCCATGCTTACACCTCCGACCTATCAACGACATAGTCTACGTCGAGCCTTACTCCTCAAGGGATGAGAGATCTTATCTTAGGGAGAGTTTCACGCTTAGATGCTTTCAGCGTTTATCTCGTCCGTACGTGGCTACCCAGCTATGCCCTTGGCAGAACAACTGGTGCACCA
>JAFUFT010000090.1 GCA_017469795.1 Oscillospiraceae bacterium
ACAAATCTGCAAAGGGCTGTGGTTGGAGCCTTTCTGGAACCGTCTATGCGGTAGTAGGTGCATACCAATCCACAGCATCCCTTGCAGTGTAGCACAGCCCTTGGAGAGGGGCTATAAAAACTACTACTTTATAATACAAGGTTGATGCAGCATGAGTAAAATCGCAATCGTCTATTGGACAGGTACCGGCAATACGGAGACCATGGCGGGCGCAGTCCTGGAAGGAGCCCTGCAGGCAGGTGCAAACGCCGCGCTCCTGACCGTGGACCAGTTCTCCGCGGTGCAGATGGACGACTATGACGCAGTGGCCTTCGGCTGCCCGGCTATGGGCGCTGAGGAACTGGAGGAGAGCGAGTTTGAGCCGGTCTTCTCAGACTGCGTGCCGAAGCTCAGCGGAAAGAGAATCGGTCTCTTTGGCTCCTATGGCTGGGGCGACGGACAGTGGATGCGGGACTGGGAGGCTCGGTGCCGCGCCGCAGGTGCGGTGATCGTATCCGACAGCGTCATGGCCAACGACGCGCCCGGAGACAGCGAACTGGACGCCTGCAGAAAGCTCGGTGCCGCGCTCTGAGTTCGGATACAGTCCTGACTGCGCAGAAAAAGAGAAACAAACAGGAGAGCGGGAGCCGAGGCTCCCGCTCTCCTGTGCTCTCTCGATCCAAATTCAGGCTGTCACAGACCGCAACAGGCCATTGGTTTCTAAATGCGTAAAGATCATTGCCACAAAGAGCAGCCTGATGTATAATCAGGCTGTAAACTAAAAAGGAGGTAGAGAAAATGAAAAAAACGATCGCGCTGCTGCTGACCATGGCACTGATTCTGGCTCTGACCGCCTGCGGTGCCGGGACCCAGGCAGCACCTTCTTCCGCTGAGACTGAGACGGAAGCGGTCCAGAAAAGCACTGCCGCCGAGACGGCACCTGCGCCCGCGCCTGAGGAGCTTGCCCAACCACCGGAGGCTTCCGCCGAAGAACCTGAGGAAGAGGCCTTGCCGGAGCTTACGCCGCCCGAGCCGGTGGCTCTTCCGCTGACCGAAAACGGCGAGAGCTTCTCCTTCTGGGTGGACGGCGCAGCGCCCTTTGTGACCATGTACCTGGGCTCCGGTGAGAGCTACAACACCGCCGCCTGCACGGAGTATCTGGAGTCCGTCACCGGCGTCCATATCGAATACAGGGAAGTCAGCATGTTCTCCGCCGCGGAGGAGTTCTCCCTCATGGTCGCCTCCCAGGACTACACCGACATGATCTCCAACTTTGAGAATCTCTATAGCGGCGGCTACGCCCAGGGACTCAAGGACGAGGTGGTCCTGCCGGTTAACGACCTGGTGGAGACTGAGATGCCCTACTACAAATACTATCTCGACGCCCACCCCGAGTTTCTGCCTGAACTGGAGGATGATGACGGCAATCTGCTGTTCGTCAGCGGATTCCAGGACGAGAGTCTGACCATGTCCGGCGCGGCGGTGCGGAAGGACTGGCTGGACAAGCTGGGACTTGATATGCCGGTGACCTTCGACGACTCGCACGACGCGGCGCTGGCCTTCAAGGATGCCTACGGAATTACATCTCCGCTCTGCTTCACCAGCGCCATCAACCCCGGCCTGAGCTTCTCCCGGGGATATGAGCTGCCCGGCTTCTCCCTGCAGTGGAGCGACACCTACTTCTATCAGAAGGACGGTCAGGTCCATGCCGCCTACACCGAGGACCGCATGAAGGATTTCCTCAAAATGCTCAACCAGTGGTATACCGAGGGGCTGCTCAGCCAGGACTTCTACACCCATAACGGCGGGCAGGACACGGAGGGCGACATCGTCGGTTCGCAGGTGGGCTTCTTCTGGGGAGACTCCGCCTTTATCCCGACCTACAACTACATGATCGACGATCCGGACTGTGAGATCGTGGGTATCCAGAGCCCGGTTATGGAGGAAGGACAGGAGATCCACTTCTCCACCGCCACGTCCCTGACCGGAACGAATCCCGTCACGATCACCACCAGCTGCGCCGAGCCGGAGTTGCTGGCCCGTTGGCTGGACTATCACTTCACCGAGGAAGGCCAGCTCCTGAGCAACTGGGGCATGGAGGGCGGCAGCTTCGAGTATAACGAGGCCGGTGAGCCCGAGTGGAGCGATTTCGTGAAGAACAATCCGGACGGACTGAACTTCAAACAGACAACTTCCACCTATATCCTCTACGCCACGCCCTCCATCTTTGACGCGGACTGCAACTTTGAGGTCCTGTACGGAGAGCAGGGGACCGAGGCGATCCGTACCTACAGCGCCCAGGAGGCGGACAACACCTGGGCACTTCCCACAAACCTCAGCTTTACCGATGAGGAGTCCGATACGCTCTACGGCTCCGGCGCCATTGCGGATCTGGATACCACGGCGGCGGAGTACATCCTGAAATTCGTCACCGGCGCCATGGACATCGACGCGACCTGGGGCGAATACGTTTCCGCCATTGAGGGTCTGGGCCTTGCGGACTGCATTGCGGCTAAACAGTCCGCGCTGGAACGCTACAACGCAAGGTAATCTGCTTTATCGAGCTTAACAGAGACGGCATGACTTTCGAGTGCTGTTTCAGATATCTCAACTTGCACAATATACTGCTTACCCAAATCTGTATGAGACTGAAACAGATCGGAAAAACAGTTAACCCGAAAACAGATTATTCTGAGGAGGAACCGAATCATGAGCAAGAAAATCGTCGTCGTCAACGCCGGACCTCGAAAGGGCTGGAACACGGATACGCTTCTGACGGAGGCGGCAAAGGGCGCCGAGTCGGCTGGCGCCGAGATCATTCGCTTCGACCTGTTCCGGCTGGAAAAGTACACCGGCTGCATTTCCTGCTTTGGCTGCAAGCGGGAGAAGTTCAAAGGCCATTGTATCTGCCGGGACGGACTGACGCCGGTCCTGGACGCCATCCGGGAGGCGGACGGACTGATCATTGGCTCGCCAAACTATCTCTCCGGACTCACGGCCTCCTTCCGGGCCCTCTACGAGAGGCTCATATTCCAGAACCTGACGTACAACCTGGAAAAACCCTGCTGCAATGAACATCCCATACCGGTCCTTCTGATCGTGACCAGCAACGCGCCGGACACTATGTACACCGGACTGATGGAGAACTACCGGAAAACATTCACCAGCTTTGTCGGCCCCACGGAGGTCTTCATCTGCGGCAATACCCTGCAGCTCAAGGACTACACCAAGACGGACTGGCCGTGGACGCTCTTCGACCCAGAGGCGAAGAAACAGCGCTGCGAGACTGTCTTCCCCGGGGAGTGCAGAGCCGCCTTCGAACAGGGCGCCGCCCTGCTTGACCGCTGAATAACGAATTTGCCCGCCCTGTATCCGACTTCTCTGTAGGAACGGAACAGGGCGGGCTTTTCACGGTAGCCGAAGTAAGGAAGAAAGGCAGCCCCCGAGGAGGGGGCTGCCACAGAAGATAAGCCTAAATAGGGCCTGATCAAACAACGGTTCAACAGGTGGTTTTGATTCACTTCAATATGCGGAATCATAGACCCAAGCGGTAGGCAGGGTGCGGCCGCCGGGCAGATCCGGGTTGGAGCACCGGGTCACATATTCCCCTTCATAGTA
Organism: Oscillospiraceae bacterium; assembly: GCA_017469795.1. GTDB lineage: Bacteria > Bacillota > Clostridia > Oscillospirales > Oscillospiraceae > HGM13006. The sequence continues at coordinate 3,598 of JAFUFT010000090.1, forward strand.
CATGATAGCGCTGGTGCCTCCGTCGAGATTCATAGCCTGAACGCAGCCATACTGCCGCATCTTCGCGGCCACGTATTCCACACCGCATCCCAGAGAGTCCGCGTATCTTCCCTCCACGATCACCATCATGGTTTCCAGTTTTTCGCTCTGTCCCAGGACAGCACGAGGCTCCAGGCCGTTCCATGTGGTATCCATAATCGTGCCGTCAATGATCATGGCAGGCTGGAATTCGCAGGCGTCTCTGGTGCCTTCGCCCAGTTCTGATGCGGAATCCATAATATACATTCTGTTGTCAGTGCGGAGTTCCAGCCGTTTGCTGTCCTCCATCAGGCGGGACCCGAATACCTCGCCGCTGCAAACCGCAAGACCGGAAATCTCGCCGCCGTTGCCCACGCCTTCGGGATCAATGAACGCGCTCCCGGTGATGGCGAGAACGCCGCCGTTTGCCTCGCAGATCCTTCCTGCAGTCTGGCCGATCACGCCCAGCGTATCTGCAGGGCACAGGCTTAAACGGCTGGTATCCTTGCAGATCGCAAGGACGCCGCGGGATTGGTTCTCGGAGAGCCAGACGCGAATGAGCACGATGCCGTCCCTGGCGTTGACAGCCAGAACCTGATCTCCATGGATGGTTTCGATGTCCGTACCGGAATCATCCAGCCCAGCCTCGTTGATGTCGATGCCGTACCATCCGTTGGCAAGAGCGTCGGGGTGTTTATCGAGATAGGCCATGAAGGAGCTGCGGTCCAGCTCCCAGAATATACCGAAGAACACATCCTCTTCGGTGTCGGCTTCGTGTATAGTCGCGGTTTCCACGGCGGAATCCGGTACGATTTCAAATCCGTCTACCACTTCTGCAGTCGGTGCCGTTGGGACGATGGTCGCAGATTCCAACTTCGGCAGTTCCTGGATTTCAACGGTGCCCCAGTTGCTTTCCGTGCCGACCGCCGCGGCATCTGCCTCGTACTGGGTCCGCATGACGTTGTCGATGATGGCCCCGGGAATGATTGCCGTGGCCATCCATTTGTGGTTCAGCGTATTCATGGCGGACTGGATGTACATGGTCCGCACCCGTTTCACCAATGGAATATCGGAGTAAACCGCTACAAGGTAAGCGATACTGAACACAGTCAGAAAGACAAGAAGGGCGTGGGCGATGGCGTTCAGTACAGGATGACGGCGCCGTCGCTTCTTTTTCTGCTTGGGCGGTTCCGGATCTGGTTCAACATCCTCATCCAATTCCTGATCCTCGTCAGAATAGTGATACCATGGGTCAGAATCCTCTGAAGCTTGCTTGCTGGCCTGAAATACGCCCGCCGTAAGATCCATGGGCGGTTCCGGTGTTTCCGGCGGAACCGCAGGTTCCGCGGCCGGCTCATCCGCAGGATCCTTCTCTGCTGCGTTTTCCTGCTGCGGAGGCGGGGTGTCCCGGTCAGCAACAGCTTCCGGTTCCTGCGTTTGCTCTGCAGGATCCTTGTCCGATTCCGGTGCTTCCGGCTGAGGAGAGTCGCTGCCCCAGATGTCCCGAATCAGATCGGAAATGACCGCGTCTGCGGCCAAAGGCTCATCTTCCCTATGTTCAAGAACCTTTTGGGAGTTATCCAGTTTCTTGTTCGGATCTTCGATTCCCATAGGTTATCCTCACTTTTCGTTACTATTTGTTACTAACTTTAATATTCTATCATAATTCAGAAAGAAATGCAACCAAACTGACAGCACAATGTGATGTTTTGCAGATTCTCCTGCAGAGGCGCGGAAATAGATTGCAAAAACAGGACTTATCGTATAAAATATATGGTTGAAACAATTGGAAGAAGGACGGATTGTATGACACTTAACGATTACTTTGCGAGTCTCTGCGGAAAACGTATCACCGTAATAGGTCTTGGAATCAGCAACCGGCCGCTGGTTCGGATGCTGCTTGAACGCGGTTTTTCGGTGGAATGCCGGGACAGAACCCCCCGGGACAGACAGCTTAAAGAGGTTCTGGAGCTGGAGCGGCAGGGAGCCGTTTTGAAACTCGGAGAGGACTATCTGGAGGAAATCGAGGCGGATGTGGTCTTCCGCACCCCAGGACTTAATGCGTTTTGCCCGCAGCTGACGGCTCTTCGGGAGAAGGGCACGATCGTCACGTCTGAGATGGAAGCCTTTTTTACGGTCTGCCCCTGTCCGATCGTCGGCGTGACCGGTTCCGACGGCAAGACCACCACGACGACGCTGATTGCAAAGCTGTTTGAGAACTCCGGTCGGAAAACCTGGTGCGGAGGCAATATCGGCACGCCGCTTCTGCCGGAGGCAGACAAAATGACAGTGAATGACGTGGCGGTTGTAGAGCTCAGCTCCTTCCAACTCATGGGCATGCAGGTTAGTCCCCATGTGTCGGTTGTGACCAACCTCTCTCCCAACCATTTGGACATCCACAAGGATATGGAGGAATACGTTACCGCGAAGGAAAATATTTACCTTCATCAGTCCGCCGACGATCTGGTCGTTCTGAATCGGGACAATGAGATCACCAACAGCTTCGTTCCCAAGGCTGCCGGGCGCGTGCTTCATTTTTCACGGAAAAAGCGGCCGGAAAGGGGATACTGGCTCCGCCCGGATCAAATGATCTGCCGGGTCGAAGGGGAATTGGAAGAGGAAATTATGGACGCGTCAGAGATCCTGATTCCCGGCGTGCACAATATTGAGAATTATATGGCAGCGTTCTGCGCTGTAGACGGTCTGGTTAGAAAAGATGTGATGGTGGACCTCGCCAAGACCTTCGGCGGCGTCGCGCACCGCATTCAGCTCATTCGGGAAAAAGACGGTGTGAAGTTCTATGACAGCTCCATCGACTCCTCCCCCAACCGTACCAGAGCGGCGCTTCGGAGCTTTTCCCAGAAGGTCATCATGGTTGCCGGCGGAAAAGACAAGGGAATCGCCTATGACGATCTGGGACCTGAACTCCGGGAGCACGTCAAGCTGCTTGTGCTTACCGGCATGACTGCCGGGAAGATCCGGGCTGCTGCCGAACAGGTGCCAGGATGGGATAATACTAATCCCGAAATCCTGGATGTGGAGGAATTTGACGACGCCATCCGGGCCGCGGCGGCACGGGCCTCCCGGGGCGATATTGTGATCCTTTCACCTGCAAGCACTTCCTTTGATCGGTTCCGCAATTTTGAAGAACGGGGCCTGCGGTTCCAGGCGGTGGTCAACAGCCTTTAACTCATACTGAGGATGATACAATGAATATATCTGACGAAACAAGACAGCTTGCCGCCCGGGCGGAAGCACAGTGTGCACCGCAGTTTGCGGAAATCGACCGGGTGGCCCAGCGCAATGCGGAAAAAATGCTCTCAGCGTTTCAGGAAGAGCGGGTCAGCGCCGCCCATCTGGTTGGTACCACCGGCTATGGCTATGACGATTTGGGACGCGACACGCTGGACAGGATCTTTGCCCGAGTGTTTGGCGCTGAAGCCGGACTGGTGCGGAGCCAGTTTGTTAACGGTACGCACACCATTACCTGCGCGCTGATGGGGATACTAAGACCGGGAGATCTCTGCATTTCTGCCTTTGGCGCACCCTATGACACGCTTCTCGGCGTGATCGGCGTTACGGGAAATGCCCCGGGCAATATGCTGGAAATGGGCATTGAATACCGGCAGGTGGATATGACGCCTGATCTCCGGCCGGATATCGCGGGAATCTGTGAAGCGGTCCGGGCGAAAAACGCGAAGCTGCTGATGATTCAGCGTTCCCGCGGTTATTCCGTCCGGGCGGCGCTGAGTGTACGGGAGATCGGCGAGATTATCCGCGCGGCGAAAGAGGCAAACCCGGAGATCCTTGTCTTTGTGGACAACTGCTACGGAGAATTTGTGGAGGAGATAGAACCCACAGAGGTCGGCGCCGATATCATGGCCGGTTCGCTGATCAAGAATCCCGGGGGAGGCATTGCTCCCACCGGAGGTTATATTGTCGGACGGTCTGATCTGGTCGAGGCGGCAGCCATGCGCCTGACCTGTCCCGGCATCGGACGGGAATGCGGCAGCACACGGGATATCAACCGGCTTTTATATCAGGGCTTCTTCCTGGCTCCGCATGTGACGGCGCAGGCACTGAAGACGGCTGTATTCTGCGCTTCGGTCATGGAGTCGCTCGGTTATACCACGTCGCCTGCGGCGGATGCGGTGCGGGGTGACATCGTTCAGACTGTGGAGTTTAGGAAGCCTGAACTGCTGCGGGCCTTTTGCAGAGGCGTACAAATGGGAGCACCGGTGGATTCCTATGTGACGCCGGAACCATGGGATATGCCGGGATATGAGGATCAGGTGATCATGGCGGCAGGTGCTTTTGTTCAGGGCGCGTCCATTGAACTGTCTGCGGACGGACCTATGCGGGACCCGTATATGGCTTATCTGCAAGGCGGAATTACTTACGAATCCGGCCGGCTTGGAATCATGCTGGCGTTGGAAATGCTGAGAAAGGCAGGCATAAAATGAATCTGTTTCAAAGATTCTGGCAGAAGCGCAGACTTCCCTGTGCTGCGGTGATTGTTGCCGCCGGAGCCGGAGAGCGGATGCAGGGCAAAGACAAGATCATGTCCAAGGTGGGCGGCAAGCCTGTGATTGCGCACACCATTGCCGCGTTTGAATCCTCCCGTGCCATCGATGAAATCGTTGTGGTTGCCCGCCGGGAACAGGTGGAGACAGTCCGCGCCCTCATTCGGGAATATGGATTTGAGAAGGTAAAAGACGTGGTTCCCGGCGGCAAGACCCGGGTGGAATCTGTACACTGCGGTCTCAATGCCATGAGCAAAAACATGGAACTTGCCGCCATTCAGGATGGGGCGCGGCCCTTGGTGACGCCTGACGTCATTGAACGGGCGGTGATGCAGGCCGTAAAATGTCATGCGGCGGCGCCTGCTATTCCGGTCAAGGACACCGTCAAAGAAGTGGACGATACCGGCCGGGTGGTATCCACGCCGGACCGCGCTACGCTTCGGGCCGTTCAGACACCCCAGGTTTTTCAGAAGGATCTGCTGCTTGCAGCCTGGGAGAAAGCGAAAAAAGACGGAAAAACCTATACCGATGACTGCGGCGCAATGGAAGCGCTTGGTATTTCTGTATATCTGATTGAGGGAAGCGAGGAAAACCTGAAGATCACAACTCCGCTGGACCTGTATCTTGCGGAGCATATTCTGCATGGGAGGGAGAACGCATGAGGATCGGTCACGGATATGACGTGCATCGATTGGTGCCGGAACGAAAGCTGATCCTGGGAGGCGTGGAAATCCCTTGTGATATGGGACTCGACGGCCACTCTGACGCCGATGTTCTTACCCATGCTGTAATGGACGCGCTGCTGGGAGCGGCTGCGCTGGGCGATATCGGACGGCACTTTCCGGATCACGACGACCGGTATCTCGGAATCGACAGCCAGATCCTGCTTCGAAAAGTATGCTCGATGCTCGGCGAGCATCATTATCGGGTTGGAAATCTGGATGCCACCGTGATCGCGCAGCGGCCAAAGCTTTCCCCGTACATGGAACAGATGCGGGAAAAGCTCAGCCAAACCATGGGTATTTCCATGGATCGGATCAACCTCAAAGCTACCACAGAGGAGCGACTTGGATTTACCGGCAGGGGAGAGGGAATCTCCGCCCACTGCGTATGCCTTCTGGAGGAAATATAGAAAAAGCCTGCGGAATTCCGCAGGCTTTTATTGATATGAAATATAATAATCCCCTGCGGAATCTGAGATTCCACAGAGGGATTGGTGCGCGAGGCGGGACTTGAACCCGCACGTGCGTAATGCACACTAGAACCTGAATCTAGCGAGTCTGCCAATTCCACCACTCGCGCATTTGCTTGGTTATTTTACCCCCGCAATTCGGATTTGTCAAGAATTATTTTCATCTTTTTTCAAAATCAGCGATGCAGGAGCGATCGAAATGGGAAAACTGCCAAGACTGGAGGGAATCGCGGTAAACTGTTTTCTTCCCGCATCCGGAAGATCCAGCGTCAGGCCAAAGGCCCAAAGCAGAAGGGGACCAGACCCGCCTCCGTACCTTCCGTCACCGGAAAGGGGCGTTCCACGAGTGGAAAACTGTACCCGGATCTGGTGCGTTCGTCCCGTCAGAAGGCGGACCTGTATCAGCGACTGGGATGGCGACGTCTGCAGGACACGGTACATCAGGCGTGCTTCTTTTACGCCTTTCCGTTTGCGGTCGACCACAAAGGTTTTGTTCCGAATACGGTCATGGAACAAAAGATCTGTCAGCAACCCCTCCGATTGCGACGGGATTCCGTTCGTTACCGCAAGATACTCTTTTACCATCTCGCCCGACTGTATCTGGCGGCTCAGCTCTGCGGCAGCGGCCTGGGATAACGCATAGACCATCACACCTCCGACCTCCCGGTCAAGGCGATGAACAGGATAAACCCTGCAGCCGGTCTGATTTTCGAGCAGAGAAATCATACTCTTTTGACCAGAAGTCCCGGATTGGCTCAGAACTCCTGCTGGCTTCACACAGATCAGGAGATCATGGCTGCGGTAAAGGATTTCTATAGGTTCCACAGAATTCCTCCTCTCCAGAAAAAGCGCGGGAAGCTATGCTTCCCGCTGCTATTGTATCATGTTCCTCCGGGACGTCAAGCCGTACGTTCATCGCCCCAGAAAAACAGCGCCACGGTACCCGGACCGGTATGAGATCCAATGGTGGTTCCGATGCTGTTGATGAGTACTTTTCCGTTGAGTTTTGGAAATCTGGCCTCGACTTTTTCCGCCACTTTCTTTGCGTCCTCCTCGCAGGCTGACATGGAGATGAAGCATTTGCCGTCATAGTCGTGTCCGTTCTGTGCGTGCTCTTCCATTTTCTGAACGATAGCCTCGATGACCTTCGCCTTCGTGCGGATCTTATATCGAGGGATCAGCCGTCCCTGATCGTCCATATTCAGCAGCGGGCAGATTTTCAGAACTGTTCCGAACCAGCCGCTTGCCTTGGAGATCCGCCCTCCGCGGACGTAGAAGGTAAGATCTGTGGAGAAGAACCAATGATGCAGCTTTAACCGGTTTTCTTCAGCCCAGGCGTAGAGAGATTCCACGTCCATGCCGGAATCCCGCAAATCCGCCAGCTTGTCCATAAACAGGCCGTAGCCTGAGGATGCGCCGAGCGAGTCCAGAATCAGGATCTTTCGGTCGGGATATTGCTGAGACAGGATCTCCCGGGCAGCACAGGCAGAATTGTATACGCCGGAGATTCCGCTGGAGAGGCAAACGTGAAGAATATCCTGACCGGACTCCAGCATGGGCGAAAAGTAAGCGATAAATTCGTCCACATTGACCTGGGAGGTCTTGGTCTGGGCCCCGGCAGCCATTGCGGCGTAAAACTCGTCAAAGGGCATGGACTGCCCCAGATCGTCGGGATACTGTTTCCCATCTAATTCGTAGTGGAAGCAGATATACCGGATATCACGGCTGGCAAAATGTCCGGCGCTGAGATCTGCAGTGGAACAGCAGGAAATCACATAACTCATATTGGTTCCTCCCAAACGTTCATTTTGAACAAGTATTCTATCATGTCATTATTATAATGATATAAAAAGGAAATTGCAACCATGTTTTTAGACTGGTGCTTGCTATTTGCGAAAGATAGAATTATACTGTTTTTGCATTTAACGCTTCAGGGGGACTGAAAAATGAAAGTGATTGCCCATATTCACAACGACTTCCCAACGAAATTCGGGATCCCTCGACAGGCAGGTCTGGTGGAAGAATTGCGGGCGGAGATCGTATTTACGCAGGAGTACCGGAATCCGGAAGCGCTACGAGGGATCGAAGGCTTTTCTCATCTGTGGCTGATCTGGGAGTTTTCCGCGGCGCGGCGGGATACCTGGTCTCCAACGGTCCGCCCTCCGAGACTGGGCGGAAATACAAGAATGGGCGTGTTTGCGACCAGGTCTCCTTTCCGGCCCAATCCTCTGGGCCTGAGCTGCGTCCGTTTGACTGCAGTACGGGAAACAGAGCAGGGAACTGTGCTGGAGGTAGCGGGTGCGGATCTGATGGATGGCACTCCGATCTACGATATCAAGCCCTATATTCCATACTCGGACTGCCACCCGGAGGCGTCCGGCGGATTCACGGATACTGCGGACGATTTTCTGCTGCATGTCAGCGATCCCGCTTCTCTTCTTGAGCAGATTCCGGAGCCGCGCCGCAGCGCATTAACCGGGGTGCTTTCGCATGATCCGAGGCCTTCCTATCAAAACGATCCGGAACGCGTCTATGGGATGGCTTTCGGCGGGTATGACGTCAGATTCCGCGTCTCCGGCCATGTGCTGACCATCGTGGAACTTGTGAAATCAAGCTGAAGGTCTTGTCGAAACTGCGCAACAATAGAATCAAACGGTCATATCATGCTCGTAGGGAGGTTATTTCTATGAGCATGTATTTTTTTACCTATCGGGGAGCCACAGAAGCAAGAAGAGGGGCCGCAGCGCTTCGCAAGTCCGGAGTCCCGGCCAGAATAGACCGTAGTCCGGTGCAGCTTTCCAAATCCGGGTGCGGATACGGACTGTGGGTCGTACCGCAAAAAGCGGAACAGGCAGCAAAAATCCTGCGTCGGGAAGCTACGTATGAGCGTTCCTACCGGATGGATCGGGGAGGATTCCGGGAGGCGCCGCTGTGATCTATTTGGATAACGGCGCTACGTCTCTTCCAAAGCCCAGGAGCGTAATTGACGCAGCAGCCTGGTCGATCGGTCATCTGGCGTCTCCCGGACGGGGCAGCTCGGGGGCGTCGGAAGAAGCAGAAAATTTGCTCTACGAGCTTCGTATTGCCGCCGGAAAGATGTTTTCCTGCCCTCCGCAGCAGGTGGTACTCACTTCCTCTGCAACCCACGGCCTTAATATTGCGCTCAAGTCTTTGGCAGGGCCCGGTGACCGCGTGGTGATCTCCGGAATGGAGCATAACGCGGTGGTCCGGCCGCTCTTCTCGACCGGCGCAGATGTACAAGTTGCGCGAGGCCATTTGTTTGATTCGAAAAAACTGCTGGAGGATTTCGACAGACTTTTGAAGCCGGGAACTTCCGCCTGTGTTGTGACGCATGTTTCCAATGTGTTCGGATGGATCCTCCCGGTGGAGGAGATTGCCGTGCTTTGCAGGATGCGCGGAATCCCGCTGGTCGTGGATGCATCTCAGTCCGCCGGAAGTCTTGAGGTGAATATGGAGGCGCTTGGCGCAGCGTTTATTGCGATGCCCGGGCACAAAGGTCTTCTTGGCCCCCAGGGCACCGGTTTTCTTTTATGCGGGTACCCAGCAAAAACTTTGATGGAAGGTGGGACCGGTAGTCTTTCTGCACAGCGTGAAATGCCGGACTTCCTTCCGGACCGGCTGGAAAGCGGTACGCATAATGTGCCCGGCGCAGCCGGATTACTTGCCGGGATGCGCTATTTGCGCAGTGTCGGAATCCGGACAGTATCCGAAAAGGAGAAAGAGCTTTGCGAAGTGCTTGTCCGACAACTCAAAACGATCCCGGAGGTAGAGGTTTTCTATGGAGAAGACCAGGCCGGCACAGTTTCCTTCCGCGTCCGGAACAGAGACTGTGTGCTGCTCGCCACGCGTCTTGCAGAGCAGGGGATCGCGCTGCGGGCCGGACTCCACTGCGCGCCTTTGGCGCACGAGACGGCTGGAACGCTGGAAACAGGAACGATTCGGGCCAGCTTCGGTCCTTTTAACACAAGACAGGATGGGAAGGAACTCTGCCGCCGTCTCGAGATAATCTTGGAAAGACCGGAATTTGAAGAGGCCGTGACCGATTGCCGGTAATTGGTTTCACCGGAAGCATGGCGGAAATACGAGATTATTTTCGTTTACTTTTCGAATTAGAGTAGTATAATAAGAGGGAATGAATGGAAAGGAACAGAAAAATGGAAAAGTATCGTGTTGAATTATTTCCGGACGTCTTTCTGACGGTTTTAGATACCGATAAGTTTCGAACAAATTATCTTTCTCTGAACATCCTCCGGCCACTGAGACGGGAAGAAGCTGCATTGAATGCACTTTTGCCGGATGTCCTGCTGCGGGGCTGCCGGATCTGCCCGGATATGCAGGATATCGCCGCATGGCTGGATCAGCGATACGGCGCCGGCGTGCAGTCTGTTGTCAGAAAAAAAGGAGAGATTCAGGCCATCGGTTTCTTCTTTGACTACGTGAACGAGAGATTTGCAGAATCTGAAGAAGATCTGACCGGCGATATCTGTAATTTGCTGGGGAGCTTTCTGCTGGAACCGGTTCTGGATGACGGCGTGTTCCGTCAGGACTATGTAGACGGGGAGAAGGTCAATCTCTGCAATTCCATTATGGCGCAGATCAATGATAAACGGGTCTATGCAGCCACAAGGCTCCGTCAGGAGATGTTCTCCGAGGAAGCCTACGGGGTCAGCAAAAACGGCGAGAAGGCGGAAGTGGAAGCGATCACAGCCCATTCTCTTTACGAGCATTACCGCCATATTCTCGGCCATTCCAGAATTGAGTTGATGTTTGCGGGCAGAACGGATCGGGACCATCTCATTGAGTGCCTTCGCAGGAGCCTTTCCGCTCTTCCGAGAGAGCGCGTAGACGCCGTGGGCACCGAACTCGGCTCAATGCCCGAGCAGGCACGGGAATTCCAGGAGACGATGGACGTCAAGCAGGGAAATCTGGTCATGGGCTTCCGCACCGGAATAACGTCTGCGGATGCTGCCTATCCGGCCCTGCTGATGTTTAACGGGATTTACGGAGGCGGCATCACTTCCAAGCTGTTCCGGAATGTCCGGGAGAAGCTTAGTCTGTGCTATTATGCGAGTTCCGGCCTGGATCGGATCAAGGGCGTGATGGTGGTTTCCTCCGGGATCGACCCCGAAAACTACAGCGACACCAAGGAAGAGATTCTTCGGCAACTGGAAGCCTGCCGGAAAGGGGAGATCGCGGAAGAGGAAATCACCTCAGTGCGCAATGCGCTTTGCACCAGCCTCCGATCCAGCGAGGATTCTCTGGGCCGTATGGAAGACTTCTATCTGACGCAGGAAACAGGCGGTTTTTCCTATACGCCGGAGGAACTGATGGAATCGCTGATGCACGTGACGACGGAACAGATCCGCCAGGCAGCCTGCAGCATCCATCTGGATACGGTCTATTTCCTGAAAGGAGAGAACTGATGCAGAAGAAAACCTACAGCCGGCTGGATCTGACGGTATTCTCGGACACGCTTTCCAACGGCCTTCGGCTCTATGTGATCCCGAAACGCGGATTCTCCAAAAAATATGCATTCTTTGCCACGAATTACGGTTCTCTGGACACCTCGTTCTCTGTAGGCGGCAGAAAGATCCGTTCCGCCGATGGCATCGCGCATTATCTTGAGCATAAGATGTTTGACACCGAGGACGGACATGCGCTGCAGGCCATGTCCGCCACCGGTGCAAGTCCCAATGCCTTTACCAGTTATTCGATCACTGCTTATCATTTCGAAAGCACGGACTCTTTTGCGGAAAACCTGAGACTGCTGTTGTCCTTTGTCTCGGTTCCGTATTTCACCGATGAAACCGTGGAAAAGGAGCGGGGGATCATCTCCCAGGAGATTCGGATGTATGAGGACAGTCCCGGGTCTCGCCTTGGCGAAAATCTGTACCGCGCCATGTACCGGAATCATCCGCTCCGCGTCAACATCGCAGGTACGGTGGACAGCATACAGCAGATCGATCCTCAGATGCTTTACACCTGCCATCATGCGTTTTACGATCCGTCCAACATGGTGCTTTGCGTGGCGGCAGACGTGGATCCAGAGATGATCCGCACAATCGCGGAGGAAATCCTACCGCCTTCTTCCGGGCAGATCCCGGAGCGGGACTACGGGGAACCGGAGCCCAGCAGACCGGACCGGCCGAGAATCGAGCAGAACATGGAAGTATCCATGCCCATGTTTGCTCTGGCGTTCAAGTGCCCGGAAATCCCGGAGGGACAGGAGCGTCTCCGGCAGGAACTGTTAGGGGATCTGGCATCGGAAATCCTCTGCGGGGATTCTTCACCGCTCTATCAGAAACTCTATGAACAGGGATTGATAGATTCCGGCTTCGGCGTCGGCTACGAGTGCATCAAGGGCATGCCAAACGTGAGTTTTGCCGGAGACAGTGACGAACCGGAAACGGTTATGGAAGAGATCCTGCGGGAAGCAGAGCGGATCAGCCGGGAGGGCGTGGACCCGGCACTGTTTGACCGGGTTCGCCGGGCGTCACTGGGTCAGAGGATTCGGGGCCTTGATTCCTTTGACGGGGTTTGCTACCGATTGACAGGCAGCTATTTTGACGGCAGTGATTATTTCCTGTTCCCAGAATGCTACGATACAATCACCCCGGAGGATGTCCGCCTGTTTATTGCGGAGCACATCGTTTCTGAGCAGGCGGTTCTCTCTTTGATTCTCCCCGTACAACAGGAGGCTTAACTATGTATCAGGAAATCTCTTTTCCCAGTCTTGGGATCAGCTTTAACCCCTCCAGAGAGGCCTTTTTCATCGGAAGCAAGCCGATCTACTGGTATGGAATCATCATTGCCGTCGGATTCCTTCTGGCAGTCCTTTACGCGATCCGCCGCAGCAGGCAGTTTGGTCTGACGCAGGACAACATCATTGATATGCTGATCTGCGCCGTGCCCTCGGCCGTGGTCTGCGCCAGATTATATTACTGCATCTTCCGCTGGGACATCTACGGGGAAAATCCCATCAGCCTTTTGTATGTCTGGGAGGGCGGCCTGGCTATTTACGGGGGCGTCATCGGCGCAGTGGCTGCGGTCATCATTTTCACAAAGGTGACAAAGATTAAGACCTCCGCCATGCTTGATATCGGCGGACTGGGCCTCCTGATCGGTCAGTGCATCGGCAGGTGGGGAAACTTCATCAATCGGGAAGCTCACGGCGGCCTGTCCGATGGTTTCCTGCGGATGGGGCTGACAGATACGGCTGGAAACACCGTCTACGTACATCCGACATTCCTCTATGAGTCACTCTGGAATCTTTTGGGGTTCCTGATCCTGCATTTCTATTCCAAACGCAGGAAATATGATGGCCAGGTTTTTGTGATGTATCTGGGATGGTACGGCCTTGGGCGCGTGTTTATCGAAGGACTCCGTACCGACAGCCTCTATGTAGGCGGAACGAATCTGAGAGTGAGCCAGCTCGTGGCCGGATTGTGCGTCGTATTTGCGGCGGTGTTCCTGTTCTACAACAAAGTGTTCCGGGAGCATGATCCCGCAGATTTGTACGCAAACCATTCCCGGGAAGCGGATGAAACAGAAGTTTCCGGTCAGGAAACGGAGTCACCGGCAGAAGATGAGCCGGAGTCCGTTCTGGAAACAGAGGAAACGGAGATTACAGACGACGGCGCGTCGAATCTGCAGGAAAAACAATGATCGGATCGCCCTGCGGCGCATTTTTGCGCTGCGGGGCGATTATGCTTGACAAACAAGACTTCTCATGCTATGATGAATCTGGTCATACAACTGACGGAAGTGGAGGAAACCACATGGAGTATGGCCCTTGTAATGCCGACCGTCTGGGCAAAGCGTCCCGGGCAGCCGGCTATATTTTTATCCGTTTTGCCTGCAATGGACAGATCTATAACTGAACAGGAGTGTTATCATGAAAACTGACATCGAAATTGCCCAGAGCACGACAATGCTTCCCATCAAAGACGTAGCCACCCGCGCAGGTATTGACGAAGATCTGCTGGAATACTACGGCAAATACAAGGCGAAGCTGGATCTCAGCCCCCTGAAGGATGCTCCCAGAAAGGGAAAGCTGATCCTGGTGACTGCCATCAATCCCACTCCCGCTGGAGAGGGAAAGACAACGACCAGCGTCGGACTGGCGGATGCACTGTGCCGTCTTGGAAAATCAACCATGCTCTGCCTCAGAGAGCCCTCCCTCGGACCTGTATTCGGCGTAAAGGGCGGAGCTGCCGGAGGCGGCTACGCGCAGGTGGTTCCCATGGAGGATATTAACCTGCACTTCACCGGTGATTTCCATGCCATCGGCGCGGCAAACAATCTGCTGGCTGCCATGATCGACAATCACATTCAGCAGGGGAACGCTCTGGATATCGATGTGAAGAACATCACCTGGAAACGCTGCGTGGATATGAACGACCGTCAGCTGCGCAATATCGTTTGCGGACTCGGCGGTAGAATGCAGGGAGTTCCCAGAGAGGATGGCTTTGACATCACGGTTGCCTCTGAAATCATGGCGGTGCTCTGCCTGGCCAGCGACCTGATGGATCTTAAGCGGCGGATCGCTCGGATCATTATCGGCTATAACCGGAAGGGCGAGCCTGTGACCGCGCAGGATCTGCACGCGGAGGGAGCCATGACGGTCCTTCTGAAGGACGCGATCAAGCCAAATCTGGTACAGACCCTGGAGCACAATCCCGCCATCGTTCACGGCGGTCCCTTTGCAAATATCGCCCACGGATGCAACTCTATCTCCGCCACGGATACCGCACTGAAACTTGCCGATTATGTTGTGACAGAGGCTGGATTTGGCGCCGATCTCGGTGCGGAGAAGTTCCTGGATATCAAGTGCCGCTACGCTGGTATGGTTCCCAACGCGGTAGTCATTGTCGCGACCGTCAAAGCGCTGAAGTACAACGGCGGCGTTCCCAAGACGGAGCTGGCTGAGGAAAACCTTGAGGCGCTGGAAAAGGGTATCCCCAACCTGCTCAAGCATGTGGAAAACATCACCCAGGTCTATGGCCTGCCTGCGGTCGTGGCAATCAACCGGTTCTCCCAGGACACGGACGCTGAGCTGCGGATGATTCGTGACAAGTGCGCGGAGTACGGCGTCAACGTGGCCCTCAGCGAGGTCTGGGGGAAGGGCGGAGAAGGCGGCGAGGAACTGGCCAAAGAGGTCATCCGTCTGTGCGATCAGAAGGCTGAATTCCATTACTCCTATGAGCTGGATCGTCCGATCAAGGAAAAAATCGAGACCATTGTCCGCCGGATCTACGGAGGAAGCGGCGTGAGCTATTCCAAAGCGGCGACGGATGCCATTGCAAAGCTTGAGCGGCTTGGTTTTGGCGGTCTGCCGGTGTGCATGGCAAAGACACAGTATTCTCTGTCCGACGACCAGACAGTGCTCGGACGGCCCGAAAACTTCACCGTCAGCGTTTCTCAGGTGCGCGTATCGGCCGGCGCAGGCTTTATCGTGGTGCTCACAGGCGACATTATGACCATGCCCGGACTGCCGAAGGTACCTGCAGCCGAGAAGATCGATATCGACGAAAACGGCGTGATCACCGGACTTTTCTAATGAGCCTGCACTATTGACAATCCCGGAAAATAAGCTTACAATGGGCCTAACTGAAATGAAAGGGTGTTGAATATGTCTTTCTTTGATAAGTTCAAAAAGCAGGCCGGTTCCGTAGCGGGCGCCGCCAGCGGTGTTGCACAGAACGCGGTGAAGCAGACCAAGACGTTGGCTTCTGTCGGCCGGATCAAAATTGCCATCACTACCGAAGAGGACAAGATGAAGAAAGCCTATACCGAGCTGGGCCGGCTGTTCTACCGGGATCATGAGGCGCAGACAGAGGCCGTCATGGAGGAATATCTGCCCTGGATCGATAAGATTTCTGATGCCAAAGCGCAGATCGCACGGCTCAATGACGAGATCGTGAAAGTTCGCGCGGAAGCGGAGGAAGCGGCGCCGGAAGAGGCTGAAACTGCGGAGGTCATTTTAGATGAAACTGTGGAAGCAGCCGACACCGTTCTGGAAGATGCTGCGGATGCCGCGGAAGAGGCGGCGGAAGAAGTCGCCGAGACTGTAGAAGAGGCGGCGCAGACCATCTCGGAGGAGCCTACCGTCGGCACGCTCTACGTGGATGAGACCAATTTTGAAGATTGAATTAAAAAGCCACCCGTCAGGGTGGCTTTTTAATGACTTGCACGGAATACTGCCAGAAGGCTTTCCGGAACGTATCTGGCGGATCGGACGGAATGCACGCCGTGGGATTTCAGGGTGTCCAGCGGGATTGGCTTGCGATATGTTTTCTGAACTTTTATCCGCATGGCCTTATCCATGGGAACCGGTCCGTTGGAGCGCCGTCTTGGAATATCTGTCTCCATGACCTTACACTTGTACTTGACAGCAGAAACAGGGGAGGCCATGTATATGTACACGGTGTCACCGGCAAGAATGCCGGCGGATTGTTTCCAAAAAAGCGTACGATCCGGCGATAAGCGTAACGAAGTCTCCAGATCATAATACTTCGGATTCGCGGGGATCAGCCAGCTTCTCGTTGCAGATCTGTGCTGAGTGTCAGATGTGAGAGTGTAGCTCAGATCGATCAGAGGGGAGATCTCGCCGGATGGAACAGTTCCGTCGAGCAAGATGGAAATCCAGCTGTCATGATGCATGTGATAACCCGGGAAAAAACCGGTTTGCTGCCGGAGGACTCCGGCCAAAGCGGCGGAGCATTTCAGATTGATCAGATCCACTTGACCGTCATTTCCCAAGCCCAATTTCCGCGCAGAAACATCCATCATCAGTGCAAACCATTTTCTTGTATCGCTATGTCTGAACACAGAGCAGTTGGGCACTGTGGAAAACGGATGATCCGGTTTCACGTGATAGGTATTTTTAACATAGAGAATCAGGTCGTCTTTCACGTTGTTCAAGGGATAACTCCTCCGTAATAGAAGATGGGAAAGTCTGCCGCTTTTCGGGGTAACGGTTCCTTGCTTTGCGGCATAGGCAAGATATAACCTTAGTTTATCACAACCTTTTTAAGAGGTCAAACTGCCATCTTGTGAAGCAAAGAATCTGTTCCTGCCACAAAAGGGCTTGGAACCGGTCGAAAAAACCCTAATACCTTGACATTGGCGTAAGAAAGTGTTAGTATTTTAGTGTTAGAATCAAATTCTGAATTGATAGGGATCTGTTTTCTCCTTTGTGCGAATTGATCAAGCGCGCCGACGAAGTTTGTTTATTCCACCCTATCATTATTCCTGCTTTTTTTGTACTATATTACTGGCATCGTGTGTTTATTCCGGATAAATCCTCAGGACGAGGTTTATTAATATCATATTTGGAGGAATCTTTTTATGGCTAGACCTTTGGCTGATTATGTCAAGCTCCCCGGGTTTGACGAGTACAAAGAGTGGTTCAAGGCGTTTGCTGACCTGAAGCGTGAGGACGGCATTCTCCAGGTTACCTGGAAGACCAACGACGGCCCCATGCATCATTCCGGCATGGCCCATCGCGCTGTTTCTCAGCTCTCCCGCATCCTGTCCATGGACTGGGAGAACGAGATCATTATCTTCACCCACATCGGCGACAACTGGATGATCGAGTCCGACGCCAACGGCTGGGAGACCTATTCTGAGCTGCCCACCCAGCGTTTCCAGCATCAGTATTTTGACGACACCAACCTGATTAAGAACATGGTGTTCGACATCGACGTTCCCACCATCGGCGCACTGCCCGGCCCCGGCTTCCACTGGGATTCCGCTTTCCTGTGCGACGTGACCATCGCCACCGAGGACACCAAGATCGAGGTTCCCCATGCGCAGGGCGGCCTGGTTCCCGGCGACGGCATGGGCCTGATGTTCCAGCATTATCTGGGCACCAAGCGCGGCAACTACTACATGATGACCACCCGTCAGATCACCGCTCCTCAGATGCTGGAGTGGGGCCTGCTCTCCGAGGTCGTGCCCAAGGGCAAGGCTGTGGAGCGCGCATGGGAGATCGCCCGGATGTGGAAGCGTATGCCCTATGAGAACCGTACCATCATGTCCAACCTGGCAAAGCGTCCTCTGAAGAAGCTCTTCGTTGAGGATCTGAAGCTGCACACTGTCTCCGAGCAGTATGCTTCTCTGCTCCGGATCGCTGCCGGCACCCTGGGCGACGAGAACTCTGAGCAGCAGGACGAGAAGTACATCTCTCGTGTTAACGACTATCGCTATGCCACCAAGGACATGGAGGCTCCTCAGACTCTCGAGTCCTGGGCCAACATGGCTGCAAACGCCAAGGCATGGTTTGAGAAGGTCGAGCGCGGTGAGATTCCGAACCCCTATGAGTTCGAGCACTCCAACGAGCCTGACTGGTACAACGCATTCTAAGTTTCCTTCGAATCATAAGATCCCGGTGCCTTCTGCACCGGGATCTTTTTTACGTAAATCGGGTAAAAGAACAAAAAAGATCCCGGAATCTTTTGATTCCGGGATCATCATGTTGGCGCGGAAGGAGGGATTTGAACCCTCGCGCGTGGTTTAGACGCCTACTCCCTTAGCAGGGGAGCCCAGAGCCGTTGCAAATCAACGGTAATCGGTGCGGCGTGTTGACGATATGTTGACGATCGGTCTGATTTTTGCGGTCAAAACCGGAAGAATGTTAGCATACTAACCAAATATAGATCACTCAAAATCATCGTCGTTATCGGTCCGCTCCGACTCATAGCGATCGATCACAATCGATGAGAGTTGAGCCGCTCCGATGTGCTCCGATCCGGGTCCATACGCGTGGGCTTGGACTACGTCCTCGGCTAGGCGATACAACTCCTCGCTCGGGATCTCGCCGGCTGTCTGGAGGTCTACCATCTCAATGACCCTGTCGATCAGGCGCTCCTCCGTGTCGAAATCCCTCTCCATGGCATCGTGGATGGCGCTCCGGATAAACGCGTTAACCGACACGCCTAGTCGCTCAGCGTGGTCCTTGATCCGCTGCCGGTCGCCTCGAGGGACAAGTACAGAGATCCGGTCGTAATTATCGGAATTAAACCGGTTGTTATAATCGTACATCTGACTTTTGTCTTTGTATGCCATCGCTGGTCCTCCTGCTAATGCTAGTCATTTGCAACCAGAGCCTGATACATCGTCATCAGTTTGGCGACACAACTGGCCTCTGTCGTTGTCCTGACGTCGAATCCGTAGGCAGCCATGACTGCCCGGTCATTGTCTTGATGCGCCTTTCGCAGTTCCGGAGGCATGGTCAGCTCATCGTAGAGATCGGCAAGGCTGGCATCCGGGTACAAGCTCCGTGCGTCCAGAATGGCCTGGGCGGTCTTTTCTATCTTTGCTTTCTGTTCCTCTGTGGGCGTGGGCCAGGGGAAAGTGTTGTAAACTATTTCCTTTGTATATCTATAGCCATTTCCTAGACGCCCACACACCAAGCGCATCCATGCCATATGCACATTAGACGTAAGTATCCCGAAGTGATATTTGGTTGCGTTTGGAACAATCATCACTAGATTTGATGAAATGATTTCAGGCTCCATAAAACCTATTGGTATGTACCGTCGATTAGATGACGTGGTTGATGGTATTAATAAAAACGGAACATTATCGGGCTGAGTAATTTGCGCAAATAAGTGAGGTACTTTCGCATATCCATTTGTTGTTTTTGCCTTAGAAGCAAGTCGGAACTCCCGAACTGCCGAAACTTTCTCATACAGTATTTTACTGCTTTTTATATCGGAAGGTGATGTGTGTTTCAACCACAGACACCATCTCTGCTTGCCTTTTATAAACTCTTCTGCACCGATGTACGGGTGAAGCCACTTTTCGATACTCGGGTCCCGAGCCAGTAGTGCCTCACGTTCTTCTGGCGAGATCACAAAATGGCCACCATCGCGGGGCTGGTTACCAAAATTCATCTTCGGAACATCGCATATGGCGTTTTTTTGAGCAGTAACGTAACTGTTCGATCCTTCTACTAAATAGGGGCTAATGCCTGTTACTTCTTTGGCAATCCCTTGAGTATACAGGACCTTTTTCTTTCGATCAAAGCAAGAAAAACCAATTATCACGCAATGCACCGCAGCTTGGTTTCTACTCTCACTATTCCACTTAAAAGTCTGATGTGCAAAGTTGATATGAACATTGTATTCATTAAGCAGTACATTCCAAAGAATTGGAACTTGAGAGCCTTGGCAAATCGAGTTGGTTGAGACAAGTGCGGCCTCAATATGCGTGCCGAGCATCATTTTAGCGGCTAACTTATACCAGCATGTTACATAATCTAAGTCTTGGACATCTTTTATGTTGCCAAAAACCGCTTTGACATCGCCCTTTTGTTCACCGCCTTGTTCCATCATTCTAGCCCCCACAAACGGCGGGTTGCCCATGATATAGGATAGCTCATTCTTGTGCACGACTCGATTCCAGTCCATCTGAAGGGCATTGCCCTCGATGATGGAGGCGTTGGTTTTTAGCGGCAGGAAATCCAGATCGGTCTGGATTATATCTTCCGTCTCCTGCATCATCTGAGACTCCGCTATCCACAGGGCCGTTTTTGCGACTGTGACGGCGAAATCATTGATCTCTATACCGTAAAACTGATGGATACCAACCTTGATGGGGTTCAGCCCCTCTATGTCCAGCATGATTTGGCCATGCTGCAGCTCTCGCAGGATCTCGTTCTCCAGGCGCCTGAGGCTGACATATGTTTCCGTCAAGAAGTTGCCGGAGCCGCAGGCGGGATCGAGGAACTTGAGGCCCGCCAGTTTGTTCTGCAGCCCCTGCAGCTTCTTCTCCCGGGTCTTTGGCACGCCAATCTCCATGATCTCCGCAAACTCTGCCTTCAGGTCATCGAGGAACAGCGGGTCAATGACCTTGTGGATGTTCTCGATGCTGGTATAGTGCATGCCACCAGAGCGGCGGGTCTCCGGGTTCAGTGTAGATTCAAAGACGGCTCCGAAAATCGTGGGTGAGATCCTGCTCCAGTTAAATCGTGACGATTCCAAGAGCGTGTCCTTTATTTCTTGCGTGATCTTTGGGATCTCGATGTTTTCCCGAGCAAACAGACCGCCGTTACAGAATGGGAACGCTTCCAACTCCTCATCCAGATACAGTTCGCCACGGTTTTCGATGGGCGTATCCAGGACCTTGAATAGATCGAGCAAGGCGCGCCGGATATCCTTCGGCTCATACTGCGCGATGTACTTGCTGAAGGCGTCTTTGGCTCCGAACAGCCCGGCGTCCTCCGCGTACAGGCAAAAGACCAGGCGGACACATAGGATGTTCAGGCTATTCTGGGTCTTTTTCGCAAGTGGATCGTTGTACTGTTCCTCAAAGCGGTCATGTATCTTGCCGACTAATTCGCCTGCCTGCAGGGACAGCTCCATCTCTTCCGTAATCTTCTTGACCTTTTTAGAAAGTAAGAAGTCGAGCATGGAATAGTGGCTCTGCAGATCCATCAGGAAAATTTTTGTGATATTGTTCTCCGGAATCTTGGTATTCATGTCATACACCCAGATCTCGGAGAAGTTCGACGTAACGATCCAGCGGGCCTTTTCGTCAAACGGCAGATTGTCGTTATACCTTTTTGCCTGCTCATAGGGCGTAAGGTCGATGTCGCCGGACTGGTGGATCTTCTTATCCAGCGCAATGCCCAGCGTTTTCTGCTCTATGATAACCCTGGTCTCTGGGATATAAGCATCGATACGCTTCGTGTTACCGTTGACAGATACCTTCTTCTGGAACTCGATGCGGTCGGTGGCATCATCGGCCCCCATGATCCGTTGGAGGATATCGAGCCAATAAGAGCGGTCGTCTTCGTCCTCCTGGCCCTTGCCATTCCATTTATTGATAAATTGCCGTGCGGCTTCTCTGCGTTCTGAGTCGGTCATGTGGCCCCACCACCTTTCAGCGTGCGTACATGGGTAATTTTGATTAATTATATCATATCGAGCTCAATATAACAATATAGCAACTATTCGAATTGTAGAACATTGAATAATGTGCTAAAATATGGCTATACAAAAAATAAAGGAGGACAACAGCATGGTAAAAATCGATCCGTCTCGAACGGCTAAGTTCCGGTTGGAGTCCCGGGCACCTGGGTCGGCGATCACAGAACAGATCCTTTTCTGCATAGGCGCCGTCGCTATGCTCCGCGAGGCCGGACGATCCGAGAACATGATCGCGATCGTCGTCGCCGATATATCATCTGCAGAACCCGTGTTCGAGGTCGTGGAACTCACTCCAGACTGCTCGCTGGAGAAGATGGCGGCACGATCCCCGGCCGTCGCGCTGTACACGACCACAATGCCCGTTCTGGGTGACCCGCAGGCTGTATACCGGGTATTCAATGAATGGAGGAAGTGCCGTGCTCAGTACAAGCGCGAGCTTG
The DNA here is from genome assembly GCA_017469795.1 of Oscillospiraceae bacterium. Classification (GTDB taxonomy): domain Bacteria; phylum Bacillota; class Clostridia; order Oscillospirales; family Oscillospiraceae; genus HGM13006. The sequence goes on from JAFUFT010000090.1 coordinate 25,727, forward strand.
CCGCACGCTTGGATAACGACGGTCCAATCAATCCGGCGCTGTTCCAAGACCCCCGGGACACAACGAAAAACGGAGGCGACACAAATGGTTAATTTTGACATGGGGCAATTTCCATTCCGGGTGGTCCGCACCCCCGGCGACGACCTCATATCTATCGCGGCTCTGAAGGAGACGCTCGCAGACGCTGAGATCCGGCCGAATTCATATGCCATCCTGTACCGAGCGGACGACCGCCTGTGCCTGCTCCGTGGCGCCTCCGGGTGGGAGGTGTTGACATACGAGCGCGGGCAGGACATGGACGTGGGCCAATTTGATGACCTCGACGATGCATGCCTCGCGATGATCGGAGAACTCGCCGAAAACAAGGCCATGTTGGATCAAATGATCTCCGGCTTCGAGTATCACCAGAGGAAATACACCAGTTTCGATATGTCCTATCGGATCGAAAAGACCGATTCGGACGAATCGCAGGCGGCCGTGTCCAACGCAATACTGGTTTGCGTTGGAATTATTTGGCAACTCCGGCAGTGTGGGATGACGAATAAAACCTACTACGTCGTCGCTGAAAATCTCGCGGACAGGGTTCCGCCCGTCTCCGTTTGGGACGCGAATCCGGCTGAGTCACCGGACCTGCTCGACCGGATTTATCCGATTATCGCAACATTCCGCCCTGAGGATCCTATTGTCGGCGGCGTAGACGAAATTTTCGCCATCTGGAAAACGTGGCGAGATAGACGGGAGGCGTGGACTGGAGGTCCTCGATAAACAAAAAGCCGGGAGAGCATCAGCTCTCCCGGCCATTTTATCTCTGTTCAGAACGCTCCGGCCCGGTCCAGTACGACCAGAGTCCGAACGGCGTCTTCGCTCATATCCAGAACCAGATCCTCTCCGGTTCCACTCTTTCCTTTGATGAGTCCCTTGCTCACCAGCTTATCCATAGTCTCCCGATAGTACTTCGGCACCTCGGAGATCTTGACATAGTAGCCGCCGGCCGGAACCAGCTTGCCCTCTTCGTCAATCCGCAGCGCACGGCCTGTCACCATGACGCCGTCGTCTCCGATATAATAGGGACTAGTCTGTCCAGAAATCCACTTGTTCGTCTCCATGTAGCCCTCCTTATCGAAATGATACCACTTCCCGCTGATCAGCTTCCAACAGTCGCTGGGATAGCTGCCGTCGGTGTAGCGGTACCACCACTTGCCGCCGGTTTTCTGCCAGCCCTCTGTATAAGTCTGCGGCTCAGATCCCTTCAGGAAGGACTCGTCCGCCTGATTCATATCCACTCGCCCGGAGATCCCGGGGACAGATCCGCTGGAGCTGTACTGCCACACGTCCCATCCGGAGGACTGCGCATAGCTGTTGTACTGGGCGAACCAGAGGGAATATTTGCCGATCCGCGACATGTCCACCAGCCGGTCCAGATAATCGAGATTGTAGTACACCCCGGCCCGGTAGCCCGCCGCCTGAATGGTATCGCAGAACGCGACAGAATGATCATTAAAAGCCTGCTTGCCCAGGGTCACGCCCTGCTTTTTGGCATAGGTGACCGTGTCATATTCGAAATCGAAATACACCGGCAGGGTGACGTACTTCTTATAGGGAGCAATCAGACTGATCACTCGTTCTGCCTCTGCCTTTGCGCCGGCGGCGTTCAGGGCGTAGGAGAAATGATAGATGCCGATGGGCAGCCCCTGGGCGATGGCACCCTTCATGTTGTTGATAAACTGCTCATCCGTATACCGGACACCGAAACCGGTCCGGATGATCACGAACTTGATCCCCGCAGCGTTGACCTTTGCCCAATCGGTTACGGTTTGAAACTCAGAGATATCGATGCCCTTGATATTTGCCACAATCATTCCTCCTTTTCCGGCTCGGAGGCAGCCTCTCCGGCGCGATCTATGGTGTCGTTAGCCGCTTTGAGACATTTTCGCAGCCAGGCGGGGGCGGGAGCGCCCATTTTGATGCTGTTCTCCAGGATGCTGCCGGCCTCGGTCACGATATACCATGCCAAAACGATCGGGAAAATCACTCCTGGCCAGGTCATGTGCAGGACCGGAACGTTGATTGCCACAACGGCACAGCAGACGTCAAACAGCATACTCATTAAAACGATCAGGATCATGCCCGCTTTATGAGTCAGCCCTTCCCGGGCCTTAGTGGAGGACCATTCTCCGGCCATGATGGCTGCGATCGACCCGGAGATGTAATCCAGCACCATGGCTGCAGTCCATACGGCCAGTAACGTGCCTTTCCAGCCGAGAAACACGCCGATCGCAGCGAAAAATCCAGAAATAACCAATTTCAGTTCGAGCGCCTTAATTGTCATCATGTCCACCTCATTCGTCTATATGTAGATCGTATCGGGCCAGAATTTTCTGGACCTCTGCGTTTTCAAGGATCTTTTTCCTCTGCCCCTTAGCGGAGACAGCTCCGATGATCGTCGTGATCACCGTAGCGACCTCGCCATAGGCTGTCTCAGTCGCTGTCTGCAGGACTGCCTTTTTTACGTGTTTAGCCATCAAGATCCACCCCCAATTTTTCCAGCGCGGCCTGATAGTCCTCAACAGTTGCCTCATCCGGATCGACCTGATCCGACCCGGACGGAATCGGGACGTCTGTCTCCAGATAAACTCGGCCCTCATCGATTGGATCGATGGCCTCAACGTACAGGATGCCGGCTCGAGAGATCATCATATCGGCATCCGAATATGTCCGGACCAGCGTCCGGCCGGCGATGACGCCGTAATGCTGTACCTGAATCACGTGAAATCTACCTCCTCGAATAGATCGGCGAGCGACGCCCAGTTGGTAGCCTCGGAGTAAGCCGCGAGCGCGCCGCGCGGAATCCTGACTACCTCAAGAGACGTCCTGTTGATAGCGGTAGCCAGCTCAGGCGGAGTTACAGCCATGACCGTCAGCATCCGGAGGCTACTCGTGTTAATGGCATAGGCCTGGATCGACGTCACAGAGGTAGGGATGGAGACCTCAGCCAGCTCTGTGCAATTTTGGAAATAGTATCCAGGCAACGATGTCGTGCCTGGTGCTACATCAAATCTTATCAAACTGGGACAGTCCGAGAACTTAGGTGGCATCGCGGAGCCTGTGCTGGGCGGCGGCACCAACTCCCTGAGGACCGGCCCGGTCACGGCAAATCGCGTGGTAACAGATCCAGCAGGCCAAAATATCATCCTGGCATAGCATCCCTCGGAAAACGAGAGCCCAGCGCCAACCGACGTAACGGTTGGCAGGCAGATCCGCGTCAACCGGTCTGCATAGGAGATGCCCTTGCCTGCGAGCGCGAGTACATGTTCCGGGAGGCACAGCGCGCGCAGATCGTGGCAACCGTACACGAGATAGCTGGCTCCTGCCTGGACGTTACGGGGAATCACGATAGCTCGCACGCCAGATCGCTCAATGACGGCGCTGACGCCTCCGTTCTGCAGCATGAGAGCTCCAGGTATAGACAGATGTTTCAGATTGTATGTTCCGCGCAGGATTCCGGCCTGGCCCCCTTCGCTCGAGGGCCCTTCGTTTTTGCCCAGATAAGCGGCCGCGACCGCGCGTGGCGTGATAGCGGAGATTTCCAGCAGGTTCCCCGAGGTGCTCCCATCAATGCCTGAGATGACGAGTCCGTAGCGACCGGCCGTCCCATAAACGTGATCTATCGTCACCTGCGTGCTGGAAGCACCAATCGTGCCAGATGTCCCGTCTCCCCAGTCAATATTGGCAGAGGCGTAGCTGTTGGTCACTGTGACGCTGATAGTATCTCCGGCGCCGACCTCAATCGGGAGGACGGCCGCAATCCCGTCGTGCAGGTGGTAGAGCGGTCCCACGTCGGCCGGTGCAGCCGCCGCTTTGAGTTCCGCCAGCGTCCAATTCCATTCGGACGTGCCAATATAGGGCCGCGCCTCCACGTCCGGAGCGTCCGGAACGGGCGGGAGCGATTCCATCGATTGGATTTGATCCAGAGTGTATCGGTACAGAGGGTTCCCGTCCAAATCCCAAAAAATAACCCCGTGCAGATCCTCATCGGTCAGCTCACCGGGGACCTCAACGGAGGCGGATGCGTAGGACGCGACATCGTACGTGCCGTTGCTGTCAATGCTGATCGTTCCGGTTGGAGCCGGTCCGGAGCCTCCACCGTTTTCGAGGGCAGCAATCATATAATGGTCCTCACGGCTGATCGGATCGGGTCGCTCAACCTCGCCGCCTGCCATTTCATATAAATATTTTTCCCGCCTGGTCCGAGGCGGGAGATATGGCGTCAGGTCAACGGTAGCTCCGCCGACGGCCGCCAGGTAATTGTCCTCCCGGGTCTCGGGAGTGGGCATGTTTTCACTCATTTGCATTTCCTCCATTGCCATCAGGCCAATCAGAGTTGTTGTACAGGCGCATCCAGTCTCCCAGTCTCATAGTCACGAGCGTCTCGGCGTGATTGCGCCGATGGAACACGGCCGGAGCCGATCCGCTGTGAGCAGAATCCCGGACAGCCTGAGCCATCCAGTCATATAGAGCCATCCGCTCACAGTGTTTGCATTCTATGTGGACTCCCGGGAGTCCGACTACATCCGGAGCCAGTCCGGCTTTGCCGCAGTGCTGAGCTGTCCTGGAGGCCTCGTATCCATACTCCCGGAGCAGGCCTGCGACTTCTCTCTCGTATCTGGCGCCCTTGTCCCTACTATTAATAGGCATATGTTATCACCTCGTTAAAACGGCAGCTCCGGATCGGAGTCATACGTCGCAGGCTGTGCCGGGCTAAATCCGCTCGGAGCGGGCTGGAACGATCCGGTCTGATACGTGGCGGGCTGGGCCTGGTCGGTCTGCTTGGAATCGCCGAAATAGACGTTATCCGCAACGACCTCGGCCGAGCGGCGCTTGTTGCCCTCGTTGTCGGTCCAGTTGCGGATTTGAAGCCGGCCGGAAACCACCGCCATGCGGCCCTTGGTAAAATACTTGGAGACGAACTCCGCGGTATTGCGCCAGGCCACCACATCGATGAAATCGACCTCGCGGGAGCCGTCCTGAGCCTTATAATCTCTCTCGCAGGCGACAGAAAAAGAGACCACGGGAGTCCCGGAGCCTGTATTGCGGAGTTCGGGATCCTTGGTCAGGCGGCCCATAATAATAATGTTGTTAAGCACTTAGAAGCAACTCCTTATGATCGATGATAGACGTAAGTTTTTTCGTAGCCCGGCAGTAGGCGCAGCTCTCGCAGCGGCGGGGAGTGGCCCGGCCCTCTTTAATGGCCTGGTATCTGGGAGCCTCCTCCAGGACCTCATCCATGCGCGCGTCTAGGTCATACTGACCGACGCTTATCGCTCGTATGTCCGGCGGGTCCTCTTTCGTCGCGGCAGCGATGACAAACGGCAATCTATGCCCCTCCAGAGCCTGATAGACAGCGCCTTGGATGTCATAGCCCCAGTGCCTAATAAACGAGACTCTCTCCTGATCCTCATCTGACCATGCAGACGACAGGTCTCGCATGCATTTGAGGTCTACAATCGTGCCAAAAGGAGAGAGCGCCGATGCCGTCTCCGGAAATTCTTCCATGATAGCCTGAGCCTGCGCAGGGGAGAGCAGCGAGTCCAATTTGGCTTTAAACGGCACCCCCGCAATCGTGCCGGTCAAGATGGTCTGGTGATTGCCGCCCAACAGCATTGTCATGAGCCGGTCCGACTGGATTCGATCAACGACTTCCTGGGCGCGGACGTAGTCGGATTTGAGCGCTCCATCCCTCTTATAGAGTTCAGGGTGGGATGCCTTAAATACCTCCAGGTCCTCCGTGAGCGCAGCGTCAACATACGAGCCGACCAGCAGGGCGGTGCTGGATGAGGTGGGGACCCACTCGCCTCGGACAATGGCGAGACCTGCTGCCTCGCAGTGCTTAAACTGCTTATATTGGCTGACAGACATATACTCGCGGTTTGCCTCGGGGGAGTAGTAGTTTTCGTTAGTTAGAATCACGCCTGATCACCTCCGGCTCGAGCGGCGGCAGCCTCTTTCAGGCAGCTTGCACAGAGGACCCTGCCGGTGTTAGCGATACTGTACTCCATCAGGGCAGGGAGCTCCTTGCCAAAAGCCGGTTTGAGCGCCTGGCCGCAATTTTGGCAGGGCGGGATCTCCTGAACCGGCTTGGGTTTGGTCGGTCTAACCCGGACCGCGTCAACCGTCTCTCCGAACGCTCTAACACGCTCAACGTAGAGCTGGATTTTGTGCCCGACCCAATCCTCGATGTATTCGGATTTAGCCACCTTAGATATAGCCTTGGCATTAGTCGTGTTGAGGATCAGCGGTTTGATCGGCTCCGCAAAATGGACAATCGTGCAGACTTCTTTTTTGCCGTCACTTCCAATTACGTCCTGCTGGTTCACTCCGGAGATCGTCGCCACTATTTCCTGCCCCGGATCAAACGCCCAGGAACCGATATAGTCTGGGTTGGTTAGTTTTTTCCAATGTGTCATAGATTATTAGCCTCCTGTCTATGATCGGTTGGTTATTGAACAGTCATCTATTTCCAGCCGCTCGGGATCGCGGTGTAATTGTCCAGTCCGGTGCAGCCCGCAAAACAGGACGATCCAGTCAGAGTTTTCCCTGGCGCCGGGGTTTTGTTCCATACTGCTGGAGCTGATCCGGTTAGCAGGGCGCACCCGGAGAACATACGATTAAACCAGGTTCCGTTGCCGTCCATGATTGGCGTCAGAATATCCGACACGTCACCGGCCAGGTCAGGGCAGCCCGAAAACGCATCCTGCCAATCGATCAGGGGTGATCCGAGTGATAGAACATCGGACGAAACGGCCCGGAGGTATGTGCAGCCATAGCAGAGCTGCTTGCCCGTGATTATCGGCAGGGGGCTCCGGATCTCCAGCAGACAGGCGTTGGCATAGTTTGGAGGCGTCCTGGACGTGCTGCCTGAGCCGCGCCCAAATTTGATGTTATCAATATGGCCATATACCGTAACCGTCCGCTCGGTCGTGTCCGTGTATGTGTAAGACAGCACCTGGTTAGTAATGTTGCCGTACGGCTCAATAACGCCGTCGCCCCAGTCTACGGAGACCGCTCTGCCGGTAATAGTAAAATAGAACGGCATCCACGCGGCCCAGGAGGAGTTATAGACGCCAGCGGCAATCAATTCTATTGTCCTGTATGGCGCCGGCCAGATTAACTCCTGGCCGAGCCTGACCTCAGAGATTGGAGACTGGCCGAGCCGGACGTCTGTGATCATGTTGCGTGTCGGGCTTAGCCGGCCTGATGCCTGGATCATAGGTGCCTCCTAGTTATAGATCAGATAAATCGTGTTGGTGTCGTATGACGTCAGTGCCTCGTAGGCGGTCCGTGAGATCAGGACATGGGTATAGTTGTCCGCAGCCCGGATATATGCGTCATCTCCGTCAACCGTGATCTTGGCGAGTTGTTTACCGGTCGTGATCGGCGTGACACTCACGGTTGAACCACCGCTGCCTCCGCCAGATGACGGCTGGAGAGAGTGGCCTGACGCGCCGGAGCCGTAGTCGTAGCGACCGGACTGAGTCATGTTACTCGGGACTCCAGCGGCAGCAGCCATGAGAGCCAGAGCTCCTCCCAGGGTACCAGGAACGTCTCCAACGTCAATCGAGGTGTACCGCTCTCGGAGGACGTCGTACTCCGTGGCCACGACCTGGAGGGTTGTTGATCCCATCCGCGGGTGCAGGATGGTGACCAATTCCAGCGGTTCGATGTCATCGTCGACAGCGGAAACTCTATAGCTCATCGTTGGCCGAGCCAGATCGTCTCCATGCAGAGTGACGTAGTCCTGAGCGGCCGTCTGCACGATGGCCGCTGTGACCGTGTCGTCTGTATATCCTGCGTCTCGGATCGTGCCGGTCAGATCGGTCGTATAGGTCCGATGCAATCGCTCCGGGACGGTCTGATCCAGGACGATTGAGCTGGACAGGATCGTACTGTCCTGCTTGGCGTAGTACCCAAGGAGCCGGGTAAAAACGTCTGTGGCATCTGCGTCTCTGGTCAGGTCGATCATGTTTGCGCCGTATCGGATCGATCGGGAGTGATCGACTGATCTCGAGGCGGACCAGGTCACCGTGTCCCGGTCGTACCAGATGACTCCTCCGTATACAGAGAGGATCGATGCCTGCGCGCCGCCCAGGGCTGATCTAACAGGACAGGGAGCCACGTTAGACCAGTCGCCGGATACGGCAGAGCCGGTCGCCGTAAACGTAAAATCGGAGTCGTTATTGGACTGGATCGCTGCCATTGCGGCGGCAGAGTCTGAGGCGGAGCAGGGCTGGAGAATTCTGCCCATCAGGCGATATGAGATGTGATTGGCGCTGACTGTGACTTGGCCATTGATCGGATCAGAGATCCGGGAGACCTCAAATGGCTGAGGTCGTGAGCCATAGAATGGCTTGGCTAGGATCTGACATCCATTAGCCAGTTTACCGGTCATCCCGGAGGACGTCGGTAATTTTAGTGTCAGAGTATACGCGTCATTTTTGCGCCAGGAGACTCTGCACTCTGTAGCGTCTGCCAGCCGGCCGAGTCCCTCGGAGGTATAAGATGTTTCATCTATCGGATAGAGAACAGGGATCATAGACGCCACCACCTAGGAGTTATCTTGTAATCCAGGACTCCGGAGACAGGTCGGACCGTCGTGCTGACGCCGCCTGGCAGTCTGGGATAGTCTGCAGCGATCTCGCCTGCCTGGGTAATAGCCACATTAGCCGGATCGGTCCCGAGGATCTCCCGGGCGTCGCAGTCTACCCGGACAGGGCTGGTCGAGCCCGAGTCGACGCGTATCTCGTAGGTCCCCACCTGCACGATCGCAGGCGTGCTGGTCGACTGCTGTCGGATCGTGAGGAGAGGCCTCGCCGTCTGATAGGTCGGGTTTGTCAGGGGCTCGGAGTCGGAGATCGTCACGGGTCGCTGTCCGGAGGACAGATAGCGCTCGGGCCGACAGTCCAGAGACAACACAAACCCGCCAGCTCTGTGCTGGATAGATGGAGAGACTTCCAGACCAGCCTGGATTCTGCCGTATCGGATCTCATCGGGATTAAACGTGTCTGAAAACGCCACATATCCCGATAGAGATCCCAGCCAGTCACGGAGCTCAGGGAGGACGGAGGACAGGCTGTCTCTGATATACAGGGGGTATTTAATTGTCTGATTGTGATACGTGCCGAGGTCATTAATGACCCCGGCATTACGGCCCGGGATATCGACTCGCTCGCTCTGTCGAGCGGGCGAGCCGAGCACGTATCGTCCTGAGACCCAGACATCATATATGTTATGGAGCGACACCCCATTAATAATTAAGTCGTTAGCCATACACAGCGCTCCTATTCAACATGTCGCGATATACAATGGCCTCCACTGTCTCGGCGACGCGGTTAGCCAGGTCGTTGACGTCCATGTCCGGCGTTCCGTTGACCTGGATCGTGATGTTGTAGATGTTACCTCCAGACTGGAGCTGAGCTCCGCTGGTCGGGAGGCTAACGTCTCCCAGCTCGGAAACGTCATAGGCGTTGACAGTATCTGTTGCCAGATCGTCCATGGCCTGAGTCAGCGGGTCAGTGTTGGCCTCAATACCAACGGCAATGCCCTCCGGAATATAGCGGCCGATAGCGTCTCGCATCAGAGTTGACGGACTGTGGATGCCGAAAAACCCAGCAATCGCGTCGACAGCCTGTCCGCCTATATTGACCAGAGTCTCGCCGAGAGACCCGGCCACGCTCAGGATACCGTCAATGATGCCGTTGAGAATCTGAACGCCCAAATCGAGCCAATCAAAATTAAGGAACGCGTCCGCAATCGACATGAGCATCTCCGGCAGGCGCTCCAGCAGACCAGGCAGAGCCTCGAGCAGTCCGGTCAGGAGCGCTCCGATCAGTTCGATACCACTGGAAATGATCACGTCGATATTATCAATCAATCCGCCTGCCAGGGCGGTGATTAGGTCCGCTGCGCCGATCACGAGGTCCGGGATCATGTCAATCAGGCCTGTTACCAGTGATGTGATGATACTGGCAGCGCTGTCGACGATACCGCCGAGGGTGTCCGGATCGGTGAGACCCTCAATTAGACTGGTAACCAGTGAGGTTGCCGTCTCAAACAGCGTCGGCAGCAAGTCTCCGATGGAGCTGGTCAGAGTGTCGATCAGGGCTGGAGCAGACTCCGCTATAGCCGGGATAGCCTCACCCAGGCCAGCGATGATCTGATCGATTAGAGTCAGTCCGACGTCTGCCAGAGTAGGCAGGAGGTCAGTAATGCCTCCGATCAGCGTACCGAGGATCTCCGAGCCAGACGTAATGAGCTGCGGCAGATATGTCGTGATCCCAGTCATGATAGAGCTGATCAGTCCGGAGGCAGCGTCGCCGATGCCGACCAGCAGATCCGGATTAGTTAGAGAACTAACTAATGTATCTACTATAGCGCCAGCAGACTCGGTTATCATCGGAATCAGACTGCCGGTTGTGTCGATCAATCCGGAGAGGAGGTCAGATATGCCCCCTACGGCATCGGGGAGGGACGTGACCAGGGACGTGATCATAGATGTGATAGCATCTGTGATTCCGGCCATGATGTCGCCGAGCCCCGTAGACCAGTCCGTTGATCCGAGGGCATCAACAAACGCTGAAACGAGTTGACCGCCCGCGGATACGATGTCTGGGATACCGCCCAGGATCGCGTCTGCCAGGTTGCCGAGGAGGTCAAGAGCGCCGTCAAAATTGTCAGGGATCGTAATAGATTCGATCGCCGTAACTAGGCCGGACTCAATCGCTCCGATCAGCTCCGGAGCGGCTCCGACGATACCGGAAACGAGCGCTCCGATCAGGGACACGCCGGCGTCGAGCACGGTCGGGAGTGCCGAGCTGATCAGATTGAGACCGTCCGTGATCACTCCGGACACAGCGTCGATCGCACCGGATATGCCGTCAGATCTCAGGCCCTCCGTGATCGATCCGAGAGCCGTAGCCCCGAATTGCGCGAACTCGCGGAGAGTCGGAGTGACTTCATCCGAGACGGCTATCTGTAGGCCTTCCAGGGCGGAGTTGAGGGTATCCATGTCGCCCTGGAGGTTGTCCGTCATTGTGGCATACTGCTCGGAGGCGGCTCCGGAGGACTCAGCCAGGGCTGCGGCCCACTCGTTTTGACGGTCGATGCTTGTGACCGTCATTTTATTGTAGGCATCGAGGCCCTGGATGCCGAAAATGGTCTGTTTATAGGCTGCCGCCTGCTCAGCGGTATAACCGGATAGAGCAGAGTCGAGGTCATTGACTACATCATTGAGATCTCGAGCGTTACCTAGGGAGTCATACGCGGCTACTCCGAGCTCTGCCATTGCCGTGGCAGCCTGGTCGGTCGGCGTATACAGGTTTTTCATGACCGCAGAAAGAGCGGTCGATGCCGCAGATCCGACGTCGCCCTGCTCAGCCAGGCGGAGGAGAGCCAGAGTCATTGACTCAGCGGACTGCTGATAGGCTGCGGCATTAGCAGCTCCTCCGGACATGGCCTCGCCGAGCTGAGCAACGCTGGTATTAGCGAGGGTTGCGCCTTTAGCCATCAAGTCGGCATAATAGCCCGAGTCTTTTTCGGCGTCGGCAAAACCCTTCATGGCGCCGGAGATGTCTGCCGCAGATGTAGCGAGATCCATCCCTCCGGCGGCGGCCAGATGGAGAACGTCGTCTATCATCTCAATGGACGATGCAGCGTCATATCCGGACATGGCCAGGATGTTGAGACCCTCGGACGCGTCAGTTGCCGTGAAATTAGTTGTTGAGCCCATCTCGAGGGCTTTTTCTCGGAGGGAGTCAAACGTGTCGGCGGCGCCGTCGATGTTATTGGCTATCGCATCGGCGCTCAGGCCGATCGTAGCGGCAACCTGAGACATGGATGCATCGAAATCCATGCCGATGCCGACGGCATCGCTTACAAAATCGAATGACCCTTTAAGGGCTGCGCCGATGCCGGCCGCAAGAAAAGCTGTTTTAAAAGCTCCGGCAAATGCATTGCCGGAATTGGTGCCAGCGGCGGAGGCCTCTCCGCCGACAGCCTCAGAAATACTGCCAGATATGCCTCTGGCAGATGGAATTATTTGAACATACGCTTTCGCGAGTTCGGTTGCCATGGCGGGTACCTCCTACTATTGGGAGTCCGCCTCCTGCTGTAGTGTGTTATCAGGCGCCTGCATAGACGCAATCAGAGCGGCCCGCGCCGCCTCAAAATCCTCGCCAGTCAAATAGCTCTCGCTGGCTCCCTCACTGTCGTCGGTGATCGTCCCCATCAGTGTCGGCAACATCTGTTTAGGAGGATCCCCCTCAGCCCGGGACAGTCCATGAATCAGCATTCCGAGCCGGTCCGTAATGGAGGCGGCCAGCAGAGTGTCGATTGACACCCTGAGGCCGGCCATGGACTGAGCAATGCGGGAGTTATACCGGAGTCCGGCGGCCAGTGTCGCCGCAGTCTGTATCGGGAGAGATCGCCAATCAAATATGCCGTATTCGGCTGCAAAATCGCAAACGAGAGCAGTCTCATCCTTGGAGAGCATGACGGCGAGGGTGATCAGTTTTTTGCCTGACTATTTTTCAGGGAGCTAAACAGCTCACCGAGAGCCATGATCACCTTGGTCGTCGGTACCTTGCCCGTATCGTCTCGGAGAGAGTCGAACAAAGTCTTTTTGTCAGCCCCGAACACTTTGTCCACAACTCGGGGAAGGACGGCGCGATTGCCGGATTCCATTTCGGCCAAATCCTCGAGGAGCTCATAGTCATCGAATGTGGCCGGGTTGTAGTGGTATTCATAACCACAGGACAAGGTGATCGTCTCGGGGTTAGTTTTCTTGGTTGCCATGATTAATTACCTCCTGATGTCGATAGAGGCGTTGAGCATCGATGACATCCTGTCCGCCAGTAACGGCCGGAGCCACGAGGACGTTATCAATCTGGACGGGGACCTCCGCGTACACGGGCGCATGGAATCGGTCAACGCCGGTCTGGACCCTATCATATAGAGTTACTGTAATCCCGGTTATTGCCATAGCTCAATCGCCTCAATCCTTTGGCGCCCGATGCCGAGCCTAATCAGATCGTTACGCATAACAGCGTTGGCAATGCCGCCGCCGGGGATGGCGTAGGTCATCTGCTGAGTGTATCCGAGTGCTGACTGAGACGCCTGAGAGTATACGCCTGCGCCGGATGCATCCTGCTGGATGACGCGTGCAATAACGTCAACAGTCACGGTCGTCGCCACACTGGGCAGGATGTCACCGGATTCGATCAACGCATCCAGATCCTCACCGACGTTTTTGGCTGCCTGGCGGAGGCAGTCAGACACCGGGCCCAGGAGAGCCTGGACCCGTGCCTGCTCAGCTAGGGAGAGATCAGCCCGCCAGAGGGACTTGACATCAGCTAGGGTTGCATAAGGTTCGGTTGCCATGACGGGCACCTCCAATCGTTAATCAAGCACGCTTGATCAGGCAAAACTGAGACGGATCGAGGATGGCCCAGCCGATGTAGGCTTCAAAGCGGAGATACACCTGGTTGGACCCCTTGAGGTCGACACCGGTGTTGTCAGGATCGCCATAGGGGATGACCTCCATAGAGATGTCCTTAGCATAGCCCCAGCGATATGCGTCGCCGAAATTTCCGACAATGCCGCAGAGTTTCGTTGTTGCATCATACTCCACAGTCGGACCAGCTGCGACCCGCTGGCCGTTGATGCTGTCGGGAGTGCCGCCCCAGGCGAGGTCGGGGTACATCTTAGCACCACCGGAGGTAGTCAGAGCAGCCAGATCGGCCCGGAGAGAGTTGCCCAGAGCGATGCCGTCAACGTCGCCCTCGCCAGCCTGGACCTGAGCGATGCCACGCTCAATCAGAGCATCGGCAGTCTCGCCATTGGCCTGGGTCACGGCCTGGGAGACCTTGGCGAGGAAATTATTGGTGCCGATCACAGTCGAGGCGGAACCGGTACGGGGATTGACACCATAGATTGCCATGATGTCACGGCCGCGAGCCAGTTTCTTTGCAAATCCCTCCACGGCGGGTTCCAGGTAGTTGATTCGGGCCTCCTCGGCGGCGTTCAGGAACTCGTCGCTCACGCGCATGCCATACTCCACTTTGATGGGGATGGTCTTGACAGCAGCGATGGACGCTCCGCCGGCGCTTTTCTGGCCGTTCTCTGCGACCACATCGATCTCGTTGTCGAGGGAGAAGGTAAATTCCTGGGAGCCCGTGAATGGGATGGGCTCGGCGCTGGACAGTTTGTCCAGGACAGATTTGCCGCGAGTCAACTGGAAAACCTTATTGGTGAGCTGAGGCGGGAACAGGGTGCTCATAGAGAGAGTATTTGCAGTTGCCATTGTTTTCATTCCTTTCGTAATTGACAAAAAATATATAGTTACAGGGACAAGCCTTTGGCGAGATCGCCGAGCATGTCTCTAAGACTATCGGGTGTAGTGGTTTTTTTTGCGGCGGGCTCGGTAGATCGGCCGGGCTGGTGATTAGCGCCGGTCGCATCGAGCAGCGTTTTGAGCTGCGCAGCATCGGCGTTGAGCTCCTCGGCAGTGTTGCCGCTCAGTCTGGCGGCAAATGAGTCCGGGATCCCGGCATCTCTAGCCGCCTGGAGTCGGCGCTCAGCGAGCTCATACTGCTCGACTCGGG
>JAFUFT010000014.1 GCA_017469795.1 Oscillospiraceae bacterium
ACTACCCACAAAAACCGCTATAATTTGAGTGTCTACCTCTTGTAAGCATTTCTTTCTTCACTTTTTTCGATTCTGTCTACTTTTGTGAATTACCATTCCTTTTACATGATTTTTAGTGTCCACTTTTCTTGACTGCTACACCTCATCACTGTCTGAGGAAATCGTACTGCAGATAAGGTCCCAAAAACGGGATATGAGGGAGTTTGTCCTATGAAATTCACTCGGAGATCCGTTCGGCTGGCCGCGATCATTTCCATGATTCTCTTGACCGCGATCGCCGTTTCCTATTCCAAATACGAAGCGCTGGAGGACTGGGGGCCTCTGCTGTACGCCGTCAGTATCGCCTCCTGTGCACTAGTGTTTGCGGGGATCGCATTCCGGTGGGAGACCCCCGGATGGCTGAAGCGAATCGCGGTGCTGATCTTTTTCCTGGCCGCCCCGCTGGTCATGGTGATCGCGGTGGAACGTCTCAACGGCAATTTCCTGACGGATTTCCTGTCCGGCGACGAAGATGTTCTGGCAAACTATGTCGTTTCCGCGCTGCTGTACCTGCTCGTCTTCGGGCTCAGCGGCAGCGTCCGGGTCAGCGTCATGTCTGTGAGTCCCGTTCTGCTGCTGTTTGGGATCGCCAATATGTACATCAAGGAGTTCAAGGGCAGTCCGCTGGTTCCTATGGATTTCGGGAGCATCCAAACGGCAGCCAACGTGGCGGCGGGCTACACTTACGAAATCGGCTATGAGATCCTGTTCGGCATTTCCCTTACCGCTGCGCTCATGGCGCTGGCCTCCAGAATCGATATGCCGAAATGGAAGCTCCCGGCAAAAATCATCACCCGATTCCTGGCTTTTCTGGTAGTGGGCGGTTTTGCCTACACATTCTTTTATACGGACTTTATCGCAGACAACGGCCTTAAGCCTGACTTCTTCAATCAGACCCGGGGCTACAACCATCACGGGGCGGTTCTGGAATTCACGCTGAACACAAAATATCTCTGGCTGGTCGAGCCGCCCGGATATAACGCCTCCGAGATCGGGGACATCGTTCTCTCCGGCAGTGATGAGGTCCCTCCGAACATTCTGGAGACCGCGCTGATCCGTCAGGGGATGGATCCCGAAGCCGCTCACCAGGCCGTCTCCGTTCCGACCGCAGGGGAGCAGGGGATCACGCCGAATCTGATCGTCATCATGAACGAGAGCTTTTCCGACCTTCGGGTGGTCGGCGATCTGGAGACAAATGACCCCTTTATGCCCTTTATTGACAGCATGGAGGACAACACGATCCAGGGAAACGTGTACGTTTCCACCATCGGCACCGGCACGAGCAACACCGAGTATGAGTTCCTCACCGGCAACTCCATGGCGTTCCTGCCGGCCGGCAGCAACGCCTATCAGCTCTATGTCAAGCAAAAGCAGCCGGGCCTTGTTTCCACACTTCTTGCCCAGCGTTACACTGCGGACGCCTTTCATCCCTATTACTCCAGCAGCTGGAACCGGGTCAGCGTTTATGATCTGATGGGGTTCCGTGAATTCATCACCATCGAGGATATGATCGACGAAGATATTCTGGACCGCTACAAGTCCTCGGGATACAGCTATAAACTGTATAAACGGATGCTGAAGCAGCGCTACCCCGGCGAGGACATTATCCTCAGACGTTATGTCAGCGATGCCTATGACTTTGAGCAGGTCAAAATAATGTACGAGGAAAAAGATCCGGATCAGCCTTTCTTCCTGTTCAATGTGACCATGCAGACCCACTCCAGCTACAATCAGGTCTTTGACAACTTTGATCAGCAGATCAATCTCACCTCTACGAAAAGAGAGTATCCGAAGACGGACCAATATCTCTCCCTGATCAAAGAAACCGACGAGGCCTTTGAAGACCTCATCGGCTATTTCAGAACGCAGGATGAACCTACCATCATTCTGATGTTCGGCGATCATCAGCCGTTTATCGAAGACAGCTTCTATTCCGAAGTGATGGGGGAGTCCATCTCCACCATGGATGACGAAACGCAGCAGCGCCGCTATATCACGCGCTTTATTCTCTGGGCCAATTACGACATCCCGGAGGGCTGGATCGAAGAGATCAGCATCAATTATCTCTCCACGCTTCTGATGCAGATCGCGGGACTGGAAATGCCGGCCTATCAGCAGTACCTGGCCCGGGTATATCAGGAACTGCCTGTGATCACAGCGCTGGGATGCCGGGATAAAGACGGGAACTTCTTCCAGGCGGATCAGGCTACTGCGCTGAAAGGACTGGTGCAGGATTACCGCTGCGTAGCTTACAACAATCTCGCCGACACCACGAACCGCTGCGACTCGCTGTTTTATCTGCCGTCTCGGCAGGGCGATTAGTACTTCAGCGCCAAAAGCATCTGCTTATCCTCGGCTGACACGCGGCGGCTTTCCCGGCATTTTTGGATGCTTTTATTCTGGACCCAGGGGTCAAGTGCCCGGGACTCCAGCAGTTCCAGCGTCTGACTGCGGTATTTGACAAATGCCACGGAAACCGCCCAGGCAACTGCCATTTTCACATAGTAACCCTCATGGCGGAGGGAAGGCAGCGTCCCGAGAACGCAGTCGATATACGCAGGCGTCAGGTAATAGTCCATGAGCATTACCACCGCAAAACGCACCTCGAATTCATGCGCGCTTTCGAGATACGGTTTCAGGAAATCCAGCATTTCCGGCAGGTGCTTTTTTACGGAATGGAGGCTTCCTGCGACACAGTCGCATACGGCCCAGTTCTCTATTTCCGGGATAAACGTACCCAGAAGAGAAAGCCGTTCCTCAAACGCACAGGGACCGGAGGCAATGACCAGTCCGCGGAGCATGACGATCTCATAGAGGTTGTTTCCGTCCGTCTCACGGAGAAATGCGCGCCAGTCGCCGCGGCAGATCTCCTTTGCCAAGACGCGGAGCTGCGGCATACGTACGCCCAGACTCTTCCCGGAAGAACCGGGGATCAGGCTCTCGTTAAACTCCCGGTATATCGGATCCGCGAGGACCTCAAGCCGTTCCATCAGCGAATCCATAGTCATCGTTTTCAACGCGATCACCTCCGGGATCAATATAACACAAGCGAAGCAGGGATGCAATGAACAAGACAAACGCGATGCGTCTTCTGGACGCAGCCGGGATCCGGTATGAGATCAAAGAATACACTTATGACGAATCGGACCTCGGTGGACTGCATGTGGCGCAGCAGACTGGTCTGGATCCGGATCAGGTTTTCAAGACTCTCGTGGCAAGAGGGGACAGGACCGGAATCCTGGTCTGCTGTATTCCGGTCAGCTGCACCCTTGATCTGAAAAAAGCGGCCTCTGTATCCGGAAATAAAAAGGTCGAAATGACACATGTGAAAGAACTGCTCGGCCTGACGGGATATATTCGCGGCGGATGCAGTCCTGTCGGCATGAAAAAGCAGTACTCAACATATATCGACGAAACGGCGATCCTCTTTGACCGGATTGCTGTTTCCGGAGGCGCAAGAGGGCTTCAGATCCTGCTTTCCCCGGAGGATCTGATCTCCTATATACCGATCACCACAGCCGATCTAATAGAATTTTAAATATACAGGAGGCATTATCATGGATTTCGAATACAGAACCAGAGGCGTATGTTCCAGAAGGATCCTGTTTTCCGTGGAGGACAACAAGGTGAAAAACGTCTTCTTTGACGGAGGCTGCAACGGGAACGGAAAAGGCGTTGCGGCGTTAGTGGAGGGAATGGACGTTCGGGAGGCCATTGACCGGCTGAAGGGAATCACCTGCGGCATGAAGCCCACGTCCTGCCCGGACCAACTGGCCAACGCTCTGGAGCAGGCAAAGAACGCATGAAAATCAGGACGTCATTTCCAGAGAAATGACGTCCTGATTTCTTGTTATTCGGAGAGGACAAGCTTTCCGCCAGAGGGGAGCGCGATCTCACCGGCAGGCAGATTGGAAGATTTTGCCCGGATCGTAACGCCGACGGCTGCGTCGATCCCAGCCGTATCGCAGACCATCACCTCGGAGTCCTTTGTTGCGACCCAGCTGCTTCCGTCCGTCAGAGAGAGAACGGGATATCCGGTAATCCCTCCCGTAATGGACGCGTCCGCAAAGTTCAGGCAGGTCTTCCGCTCAGGATCCTCGCATTTGAGATCCCCGAACAGTTCCATTTCTTCAAAGGTAAACTGTACACCATAATCGTCCGGCGTATGGGAGCGGGTCTTGTAATAGAACTCGTCGTCCGTCAGTAGCGTTTCCAGGATCGTGCCCTTGGTACAGGTGATCCTGCAGTTTTTCAAATACACGTCCACGTTTGTGCTCTTGCATCGGAACATGGGTCCCGCACTGAGCAGGTCGCTGTTCTGCAGCCGGATCGTTCCGATATCCTTCAAATCAGTCATACCGCCGTGAACCAGGAACCCGTAACCCTTGCACGCGCCCTTCACGTCCCGGAACCAGATGGAGGAGTTTCCGTCCTGAATGCCGAACACATTTCCGGAGGAAATACCGCACCGGTTCAGAACCACGTGGCATCCGTTGTCCGCGTACACAACGTAGCCGTTGCCGCCCACATTGATGGTGGAATCGTTCGCCTCCAGATAGACGTATCCGCCGGAAGAATCCGTAGAGAGCGCAGCCCATGCCTCGGCATAGATGTCGCAGTCATAAAAATAGCTTTCCGAGTTGTCCATGGACAAATGCGTCCGGCAGTTGCCTCCAAGGCCCAGAGGAGCAGGGGGCTCCATCATACCGGGCCCGATCACCGGTACATATCCTTCCGGAAGGGGGCCGCCGTAGGTCGCCAACTTGGAATGGAATACCTTCAGGGTGGCGCCGGTGGTGGCGATTGTCGCCGAACGGGTGGCGCCGTTTGTCACGATCTCACTGCCACGCAGATCAACTTTCGCACCGGACTCAGCCAGCACCGCTGCGCCCTTGCAGGTAAAATCGCTGCAGCCCGGACCGGACAGCCGGATCTCGGAATTCTGGATCACAGACACCCCGCCCTCTACAACGATCGCGTTGAGTTCCGGAGTGTCGGACTCCAGCTGATAGTTCAGCACGCATCCGGAATCCGTAACCGTGCCGCTGCAGGACGCGGCGCCGGACTTTTCTTCGTCCACAGACCCATCCTTCAGCCAGAGCGCCGCGGCAGTCTGTTCCGCTTTTGCAAAAGAAGGGCGGTTGTTTTCGGCCAGAGGATTTCTTCCGCAGATAAACTCAGTTTTTTCATTTAAATTCGGCATAATGAAACACTCCTTTCTGAATTTCCTTACGCCTCAAGCATAGCAAATCCGGTTGAACCCGTCAACGAAACAAAAGAAATCGAAAGAATCAAGTAAAAAATTGATAGTAAATGCGAGGCGTCCGTAAACGCCTCGCAAGGGATTCCGGCAGGAATCCGACGCCGGGAGTCGTCATCCCTGGGACGGGAGGTAATTTCTGTCAAAAACAGCCCGGTAAAGCCGGCTCAGGCGGTTCCAGGTCTGCTTATCCAGTTCACCGGTTTCCGGCATCAGGGAACACTTCTGCAGCCGACGAAGGTTTTCCGCCGTCTCCCCGTCAATCGTCCCGGAAACCGGTACCGGTTTGAAGTCCGGAGAAAACGCGTGCAGCGCCTGAAACATGGCCTGTGCCAGTCTGATATGCGGATGCGACTGCCCGGCGCAGATCTTTAGACTGGCCGGGAAATGCACAATGCAGGGCTCTGACGGCTGAAGGAGCTCCTGCGGAACCAGGCTGCTCGTGCCTTCTTTACAAGAATCGGAAAGAAAAGAATCAGACATGATCTACTCCTTAACCTCACCATGATTGGGGAAACAGGTCCTCATCGCTCAATACTGTCCCTGTAATCCCGGCATACCGGTTCACAATGCTGTTCCAGGTGGAAGCCCCCACCAGACCGCTGGCGGACAGGCCCGCAAATCTCTGATAGGCGAGAACCGCGTTTCTGGTCTGGATCCCATATTGTCCGTCAATGGAGATCTGCGGAACCTCCGGGATAAAATCAGATAGGATATTGAGCATATACTGCAGCTTGGAAACGTACTGTCCGGAGCTGCCCAGCGCCAAAACGGTCGGCAGCACAAATGAATCCAGAATGTATCGTTCGCCCTCGGATTGAAGCTCCGACAGCCTCGCAACCGCCACATAGATCGTTACCACCTGATACCATGTGGCAGGCCCTACGATCCCGTCATCCGGCAGATTGAATATCCGCTGAAACGTGCGCACCGCATTCTGGGTGACCGGACCGAACAATCCATCCGGATTCGGAATGACCGGAATGGCAGGGTAGTTTCGGGCGATCCGGTTCAGCCGTACTTGGAGCTGCAGGACGGCCTCTCCGGCGGAGCCGAGCTGCAGCGGAGAACCGGGGTAGGAGGGACGAAGCTCCCGGACCGGAACATCCGTGACGATCTCGATGTCATCTCCGTAGTAATTCCGAAGGATTTCCAGATAATTCAGACCCTGCCGCGCCAGACGCTGGGAACCCCACTGACTCATTCCGCTGCAGGTCACAGTGGTTCCGTTGCAGAACGCGGCTGCCAGCGGTTCCACATTACCTCTCCGGCGTATATAGCTCTGGAACATTTCATCTACAAGAATCCCGATGTTTTCAAACGTCTCGCGTCCCTGGGTGTATTTCTGGTCATAGGCTGTGGAATTGGTAATATCGAAGGAATATCCCCGGCTGGGATAGTACTCGAGGTATATTTTGTTCAGCGCAAACGAGATGATTGCCAGGATGTTCGCCCTCAGCGCAGCTTCCTCCCAGGTCGGGTAGACCTCGCTGGAAGCGACGTTCTTCACGTAATCCCGAAAGGATACCGTGACATTTTCCGCAGGGGAATTCGGCGGGCCCAGATGAACGGTGATGTATTCCGGAATATAGGGAAGAAAACGATCCGTCATGTCGCATTTCCCTCCCAGACCGGCTGAGGCGAAAGTTCGTATTCCTGCAGATCATCCTCCTCGGGATCAGTTTTCTGATTTGGCAGGAGCTGTACCGCCTGGACAGACAGGACCTGTGGAAACAGCTGAACTCCGTCAAACGTTACCTCTTCATAGGCCGGGTGTTCGATGTAGACCTTCAGGCCGACCCACGGCCTGATCTCCGAGCCTGAGGTCTGGCCCAGCGAGGCCTCCCGGGCGGGGATCGTCAAGACAGGAGTCTGTCCGGATTCATCTGTCACCAGAACGCCGTAAAGCGCATAGGGGGGATCCTGATTCCGGACGATCACGGTCGCGCCGCTGACGGGAATATTGGCTGCGGAGGTAAACACGCGAAATTGTATGGTTCCGGAAGGTGTCAAATCATAACCTCCTTGTCTTTGCTGAGTGGTGCCGCTGAGATAAATATATGAAGCAATTTGCCGGGTAGACTTTGGATTTCTTTTTTAGGATTAAAAACAAAAAAAAGCTATGCGAATGTGATTGAATGTGATATAATACTCAAGATAGCGTTTGGATTACTGACGTTTTTCCAAATTCTGCAAGCCGGCGGTCCGCAGCCGGCATTATAGGAGGGAACCCGAGATGATAGAAGTTTCCGGATTGACCAAAACCTATGGCAATAAGCGGGGAATCACCGACATCACGTTCTCCATTGACGAAGGGGAGATCGTGGGATTCCTGGGGCCAAACGGTGCAGGTAAATCCACAACAATGAATGTGATCACAGGATATCTTTCCGCCACCGCCGGCGCGGCGCGGGTTGCGGGAATCGATATTCTGGAAAACCCGCTTGAGGCAAAAAAGCATATCGGCTATCTGCCCCAGGATCCGCCCCTGTACCTGGATATGACTGTAAACGAGTATCTGGATTTCATCTACGACATCAAGGGCGTCAAGGGCGGAATGAAAGAGCGGAAGGAGCACATTGATAAAGTCTGTGAAATGGTTGGTATCTCTCAAGTCAGAGAGCGTGTGATCAACAACCTTTCCGGCGGATATAAGCAGCGCTGCGGTCTGGCCCAGGCTCTGGTGGGGGATCCGGACGTTCTGATTCTGGACGAACCGACGGTCGGTCTGGATCCGAAGCAGATCATTGAGATCCGCAACGTGATCAAGGATCTGGGGAAGAACAGAACCATCATTCTCTCCACCCACATCCTGCAGGAGGTCTCCGCGGTGTGCGAGCGGGTTCTGGTCATCAACAACGGCAGGCTGGTGGCGGACGATACGCCGACCCATCTTTCCGCCATGCTGACCGGAGACCATAAACTCGAATACCGCATCGCGGGCCCGAAGGACAAGATCATTGCCTGCATCCGCAGTGTGGACGGCGTCAAGTCCGTTACCCCGACGGTGGAGGCGGAGCCCGGCGCATATGAGTATCTGGTGGAGTCCGCTGAGCACATCGACGCCCGAAAGCTGATTTTCCAGTCTCTTGCCAGAGCCGGCTATCCTGTGCTTCTTCTGAAAAACCAGGATCTCAGCCTGGAGGACGTTTTCATTCGTCTGACAGCGGATAAAAAATCTCCTGCAAAGGGGGCCAAGTAATCATGAGTGCTATCTTCAAGCGCGATCTGCGCGCCTATTTCAAGTCCCCACTGGGATATGTGTATTTGGCCGCATTCATTCTGGTGCTGAATATTTATTTCTACATCATGAACGTTTACAGCGGCTCCTGTGATCTTCAGAATATCTTTTCCTTTATCGTCACCATGTGCGTATTCCTGATCCCCATCCTCACCATGCGCACGTTTTCTGAGGATTACAAGCAGAAGACCGACCAGCTCCTTCTGACCGCTCCGGTTCGGCTGAGCGGCATCGTACTCGGCAAGTTCTTCGCCGCGCTGGTCGTATTCCTGATCGGCGTCTGCATCACGCTGGTGTACGTCGTCATCGTCGCCACTTGGGGAACGCTGGAGTTTGCCACGGTCCTCGGAAACTATGTGGCAATCTGCGCCACGGCCATGGCCTTTATTTCCATCGGAGTTTTCATCTCTTCTCTGACGCAGAATCAGCTTGTGGCTGCTGTTGTCACCGTTGCCGTTTTCCTGGGACTTTATCTGCTGGACTATTCCTACAGTCTGATGAACGCCACCTGGGCGAAAAACCTGATCTATTATTTTTCCATGTTCCGGCGCTACAATGATTTCACACAGGGAATCTTCTCATTCGCCGATCTCATCTTCTACCTCAGCGTTGCGGGCGTGTTCGTATTCCTGACCGTCCGTATGCTGGAGCGGAAACGCTGGAGCTAAGGAGGATCATCATGAGCAAGAATCAAAAATCTGACGTCAAACCTGTGGACGCCGCCGGATCCAGCGCGGAGCTCGGCAGAAAGCGCCGCATGAAGATCGGCGCTCTGTCCGTGATCTCCATTATCGTTGTGATCGCGGCTGTGATCGCCTTCAACTACTTTGTGGATTATGTTGCAGACCGTTACGTGCTTGAGATCGATATGACTTCGGAGTCTGAGTATGAGATCTCCGACGAAACGGCCCAGCTCCTCTCCACACTCTCCGAGCCGATCACCATCACTGTTCTCTGTGATGAAACCGACTACGCCAACGACGAGGATCTTCGCCGGCTGCCCAAAATCTTTCAGCGTTATGAGCAGCTCAGCGGCGGCATGGTGACCGTCAAGTATATCAATGCCGTTACGAATCCTTCCATTTTCAACAGCTACAATGATCTGGGCGATCTTTCCACGGGAGATATCATCGTGGAGAGCGCAAAACGGTATAAATCCATGGATCCCCATGATCTGCTGGAGTATACCACCAATCGCACCTCCTCCGGGAGTTCTGGCTCCGCCTATGTGACCGGACTGCGGGCAGAGCAGCGGCTCACCTCCGCGATCCTGTACGTGACAGCCAACAAGGTGCCGAAGGCCGCCTTTATCAGCGGCCACCAGGAGAATACAAATCTGGAGACCATGGAAAGCCTGCTGACCTCCGGCAACTATGACGTTACCACCATCAGCCTCATGCAGACGAACGAGATCCCTTCCGATGTGGATATGATCATCATCTCCCAGCCCATGGGCGACTATACGGAAGAGGAAATCGACATCATTGACAAGTTCCTCAACGACGGAGGCCGCATGATCGTCAGCTACGCCTCCGATACGCCCTCGCTTCCTGTACTTGACGCCTATTTCGAGGAATGGGGCGTGAAATACGAGAGCAAGATGGTCTATGATACCGAGCGCTGCTTTGCAGGCTATAACGCCTATATCCTGCCGAACATTGTCAGCGTGGAGCATCTGACCGACAATCTGGACAAAAACGGATATGTGATCATCCCCGGCGCCCGGCCCATCAGTGTACTGTGGGATCAGGACAACTGGCGCGGCACGCAGCTGCTGATGACGACCTCCAATTCCGCTTATGCGAAGGATCTGTCCGTTGAGAGCACTGCCTACGAGCAGACGGATTCCGATGAATCCGGTCCGTTTAACGTGGGTGTTCTGGCTTACCAGAATCAGATGCACAACCTCAACAGCACCTTCTCCTATGTGCTGTTCCTGAACGCGGGATTTGTCAGCGATTCCACCCTCGGCGGCGACAGCTTCATGAACAAGGATTATTTCCTCGCTGCGCTGAACTTCATGAGCGATGATTCCGAATCCGTCGTTATCGCCTCCAAGGATCTGACCTCAGCAAATCTGGTTGTGACCGGTGCGATCCGTTCTGTTCTGTACTATCTGCTGATCTTTATCATTCCCGGAGTTTGCCTGATCCTCGGCGTACTTGTCTGGGCCAGAAGGAGACATAAGTAATGAAAAACCTCAAGACCATCATCATTGCTGGTGTGATTCTGGTCGTTTTTATCATCGCTTCCATTGTTGTGATTCATCTGCCGGATCATTCCAATGATCAGGTGGAGGCGGATTCCGCCGCTGAAAGCGCATCGTCAGAAACCGTTTATGTGATCAGCCGGGATTTTGACACGCTGGAACGGTTCACCGTGGTTCCTACGGACCGGGAAGTCAGCGAAGATACTGCTTACGCCTATGCTTCGGAAGAACTGGATGTCAAGATCACTCAGGTCACCGATGAAAAGGGCAGCATCTCCTATGAATATGACGCAAAGCCCGATCCCGGAAAATTCGAGTACGACACCTCGAAATTCCGGTCTATGATGTATACGCTCACGTCCATTTCCGCGATCAAGCTGGTGGAGGAAGACGCAAAGGATCTCGCCGTTTACGGACTTGACAAGCCTACCGCTACCATCAAGACCTACTTCACCGACGGGTCTGAGGTAGATATTATCATCGGCTCCCAGGCGCCGGTGGATGAAAACTACTATTGCATGACTTCGGAATCCAACACAGTGTATACCATCGGCTCCTATGTGGATTCTCTCCTGGTCCGCCGGCCCATCGAATACCGTGACATCACGCTGTTCCCGGCCTATACGGAAGACGATGTCTATGACAACATCAACTGGGTCAAGCTGACGGAACGGAACGGAGATTGCCTGGAAGTCCTCATGGATCCGGAACAGAGCAATGAATATAACACGGAGGGCAGCCGCTATGTCATGCTGCAGCCCTATCAGGTCTCCGGAAACGACACCACGATCCAGAATTACATCCTTGATGTAGTTTCAACGCTGACGCTCGGAACGATCATTGAGGATATCTCCGAGGATCAGCTGGCGAATTACGGACTGAACAACCCCGCAAAGCTGGAGATGACGGACATCGCCGGAAACTCCATCGCCCTCCTGATCGGCAATACCTGCCCCAACCCGGACTACACGTATTGCATGATCGAAGGGACCGATACGCTGATCACCTGCAATTCTTCGGCATTCGGGTGGATGGGGCTGAGTTATGTACAGCTGATGCTTCGTTCCGTATGGACCTATGACATTGAACAGCTTCAGGGCATCGACATTGATATCGATGGTCAGAAATTCGATATTGAAGTTGAACACTATACCAAGAAGAACGCCAACGGCAACGACGCCGATGCGGTGACCGGTACGCTCAACGGAGAGAAGATCGAAGAAGAGACCAATGTTCGCCGGCTCTATATCAAGTGCCTCTATTTCCGTATTATCGGAAACCTGACAGTGGAAGAAAAGAAGGAGTTTGCGGATGCCCCGGTCTACGGCTCAATCACCCTTCATCTGGCCGAGGACGGCGATCATACGCTGGAGCTGATCCGTATGACGGATCGAAAGTATGCCATGCGTGTGGACGGCGTTATGGAGTATTACTGCTACAAGAAGAACATCACGAGCCTGCTCAACGCGCTGCAGTATGTGCAGGAGGGCGACGTGCTGGACTTCAATTTCGATTGATGAAACGGGAACCGGCATAGCCACGCTATGCCGGTTCCATTTACGCAGGAGGGTTATCTTTGAAAAAGCTTGGATTTGGATGCATGCGGCTCCCCATGATCGGCGGACAGGAGGGGATCGTTGACCAGAAACAGTTCAATGAAATGATCGACCTTTACATGGGTGCAGGTTTTCGCTATTTTGATACCGCCCATGTATATTTGGCCGGACAGAGTGAAACCGCTCTCCGGGAGGGGCTGGTCAAGCGGTACCCGCGGGATCGGTTTATCCTGACAGACAAGCTGTCCGGCAGCTGTTTTCAGAGCGAGGCTGAGATTTATTCTCTGTTTGACTGTCAGCTGGAGACCACCGGTACCGCTTATTTTGACTATTATCTGATGCATGCGCTTTCCGCAGAAGTCTACCAGAAGTTTTTGAACTGTAACGCCTTTGACGCGGTTCGAAAGCTCAAATCGCAGGGAAAGATCCGCCATTTCGGCATCTCATTTCACGACAAGCCCGCAGTGCTGCGAAAGATCCTCCGGGAACAGCCGGACATCGAAGTGGTTCAGATCCAGTTCAACTATCTCGATTACGACAATCCGAGCATTGAAAGCAAAGCGGTCTATGACGTCTGCCGCGAATTCCATAAACCGATATTCGTCATGGAGCCTGTCAAGGGAGGCGGATTGGTCCAGCTTCCCGCGGCTGCGCAGGAGATCTTTTCCGAACTCCAGAACGGCTCTCCCGCCAGTTATGCCATCCGCTTTGCCGCCTCATTCGAAGGCATCGAGATGGTGCTGAGCGGCATGAGCGATCTGGCGCAGATGCAGGATAATATCTCCTATATGAAGGAGTTCATTCCGCTGTCGGAAACGGAGCGCAGCGCGATTTCCCGGGTTCGTGAAATACTCAAATCCGACCGTTCCATCCCATGTACCGCGTGCCGGTACTGTGTCTCAGGCTGTCCGCAAAAGATCCTGATTCCCGACCTGTTCTCCTGTCTGAACACGAAACGCAGATATCAGGACTGGGGAAGCGACTTCTACTACAGCACCCATACCGCCGGGCACGGAAAAGCATCGGATTGCCTGCACTGCGGTCAATGTGAGCGGGCCTGTCCCCAGCATCTTCCGATCATTGAGCTGCTGAAAGAAGTCTCTGCCGCCTTTGAAGGATAATACAGGAGAGCGATTCCACCGACGGAACCGCTCTCCTTTTTTCTTTATATGAATCCGAGGCTTCGGATCAGGAACACCCAAAGCGTAAGCGTAATGCTCGACAGCAGCGTGGCAGTCATCACAACGCTGGCAGAAAGCGTCTCATCGCCACCCATGTTTTTCGCCATGATATAGCAGGTGACTGTAGTGGGGGAGGCCAACATGATCATGATCGCAACCAGCTCACTGCCGCGAAACCCCATACTGACCGCAACGGGAAACACCAGTGCCGGAATACCGACCAGCTTCAAAAATGCCGCCGCAAAAGTCGGACGAATCTTCTGAAGCGCCTCTTTTCCCTTGAACGTAGCGCCGAGAACAAGCAGTGCGATCGGCGTTGCGGTAGCGGCAATATACCCCACTGATTTGCTGATCACCGCAGGCCAGGGCAGTCCCATAAGACTCCAGATCATTCCGGCTGCGATCCCGAGGATAATCGGATTGGTGATTACTCCTCGGAGCGTTTTTCTCAGGACTGTCCCGTCCAGCTTCCCATCCGCAGAAGAGACGGTCAGAATGATGACCGAGTAGATATTGAACAGTGGAACGGCCGAAACGATCATCATGGGTGTCATACCGGAGCTTCCGTAAATGTTCTCCACGAAGGCGATTCCCAGAATCGCGGCAGATCCGCGGGCAGCCGCCTGCGCAAAGGCACCGACCATGGATTTGTCTTTCAGGAACAGACGCCCCAGGATCCAGCATACGGAAAACATGAACGTGGTGGCAATCATACAAAAGGCCACAAATTTCCACGAAAAGTCCGCCCGGATATCCATGGTGGCAATATCCCGGAACAGCTGCACCGGAAGGGCGACCTTAAAAACGTATTTATCCGCAACGGAAGTGAACCCGTCGTTCAATAACCCGATCCGTTTCAGAAAGCCGCCGACCAGTATAATCAGAAAAATCGGAACTGTGACGTTCAGACTAAAAATGAAATTATCCATCATGCATCAATCAACACGGATCGTCCGAACTACCGCTTCATGCACCCAGGTCATGTTTTGGATCTCCAACAGATTCAGCGTACCGTATTTCTCTAGGATCAGGTTCCGGTCCGAATCAAAAATCGGTCCTTCAAAGGGATGAATCTTTTCCGAAGCGATCAGTCCTTTGAAAATATTCAGCAGACGAATGGCATTGTGGCCCATAAAAGAATCCACACCGAGTACATCAAGGAGTCCCGTATTGAGTCCCCAGCCAAAGTGAACAGAACTGTCCATGCCGCTTCGGGTAATATCCAGGATCGAGTGTTTCGTGTTAAAGCAGTCACTGACCAGCTGGTTATAGATCACAGACCAGTCAATGGCTGCGGCTCCGATGGATTCCGTGGGATACCCGGTTTTGGACTGAATCAGATAGAGCTGTGCATAAACTCCGGGGAATCCTTTCCGGACCTGGGGGGTAAAAAGCTGATGCGTGCAAAGGGCAATGTCCACATCCTGCTGGGCAAGCAGATAGCGCGCCTCGATATGCTCCTGATCGGAGGCCTCCGCATGATACATCTCGACATTGACCACATGCGCCGTCGGGTTGACAAGCTGGGCACCGATGGCAAACGCATTGAGGTTGGAGGTGTTGTTCTGATTGAATGCAGTGGTTGACATAAAACCAACACGTCCGGTCCGGGTCATGGATCCGGCCATAACGCCGCACAGGAAGGAGGACTCAAAGAACTTGCCGTAATATGTGATCATGTTCTTTTTCGGCTGCGCGCGATCACAGTTCAGGATGACTTTATCCGGATATTCCAGACTCAGGCGCAACGCGCCGGAGGACATATTGGGGCTGGTCGCAAAGAGGATATCAGGTTCTTCCTCCATAATATCCCGAAGCGGGGAGTAGGAGTTCTCTCCACTGGGAACAGAATAACGGGTGATCACTTCGATCTTATCGCCCAGCGCACGCTCAAGCCGTTTCCTCGCCACATCATGCGTATAGGTCCACAAAGAGGTCTGCGGCGTCGCGTCGAAAGCAAATGCAACCTTGAGTTTTCTTGGGCGCTTGGAGAAGAAGGAGAGAGGCGTTTTTTCAGAATCATATTTCATCTCCGCCAGATGCACCGTATTGGGATCCTTTACGGAGACCAGTTTGAACTGGGATTCACAGCTCTTGACCTGTTCCCGCATCTCTGCCAGAGAGATTCCTGGCTGAAACCCGTATATGGTCACGTATTCCAGAAACGCATCGCCCGAAGTGATGGGGATTGTCTGAAACCCTGCTTCCCGATAGCAAAGACGGAATGATTTAAAATTGGAATTGATCAGTTCTGTCGTCGTCTCTTCCGAATCGGGATGTTCCGCCTGCCATGCCTGAACAAGATTTACGAGCCTTGTAAAACTGCCGTAATACGAAAACCACAGGTTATCAAAGGTTGCTCTCCGGTCGAAATCCAAAAACTCATAATAGATGGAAATCAGCTTATTGTTTTCGTCTCGCTTGGGAATCAGGCGGGTAACTTTCGCCTCGATGCTGACCGCGCCAAGGTACTTTAATACGCTGACCCGCTTGTTGCCTTCCTGGACGAAATAGCGGTTGATATATTCATAGACCTTGATTGGTTCCCGAATTCCCTCGGAAATATGGGAATTGTAAAGCTTCATCCATTTCGCGCCGAATTCGGTATTCTCCGGCAGCAGGGGCATGAAGTTCCCCGCAAAAGCATTGCTGCGGGCAGAGGTTCTGGTACCAATGATCTTATTGATCGGGATCTCACAGGTTCCGAGATTGATTTCACCGGCGATCTCAACATTTCCAATGAGATCATCCAGAATCAGCAGGTAACCCTTTGCATCCGAATCGCTGTGTTCGGAAACAAAACGTTTGCCTGCGGCACGGGCCTGTTTATAGTTCGTGCTGCTGTCAAAATCGGCCATAAATTACCCTCCTTATCTTTCGTAGAAAACGGGTATTTATTGATAGTATACCACAGGAAACGCTTGAATGAAACCGCAAACTTCGAAAAAAACAGAAATGAATGCCTTGACATTTTTATATGCTCTGATTATATTAAAATGTGTCATTTGAAACACAAACGAGGGATTTGATGGTAACCAGTATCACAAGCCGGCAAATCAGGATCATCAGCCAATGCATTCTGTTTTCCGGCATTGAGGAAATCATGATCCGCAGGATCGTAATGGACCCCAGATGCAGTCGGTCCAGGTACGAGAAGGGGTCCGTCATTTATGACGAAGGTCTTTTTTCCCGCAGCACCGGGATCATACTCAGCGGCAGCGTCCGGGCGGAGAAAAGCATTGTTGACGGGCGGCACATGAAACTAACTGTTCTGAAAGCAGGGGAGTGCTTCGGCGCATCTGCTGTATTCTCCCACAGGGAAAAGTATGCTTTCCGGCTGGTTGCCGAAAAGCCGGTCGAAGCATTCTTTATTCCAGAAGAAGTCATTCGCTGGGCAATGCTCCGAGACTCGAAAATCACAGAGAACTATCTTGCATTTCTCACAGACCGTCTCTGGTTTTTAGACGAAAAGCTGACGAGCTTCATCGCGGGGACCTCTGAGCGGCGTATGGCTGTATTTCTGGAGGCCACCTGCGATGAAACCGGCCTGCTTTGCTGCTCCATGACGGATTTAAGCCGCCAGATCAACATGGGCCGCTCAAGCGTGTACCGTGCCATCGAAAAGCTCGAAACTCTGGGCATGATACAGCAAACGGGAAAGCAGATTCAGGTCACAGACAGGAACCGGCTCAGAGAATTTATAGGAAAAGTATAGAAAAACGACTGAGAAATCCTCAGTCGTTTTTCTCATCTTTTTCTTTGTCTGCGTCAATACTCTCCTCAATGGAAGCATCGTGAATGATCCTGGAGAACAGCATCTTGAAATCGGTAATCGTCGGATCAAAAAAGCCTACTCCGTACAGGCTGAGAACAATCATGCAAATAATCGGAACCAGGATCATGCCGGCAACCCCGCCGAGCTTCATACCCACATATATGCTGATCAGGGATACCAGGGGAGGAAGACCTGTTTGATTTCCCACAACCTTCGGCTCCGCCAGCTTCCGGAACAGAAACAGGACAAATGCGAGAATCAGGAGAAACACACATTTCGTGAAATCTCCCAAAAAGATCTCCACAACCGCCCAGGGTACCAGTATCGTCCCGCTTCCAAAGAACGGAATAATATCAAT
The DNA here is from genome assembly GCA_017469795.1 of Oscillospiraceae bacterium. Lineage (GTDB taxonomy): Bacteria > Bacillota > Clostridia > Oscillospirales > Oscillospiraceae > HGM13006. Next base: position 17,620 of record JAFUFT010000014.1, read on the forward strand.
GATGCCGCACAGGATCGCAATGATCAGCGCGTATGGCTGCCCAAGAACAGACAAACTGACAAAAATAATCAGCGTAACGATTCCGGAGAGGATAACCTGCGCCTTCAGATAACCGAAGGTGGCGGAACCCATGGCCATTTTGATATGCCGCATATGGGGACGGATGATTTCCGGGATCCATCCGGAGATCTTATTGCGAAGCCGGGGATAATCCGCCGTCATGAAATACGCGCCAACGATGAAAAACAGAAGAGAGATCATAAAGCTGGCCACGCCGGACGCAAGATTGCCGACACTGGAGATCAGATTCGGGACCCAGGTGGACACTTTATTGGTGATCCAGGTCATGAGCTGCTGGACCAGATTCAGCGCGTACTGTTCAAGGTAGGTTCCCGAAGCGATATCATTCGTTTCCAGATACTCGGAGATAGACGTGATCAAACGGTTCACGGTCATCTGAATGGTTTCCCAGCTTCCGTAAAAATCACTGATCTGTCTGAACAGGTAATACCCGATGAACACCAGGAGTCCGGTTATTCCAAGGATCAGAAGCAGGACAAACAGCATGGACCAGAAGCTCCAGATCTTGCCCACTTTTTTCGTGAATTTACCGACCAGAGGCGCCAGAATCGAGGCAACCAAAAGTGCCAGAACAAAGGGGAAGAAAAGGCTCAGAAGGGGCGGGAGGAACAGCGTGATAAACAGCAGGGAAACAACAATCAGGATAAAGCGGAGCCCGATCCGAAGGATCAGCGTTCGCAGCGGAACGATCGGTCTGTCCATGACGCACCTCCTCAACTTTGATATTATCATTGTAGCACATTTTTGCTAAATTTCCACCTGTTTTATATTTGTTTTGCGAAACCAAAAAAACAGTTGACTTTTCCCGTAAAATGATGTACATTAAACAAGCATTTTGACGCGCGAGTGGTGGAATTGGCAGACTCGCTAGATTCAGGTTCTAGTGTGCATTACGCACGTGCGGGTTCAAGTCCCGCCTCGCGCACCAAAACGATCCGGAACAGTCCTTTGGAACTGTTCCGGATCGTTTCTTTATCAGTTATTCTGCTTATGGTATCATCTGTTCAAATAGCGGTCGTAGGCAGCCTGCTTGACATCGAGGACATCCTGCAGTCCCATGGCATAGCAGTTTTCGATCATTTCATCATAAGTGGCCTCAACATCCGTCGTTCCGTCGATAACCTTGCCCATGTATTCCTCGACATAGGTGCCGATATCGCCGGCCTTGGCTGCGTAGAGCTCACTCTCAGCCGCAGTCATGTCGCCGTAACAGGTATACGCGGTGCCGCGGTTCTCTGGGAACCAAACATCCTTGCAGCTCTGCTGGACTTCATTTTCCAGGGTGTTCCTGGGATCCAGTCTTGCAGGATGCTGAGAAGCGGGGGTAGATGCGCCGAGCTGAATCGCGGTGGCGAAAAACACGCCGTATCCGCTGGGATCATGGAGGATCAGATCCGTAAAAATCGGAGTGCCGTCCACCATGGTATAGTGCTCTCCCTCGTTTCCAAAGTATGCCGCCAGGCAGCCCTCTTCCGTATACCACCAGTTCAGCCAGTTCAGCGCCATCTCCACATCGTCGCAGGCGGTCGTAACGCTCCAGGCGTGTTCTCCATCGATGGAGACTTCCAGACCGCCAAGCTCTACCGCTTCGCCCGGCGTCTTCGTCACATCGGCCATGGGGATCGCCTTAAAATCATAAGAGCCGGAATAATAGGCCGGCGCCCAGTCGTCGGAGAAGTAATTGTTGCCGCCGACCCAAACGCCGCAGCTGTCATCCGCAACATAGTTGGAGACATTGAAGGGCCCGATCTCCAGATAGTGGGTAATATACCCGTTCGCTTTCCATCCCGCCAGCATCTTCATATAGTCGACAAAGCCGTTGCTCTGGCAGAACAGTTCCACGTTCCCGTCGATCACTTCAAACGCCAGAGAACCGATATTACCGCGCAGCATATTCATATTATATCCCGCGCAAAGCGTGTCATGTTCCCCGCAGAATTTGGAGCTGAGCAGCATGGCGTCCGAGCACCCGTAGGCCTTCTTGAACGCATCCAGCACTTCAGTCAGTTCGTCGTAGGTTTCAGGCACTTCCAGGCCAAGGTCGTCCAGCCAATCCTTCCGGATGCTCAGGCCGGAATAGCTCGCGGCAGCCTTTGGCGCCACGAAGGGGATCTCACCTTCGTCCGTGGAAATCAGCTTTTTCATGCCCGGATTCTCATCCACAAAGTTCATATAATCCGGGGCACATTCATCCAGATACGGCGCCAGATCCGTTACCACGCCGTCCTCGATGGCCGCCGAACGTCCGGAGACATAGTACATATCCAGACCCGTAAAGAACGTGGGGAAGTCGCCGGAGGCAACGATCAGGTTCAGCTTTGTTTCTGTGGCTTCCGGCGCAGCCAGGTTGTAGGTCATTTTGATTCCGGTTGCTTTTTCCGCCTGCTGGAAGGACGGGTAGATATCCAGTGTCTCCACAGAGGTACCGCCCATGCCGCCGGCAGAGGTAAACAAACTGAACTCCACCTCGCCGGGCTCACAGAGGGGATACTGGATCGATTCCCGGGCAGATACAGGCTCTTCTTCCGGCAGTTCTTCAGGTTCCGCTGCGGAGTCCGGCTCTGACGGAGCCTGCTGCGGATCCGTCTCCACTGCTTCGGCAGTTTCTGCTTCTGAAGCTACCTCCTGTGCTGCCGCTTCCGGCGCACTTTGCGCGGTACTCTGCGCCTGTGGCGCAGCGCCGCAGCCTGCAAACATCGCCAGAACCATTGCTGCAATCAGGAACAGCGCTATCAGCATGCTCTTTTTCATATTAACACTCTCCTTTTCGATTTTTTGTTTATGCCGTCTATCCATTTCCTCCTTTCTCGGCATAGCAAGATTTATTTCAGGTCGTTGATCACGGCGCCTGCGGCCATATAGCCGCTGGTCAGCGCCCAGGTAAACATGGACATCTCCCGTTCGAGCGTTTCGGCGTAAATCCCGGTTCCGAGCATCAGTCCGGCCGCGTTATCGCCGACGGCAAACAATCCGGGAATCACCTTTCCGTTTTGATCCAACACTCTGGTCTCCGCGTCGGTTTTGATGCCGCCCGCAGCGTTTTCCTGGAACATCTTCTCATAAAACGCATAATAGGGAGGCTGTGTCATCGGATGCAGGAATTCAGCCGGTTTTCCAAACTGTGTATCGCATCCCTGCTCACACATACGGTTGTAGTTTCGGATCTCCGCCGCAAACTCCGCCGCCGGAACTCCCATCAGATTCGCCAGTTCCTCCAGCGTATCGGCTTTCTTGACCGGCGTATCCATCTTCGCCTCAGCGTCCACTTCCTCCTGATAGTGCGAAATGATTTCAGCGTGTTCTCCATCCATGCGGGAACTGTGCATCAGCCGCTCTGCCAGATAATCCAGCGTTCCCTGATCCAGAATCGCCCAGCAGATCCGATCCGGCTGGTCCAGGATGACTTCCCGGAGGGACATGGTGTTGTCCACCTCGCTGGCCCAGCGCTTTCCGTCCCGGTTGACCAGTACCACCTCATTTTCCCGCGTAATGCACACAGCCGCGAATCCGAAGGGATGATGGGCGGGGCCGATCAGCATGGCCTTCGCGTGTTCCCAGTCGATCTCCGCGCCGATCTTTTCGCTCATGGTGATTCCGTCCCCGGTGCAAGTGGGGATGGAGAACAGGTGGGCCGGATCCTTGCACTCCATGACCCGCGGATTGGCTTTGTTCTGGTATTCCGGGTTGTGGGAGTAGCTGCCGGCCGCCATAACGACGGCTTTGCAGTGTATCTCGACCGCTCCGCCCGGATCTCTGGCCAGAACGCCGCAGACGGCGCCGCCGGGTGTTGTGCGCAGTTCTTCCGCGGCACAGCTTGTTCGAACGGGAATCTGCAGCTTTTCACACTGCCCCATCAGTTTTTCTATGATATAGGAACCCATACCGCCCGGTCCGATGGAGGCGTCGATCCGCTTGTATTTCGTTCCGGTGCGGTTTTGAAACCGGAATCCTTTTCCGCCGAAGGGCGTATCTCCGAGTGTAAAATCCTCCGCACAGTCACAGTGATCGATCAGAAAATCCATCATGTCTGCTGAGGCATATATGGCGTTGTGCACCAGATCCCCATCCAGAAGTCCCTTTGTGTGCTCCATGATCCACGCAACGGTTTCATCCCGGCGGTCGGGCTCTCCGGCCTCTTTGAGATAGCGGGAATAATGACCGTGGAACCCGCCGGCATACCACGTATTACCACCGGCCTCCCGGTTCTTTTCCAGCACAACTACCGACAGCCCGGCTTGTGCAAGCCGGACGGCTGCGATCAGGCCGCTGCCGCCGGCACCGACCACTGCCACGTCACAGGTGGTATCCTCCACCTCGTGGAGTTCCGGTGCCCGGACCGGCGCTCCGGGCAGGATGATCGCTGCGTTGTGACAGTTTTTCTCGCAGATACCGCATTCCACACATTTATCCGGATCGATCCAGTACTTCGTTCCCTTGAAGGTGATCGCACCATTCGGACACAGCACCCGACATCGATGGCAGCAGGAACACATTTCCTGACGGATTACATAGGACATAGACTACCTCCTGACTCATCGCCCGCTCCCATAGCAGGCTTTTCTGACACAACTCCTCTACAATATGATCATACAACGAACACAGACAGTTTCCAGTTTCATTTTCCAATCCGAAAAATCATTTTTTATCATGCAGCCGCTCCGGATCGTCATCCGGCATACAGTGATGCGGTATAAACAGCAAGTCCCGGACACCTTGTGTCCGGGACTTATTCTCTATATTTCTTTCAACAGCCATTTGAAGCCGTAGGGCGAAAGTACTGCCGCATCCTGCGGTGAGGCATGTTCGTCCATCAGGTCCGCCGCGCCGGAGAAATCGGGCTTGGTTACGGTCAGTTCCGCGCCGCTGAAATTGAACAGGGCGTAGAGGACCTGGCCGTGAAACGCTCTGCGAAGTCCAAGCACGCGGGTATCTCCGGGGTCAAATGTGGAAAACTCCGCACTTGCGGAAAACACATCGTACCGCTTTCTGATCTCCTCCATGCGCCTTAAGCCGTGGAACAGCTGCGAGCGCCAGCTCGTTTTGTCGGCACGTTCCTCCGCTGCCTTCCAGTCAAACTTTCCCCTGTGGATGTACCTGCTGTCATCGGCTTTATCAGGATCAGAATGGTATGTGTAGTCATTGAACTGTCCAACCTCGTCTCCCGCATAGATGATCGGTATCCCGCTTTGGCTTAGCACAAACGCATGAAGGGTCAGATCAAAACCTACGGCATTGCGCAGGGCCTCGCTGTCATTTCGGGACAGCGCGCTCTCGATCCCGCAGAGAGAAGCCGTGGTGCCGCACATCCGGGCGTCCCCCAGCGTTGGATCATCATTATACCGCTCGCCCCTGGAGAAGCTCCCCGGGAATTCCCCGGCGAAGAAGGCGTTCAGGAACTGCTTGTGCGGAACTTCCTCCATCCCGAACCGGCGCAGGAAGGGGTAGTCCAGCCCCCAGCCGATGTCGTCGTGGCATCTGAGATAGTTCAGGAATACATACTGCCTCGGGAGCTGCGCCAGCTGGTCCATTTGGTGGCGCAGGAGCCTTGCGTCCTGTGTCGCAACTGTATGCCAGGTCGTACACATGGTGGTCGCATTATACAGCATGTGACACTCCGGCTTTTCCGTGGTGCCGAAATAAGGCGCCAGTTCCTTCGGTTCCATGACCACCTCGCCCAGCAGCAGCACGCTGGGGCAGACGATCTCGCAGGCAAGACGCATCATTCTGGAGAGTGTGTGTACCTGCGGCAGGTTCCGGCAATCCGTGCCGAGCGCTTTCCAGATGTACGGGACGGCGTCCAGCCGGATAATATCGATTCCCCGCGCAGTGAGGTACAGCAGGTTTTCCGTCATGTCATTGAAAACCATCGGGTTCGCGTAATTCAAATCCCACTGGTAGGGGTAGAAGAACGTCATCACGACCTGCTTGCAGTCGTCAAGCCAGGTGAAGTTTCCCGGCGCAGTGGTGGGGAAGACCTGCGGAACCGTTTTCTCATACTGATTGGGAATATCCCAGTTGTCATAGAAGAAATACCGCGCTCGGGCCGTGGGATCGCCGGCTCGGGCCGCCTTGGCCCAGGGATGATCCTCACTGGTGTGATTCATCACAAAATCCAGACAGAGGCAGATACCGTGCGCGTGACACGCTTCGCTCAGGCGCTCGAGATCCTCCATCGTGCCGAGTTCCGGCTGCACCGTCCGAAAGTCCGCCACGGCGTATCCGCCGTCGCTGCGTCCCTTTACGGTTTTCAGGAGTGGCATCAGATGAATATAATTAATGCCGCACTCTTCCCAATAGGGTATCTTATCCAGAAGTCCATGCAGATTTCCCGCATAGGCGTCCACATACAGCATCATGCCGATCAGATCGTTTGCACGGTACCAATTCGGATGGGCGACTCGGTCCTCATCCAGGGCCCGAAGGGCAGGGGAGCGCTCCGCATAGGAGCGTCGAAGCATCTCCATAAAGTAGGAAAATGCGTTTTCATCGTTATGATACAGCTCGCAATACAGCCATCTGAGTTCGTCATAGTGTTGGCGAAGGCGAGCTTCAAAAGCAGATTCAGAAAGATTCATTCGTACCTCCTGATATTATGCGGGCGCATATTCAATGTTTCCGGCCGTACCGGACTGCTGCAGCATGAATGGACGCCTGAAGCGTCTGCGACAGTTCCGCTTCCGTGACGCGCCATTGCCAGTTGGACCCCACTGTTGAGGGCTGATTGATCCGGCAGGAGTTGTCGTATCCCAGGTAATCCTGAAGCGGGATCACGCACATTCTTGCACAGCTGGCCAGCGCAAGCGAAACGAACGGCAGACGAAGCTCCTGATCCGGCGTATAGAAATCACACAGGTACTCCCTCAGCATCCGCAGCTCATCCTGCGTAATGCTGGTAAGCCAGCCTGCCACAGTTTCGTTGTCGTGGGTGCCGGTATAGACGACGCAGTTCTCCGGATAGTTGTGGGGGAGATAGTCGTTGGCGGATCCGGAATCTCTGGAGTCGAATGCGAACTCCAGAACTTTCATGCCGGGGAACCCCGTGTCGCGCACCAGTCTGCGAACAGAGTCCGTCACATATCCCAGATCCTCCGCAATGACCTCCCGATCTCCGAGACAGCGGCGCATCGTCTCGAACAGCTCAAGACCCGGCCCTTTTTCCCAGTGGCCGCCGATTGCGGTTTTCTCACCGTAAGGGATGGAAAAATACTCGTCAAACCCGCGGAAATGATCAATCCGGAGTACATCGTACAGCCGGAAACAATAATCAAGCCGGCTCATCCACCAGGCAAAGCCAGTCTCCCGATGATAGTCCCACCGGTACAGCGGGTTTCCCCAAAGCTGGCCGTCTGCGGAAAACCCGTCCGGGGGACAGCCCGCCACAGCAACGGGAATATCACGGTCATCCAGCTGAAACAGTTCCGGATTGGCCCAGACGTCCGCGCTGTCCATCGCGACATAGATCGGAATATCTCCGATAATGCGGATCCCCCGGTCATTGGCGTATGCCCGCAGATCCGACCACTGCATAAAGAACTTGAACTGCAAATACTGCTGGAAATCGATTTCCTCGCGCAGTTCCATCCGGTAATGCCGCAGGGCGTCCGGATCCCGGAAGCGGACGGCATCCGGCCATTCCAGCCAGGATTTACCGCCAAAATGGGATTTCAGCGCCATGAAAAGCGCATAATCCGGCAGCCATTGACGGTTTTGTTCCAGAAACCGCTGATAAGACGGCTCCTCAATGATCCGGCTGTGGGAAAAGGCTTTGCGAAGCAGCGGGTATCTGAATCGATGCTGCAGTGAATAATCCACGCGGGTCGGGTCGCTGCCGAAGTCCGCAGCGTCACACTCCGCAGCAGTCAGGACGCCTTCGCCCACCAGACTCTCCAGATCGATGAAATACGGGTTCCCGGCAAATGTCGAAAAAGACTGATAGGGTGAATCGCCGTAACTGGTGGGTCCAAGCGGAAGGATCTGCCAGTAGGATTGCCCAGCGTCCCGCAGGTAGTCGATAAATGCATAGGCGTACCTGGAGAAGCATCCGATCCCATAGGGACCGGGCAGACTGGTTACTGGCAGTAAAATGCCGGCTTCTCTCGCCATAATCCCATCTCCCGTCATGAATTGGAATTGAGTTTCAGAATCAGGAACTGCCAGGGCTGAAGCCTGACGGCTCCGTCCTTCATTTCACAGTCACCGATATTATTCAGCAGGACCGCTTCCACAGGTGCCGGAAGGGCAGCGGTCTGGATTTCCGCCTGGAAATTGCCGATCACAAGAAGTCTTTGCCGTCTGCTCACCCGGAAATACGACATGAGGTTTTTCTGCTCCGGCAGGTAGGGGATCAGGTCTCCAAAGACAAGCGTATCGCTATACTCCGGATCCTTCCGAAGCTCGATCAGCGCGCGATAGAAGTTCCATACGGAGTCCGGATCCTTTTTCTGAGCCTCCAGATTGATCCGCGTATAATTTGCATTGACCGGAAGCCAGGGCGTCCCGGACGAAAAACCCGCATTCGGCGTGGAATCCCACTGAAACGGCGACCGCGCGTTGTCTCTGGAGAATCGGTTGACAACTTCCATCGCTTCTTCTTTCGTCAGCCCGGCGTTCAGGGCGACCTGATATTCATCTCTGGCGGAAATATCGTCTACTTCCTCGATGGAACCGCAGCGGCGGTTTTCCATGCCGATCTCCTGTCCCTGGAAAAGGAACGGCAGACCGCGGAGCATAAAGTTCAGTCCGCCGAGCATCTTCTTTGCCGCGAGCGTACACTGTCCAGCCGGAATATAGTGGGATACACCGCGGGGCTCATCATGGTTTTCGATGATATTGCACAGGAAGCCTACGTCTTTCACGCGCTTCTGGCTGAAGAAGCAGGCTTGCTTATACTGCTCCGCAGTGACCGGCTGCGCCGCATACCAGCCAAGGGGATTTGTATTGATCGTTGTCTCGGCAAAATCAAACATGGAGGAAAAAACGCCATGTTCCCCAATAAACATGGGAAGCTCATGCTCCTTCTCATGGAACACTTCTCCCGCGGTAAACGCGTCATATTTCCGGAAGGTGTTTTCCGCCATTTCATCCAGAAAATCGATGACACCCTCGGCGTCTGCGAGCATACACTCAATGGAACACAGACCGTCTTCCCGGTCTGCCGGGTAGTTCCGGTAGGGCAGTTTCTTCTTAATATTGATGATCGCGTCCACCCGGAATCCGGAAACTCCTTTTTTCAGCCACCAGTTGATCATGCGGTAGATCTCCTGCCGAAGCTCCGGGTTCTCCCAGTTGAGGTCCGGCTGTTTCCGGTGGAAAATGTGGAGATAGATTTTGTCCTCGTGTCCCGGCAGCTTGGACCAGACCGATCCGCCGAAGGCGCTTCTCCAGTTACAGGGCAGGGGATCTCCCTCATGCCAGTCCTCAATATAAAAATACCTGCCGAATTTTCCATCCGGATCTTTGCAGGCCTCCTGAAACCAGACGTGCTCATCGGAACAATGGTTGACCACCAGATCCATGACAATATGCAGTCCGCGTTTTTTCGCCTCCCGCAGAAGCTCGTCCATGTCGTCCATCGTGCCGAACCTGGGATCGATCCCGTAATAGTCTGAAATATCATATCCCTGATCGGCAAGCGGAGAGCAGTAAACAGGGGAGATCCAAACGATCTCCACACCCAGCTCCTTCAGATAGTCCAGCTTCTCGATAATCCCCCGCAGATCTCCGATTCCATCCCCGTTGGAGTCATAGAAGCTCTTGGGATAAATCTGATAGGCAGTTTTGCTCTGCCACCATTTGTGTATCATAAAAGCACCTCCAACTGCGGCGTTGACCAGCACGCAATCCTTGTTATTTTCCTTGATTAAGATAGCATGGGAATATGCGGATGTAAACTGGTTACGTGTGTAACCGACGTTTCCAACTGTTTTTTGGAGACAGCTTTGTGAAGAATTCCGATTTTCATTTGAGCCGATTATTATATATAATGGAGACAGGTAAAACGTAACCTCCCCCGGATTAAGGAGTGCAGAAGCATGGTCACAATCAAGGAGATCGCTCAGCGCGCAGGCGTCAGTACCGCAACCGTTTCCAACGTGATCCACGGGAAATCCCGGCACGTATCGGTGGAAACCGTAAAGCGTATCCAGGCGCTGATCGACGAAATGGGATACGAGCGGGAAGCGGGCAAACGGGTCCGGTCCAGCGACAACGCAAAGCTGGTGGCAATCATCATCCGGTATCATCAGGGCTTTGAGAATTCCGTTCTGGCCGATCCCTTTTACGGCGTCGTCACCGGTAGTATCGAGCAGGAGCTCCGGTCAAGAGGTCTGTATCTCATGCTGTACGCCTCCTCCGATATGGACGACATCTTCAAAATGCTGATGACCTGGGATGTGGACGGCGTGATTGCCGTCTCCTTTACGAAAGAGGACTGCCAGAAACTCCAGAGCCTCATCCAGAAACCGATGATTTCTATCGATGCGTTCGGCCCGGATGATTCCGCAACCGGAATACCGGATGTCGGTCTGGAGGACGAAACAGGCGGTTTGCTGATGACCAGGCATCTTCTGGATCTGGGATATGAGACAATCTTCGTTGCAGGCGTTTCCAACATGGGAATCGACAACAGACGATGGATCGGCGCAAAACAGGTCACAAACTCGGAACAATTCCTGAGCGGCAAACACAAGCTGGAGTTTATCGAGCTGGGCGGAACGCTGGATCAGCGGGAAAAATGCTATCAGCAGATCACCCGGAATCTGCCATTCCGGAAGAAAACAGCTTTCTTTTTCACCTCCGATTCTCTGGCCATGGAGGCGATCAGCTTTTTCGCCAAGCGGGGGATCTCCGTACCCGACAGCTTCGGCGTTGCCGGATTCGATGATTCCATCAATGCCGTCAGTTTCTCCATTCCGCCTTTGACGACGATCCATCAGGACATTCCCATGAAGGCACGGATCGCGGTGGAAGAACTGGTTTCCGCCATCAGAGACCCTGATTATATCCCGAAAAGCCACAAATTGCCTGTTACGCTGATCAGCAGGAAATCTGTCTGAAGCTCAAGTTACGCGTAACCATCATTATTCACAGAATCACCAAAATCAGGTTGTAGTTTTAGTAGGTTATGACCATAACCTGTTTACTTGTCCCTGCAAATTTGTTATAGTTTCACAGTAATATCGAGAAAGCAGGGTGTTGGATTCGTGAAGCGAGCATGGTGGAAAGAAAGCGTTGTCTATCAGATTTATCCCAGATCCTTCTGCGATTCCGACGGGGACGGAATCGGCGACCTGAACGGCATCCGTTCCAAAATTCCATATCTAGCAAAGCTTGGGATCAACGTGATCTGGCTCAGTCCGATCTACCGTTCTCCAAATGATGACAACGGCTATGACATCTCCGGTTACTATGCCATTATGGATGAATTCGGCACGATGGAGGACTTTGACGCGCTTCTGGCGGAAGCGCATCAGGCCGGGATCCGGATCGTAATGGATCTGGTCGTCAATCACACTTCCGACGAGCATCCCTGGTTTGTGGAGAGCCGTTCGTCTGCGGAAAACGACAAGCGGGACTACTACATCTGGCGGCCCGCCAAAGACGGCGGCCCTCCCACCAACTGGGGCAGCAGCTTTTCCGGCTCCGCCTGGGAGTGGGACGAGAAGACGGGGATGTACTACCTCCACTTCTTTTCCAAAAAACAGCCGGATCTCAACTGGTCCAACCCAAAGGTCCGGGACGAGGTTTTCGACATGATGACCTGGTGGTGTGAAAAAGGCATCGACGGCTTCCGGATGGATGTGATCTCCATGATCTCCAAGCCTCCGGAGCCCTGGGAGGACAGCCCCACGGAGGGCGGCCTCTACGGAAGCCCCTGGATCACCTGCAACGGTCCCCACGTCCACGAATACCTGCAGGAGATGAACCGGCGGGTCTTGTCTAAATACGACCTGATGACCGTGGGTGAGACGGCGGGCGTTACGCTGGAGGAGGCGAAGAAATACGCCAATTCCGACGGCTCCGAGCTGGACATGGTGTTCCAGTTTGAGCATGTTGGTCTGGACGGCGGGCTCTCCGATAAATGGGTCCGGCGGAAGATGGACCTTCGGGAGCTGAAGGAGAACCTGACCAAGTGGCAGGTGGGACTGGAGGGCGTGGCATGGAACTCCCTGTTCTTCTGCAACCACGACCAGCCCCGGATCGTCTCCCGGCTGGGAGATGACTCCCCCGCGTCCGCCAAATGTATCGCCACTATGCTGCATATGATGCAGGGCACCCCCTATGTCTACCAGGGGGAGGAGCTGGGTATGACCAACTGTCCCTTCGGCCCCATTGAAAACTACCGGGATATCGAGTCCATCAATGCGTACAGGGAACTGACCGAGGCAGGACTGCGGGAGAAGGATGAGCTCCTCGACTGCATCGCATACAAGAGCCGCGATAATGCTCGCACTCCCATGCAGTGGACCGGCGGAAAAAATGCCGGATTTACAGCAGGTACTCCCTGGATCATGGTCAATCCCAACTATCAGACAATCAACGCGAAAGCGGAGCTTCAGGATCAGGATTCTGTTTTTTATCACTATCAGAAGCTGATCTCTCTCCGCCGGCGCAGTCCCTGGTCGGATATCATTGTGTACGGTCATTACCGTCTGCTCGCACCTGAGGATCCGAACGTCTATTCCTATATTCGGGAATCGGATACGGGGAAACTGCTCATCGTGTGCAACCTTTCCCCTGAATCCGTCTCTTTCCGGATCCCGGAAGACGTCCAATGGTCGGAGGCAGTTCCCATCGTGGGAAGCGCTTCGCTCGACCGCATCCTGAAACTGCAGCCCTGGCAGGCCGAAGTGTGGTCTCTGGTCTGAACTGCAGCATCAAACCGTATCCCCTGAGAGAGGTTCTCTCAAATATATAATAAGGATGGGATGATATGAAAAAATTGATTGCTATTCTGCTTGCTGCTGTGCTGGTTCTCAGCATGGCCGCTTGCGGAGCTGCTTCCGGCTCCGCCGCCGAAGCGCCTGCCGGTTCCGCCGCTGAGGGCGGTTCCGCTGCTGCTGCACCCGGTGGTTCCTCCGGCAGCATTCGTCTTGTCAACGGCAAGATCGAGATCGACGCCCAGCTCAAAAAGCTGGCTCAGATGTACGAAGAGAAGACCGGCGTGCATGTTGAGATCGAGTCCATGGGCGGCGGCATCGACATTCAGGGTACCCTGAAGGGCTACTATCAGGCCGGCAACATGCCTGACATCTTCGTCAATGGCTCTGATGCTGACTTCTCCAACTGGACCGGCCTTCTGGCCGACATGAGCGGTGAAGCCTGGGTCTCCGACACCGACGCTGCCTATGCAAATGCTGACGGCACCGTGGGCTTCCCCTACACCACTGAGGCCATCGGCCTTGCCTACAACGCAGACATCCTCGAGAAGGCCGGCGTGGATCCCGCTACTCTGACCAGCCCCGCTGCCTATGAGGAAGCCTTCAAGAAGATCGACGAGCAGAAAGACGCCCTCGGCCTGACCGCCGTTGTCGGCTACTACACCGAGCCCGTGAACCTGTACTGGTCCACCGGCAACCACGTCTTCGGCCAGTATCTGGACGCCGGCCTTGCCCGCGATGACAGCACCTACATCGACATGCTCAGCGACGGCGGCAAGCTGGACGAAGCCCGCTTCACCAAGTTTGCTGAGTTCATCGGCCTGCTGCAGGAGTATGCTGACAAGGATATGATGATCTCCGGCACCTACGATCAGGAGATCCTGAACTTCGCCTCCGGCAAGTATGCCTTTGTGACCCAGGGTTCCTGGATCGGCGCTACCATGACCAACGACGACGCTGACGCTTATGCAGGCGCCGGCAGCTTCAAGGTCGGTTTCGCTCCCTATGCCTTCGATGACGGCATCGACACCATTCTGACCGCTTCTCCCTCCTGGTGGTCCGTCTTCAAGGACGGCAATGCTGAGGACGCCAAGGCGTTCCTGCAGTGGCTGACCACCGACGAGGCTCAGGAAGTTCTGGTCATGGAGGCCGGCTTTATCAGCCCCTTCAAGTCCTGCAAGTATGTTGCCAACGATCCCTTTGCCCAGACCATGAGCGACTATCTTGCCGCCGGCAAGACCTCCAACTGGCATTGGCAGGGCATGATCGAAGGTATCGCCCAGAACTACACCGGCCAGGTCTTCAACGACTATGCCCAGGGCAAGATGGATACCGCGCAGTTCGTTCAGACGATGCAGCAGGTCTGCGCCACCGCTTACGGCGGCTGATTCAGTTCTCCTGCATAAACGATTGCATCTGAACAGGAGCGGGCAGCACGAGCTGCTGCCCGCTCCTTTGATGATAAAAATCGTGAGATTACATTCCATTAGAAAGGAGTCGTATGAATGAAAGCCTTTAGCATGGGCAGGAAGATTACCTCCTTTGCACTGCTGATCGCTGGAGCGGTGATGCTGATCATTGCGCTTGCCCTGGACTTTTCGGGCAGCGGCACCTCTTTCCGGGGACCGCTGCTTGTCATCGGTCTGATCGCGCTGCTGGCCGGTCTCTATCTGTTTCCAACGCTCAAGTATCATAAGAATATAATCAACTTCCTGTTTCTGTTTCCGCTGCTGTTCACCTTCGGCGTGACAGTGATCATTCCTCTGGTCCTTGGTATTTTCTATTCCATGACAGACTGGACCGGAATCGGCTACACCCAGTTCGTCGGCTTTGCCAACTACATGGCAATGTTCAAGGAGGTCAGCTTCCTCTGGTCTCTGCTTCTGACCATTCTGTTCGTTCTGGTCAACATGATCATGGTCAACCTGGTGGGCTTTGCCCTTGCGCTGCTGTGCACCAGCCGTCTCAAGGGCGTCGGCTTCTTCCGGGCAGCCTATTTCCTGCCCAACCTGATCGGCGGCATCGTTCTCGGTTATGTATGGCAGTTTGTGTTCAATAACGTGCTGATCCAGCTGACCAAGACCTCTCTGCTGTCCAACAGCGGACCTGCCTTTGCCGCGATCATCGTGGTGTACGTCTGGCAGTATGCCGGCTACATCATGCTCATCTACGTCAACGGTCTGGTCACGGTGCCCGGCGATGTAATCGAGGCAGCGGCCATCGATGGCGCCAGCAGCTTTACAACGCTGCTGCGCATCCGGATCCCCATGATTGCCTCCACCATCACCATCTGCACCTTCCTGACCCTGACCTCCGCCTTCAAGCAGTTCGACGTCAACATGGCCTTGACCAACGGCACAGGCTCCATATCCAATTTCATGGGGCAATACCTGACTAACGGCACACAGATGCTGGCGCTGAACATTTACAACACCGCCATTTCCAAGAACAGCTATGCCCTTGGTCAGGCGAAGGCGGTCCTGTTCTTCATCATTCTGGCCTGTGTCTCTCTGATCCAGGTCCGCATCTCCAACAAGAAGGAGGTTGAAATGTAATGAAGACAAAGATGAAAACCTCCAGCTTTATTATCATTATGGTCCTGGCCATTATCGTTGCCGTTTACACGTTGATGCCCTTCTTCCTTGTGGTGATCAACGTATTCAAGAGCGCAAACGGCATCGTCGCCGATCCTATCGGCACCACTGGGGCCAGCTTTTCCCAGCTGCTGACCAACCTTTCCAACGTTGTCAACAACACGAACTTCAGCTTCTGGTATGCCTTCGGCACCTCCGCGCTGATTACCATCGTGTCCCTGGTGCTTCTGGCGCTCTTCGGCGGTATGGCTGCGTGGGTCATCTGCCGGAACAAAACCAAGTGGTCCACCGCGATCTACATGGTGTTCATCGCTTCCATGATCATTCCTTTCCAGGTGGTCATGCTTCCGCTGATCTCCACGTTCCGTGATGTGGGCAGCTTTGTGGGCATCTCTATGCTCCAGTCCATCCCGGGCATCGTATTCGCATACTGCGGCTTTGGCGGCGCCATGACAGTGTTCATTCTCACCGGCATGGTCAAGACCGTTCCCTACGATTTGGAAGAGGCTGCTTCCATTGACGGCTGCTCCTACGAAGGAATCTATTTCCGCATTATCTTCCCGCTGCTCAAGCCCTCCATCGTAACTGTTACCATCCTCAACGGCATGTGGATCTGGAACGACTATCTGCTTCCTTCCCTGATGCTGGGACAGAACGGCAGAGTCAAGACCCTTCCTGTGGCGGTTCAGGCATTTGTGGGATCCTATGTGAAACAGTGGGATCTGATCCTGACCGCGGCGCTGCTGGCGATGCTCCCGATGATCATCATCTTCCTCATCGCCCAGAAGCAGATCATGAGCGGCATGGTGGAAGGCGCCGTCAAGTAACTGGTTGAACCGGAAAGGATACCCCTATGAAGCTCTTTGACCCGGAAGGGCCGCTGATGTCCGCGCTGGCTAAGCTGTCTGACGTAGTGTTCTGCAATATCATGTTCTGCCTTTGCAGTCTGCCTATTGTGACGATAGGCGCAGCGCTGTCCGCTCTGTACGAGTGTACCATGAGTATTGTGGAGGACACGGAAAAGCCGCAGATATTCCGCCAGTTCTGGACTTCCTTCAAGAAGAATCTCAGGCAGGGCACGATCCTGTGGCTGATCTTCCTTGGCGGAGCGCTGATCCTGGTCGCCTACGGCTTTGCTGTCGGCGCAATGGGCGGAGAGTTGACCCGTATCTACCGTGTCTTCCTGTATCTGCTGGTCTTTCTGTATCTGGCAGGCTTTGCCTATGTGTTCCCCGTACAGGGGAATATGGATCTTCCCGTGCGGGAGGTTCTGAAGACCGCATGGCTGATGAGCGCAGTAGCTCTGCCATATACCCTTTTGATACTGGCAGTCACCGGTGCTGCGGTATACATCTCGTTTTTTACAGGTCCGGACACCCTGTATGCCTCTATTTTCCTCTGGGCGGTCATCATATTCGGACTGGTAGCCTATTTGCAGAGCTTTCTGCTGAGGCTGGCGTTCAGGCGATGGAAGCGTCTGAGAGGGGAGCAGGAGCCGGAAGAAATGCCGGACCCGTGGGAAACCGGGAACAGTGAGGGATCAGATCATGAATCAAAACTTTGACGTGGTGGCTCTGGGTGAGCTGCTGGTGGACTTTACGGAAAGCGGAATGAGCCCGCAGGGGAATCCACTCTTTGAGGCAAACCCGGGCGGCGCGCCATGCAACGTTCTGGCCATGCTTGGAAAGCTGGGCAGGAAGACCGCCTTTATCGGCAAGGTCGGCGCTGACGCCTTTGGCGTATCCCTGCGCAGGACCTGCGAGGAAGCGGGCATCTGCATGGAACACCTGAGCGTGGACCCCGGACACCACACCACTCTGGCGTTTGTCCAGACGGCGGCAAACGGAGACCGCAGTTTTTCCTTCAGCCGGAATCCCGGCGCAGATCAGATGCTCTCATCTGAGGACATCCCGGAGGAAATGATCGCGCAGGCCGGAATCTTCCATTTCGGAAGTCTGTCTCTGACCCACGAGCCCTCCCGGTCCGCCACCTGTAAAGCGGTGGATATCGCAAAGAAACACGGCGTGACGATATCCTTTGACCCCAATCTGCGCCCGCCCCTGTGGGACAGCCCGGAGGACGCAAAAGCGCAGATCGAGTGGGGACTTCAGCAAAGCGATGTGGTCAAGATCGCCGATGATGAACTGAAATTCCTCACTGGGGATGAGGACTTCGACCTCGGTGCCGCTGCCCTGCGGGCCAAATTCCCGAGCATCCGGCTTTTAAACGTGACTGCCGGAGCGGAGGGAAGCTACAGCTACTACAAAACACATCGGGTGTATGTGCCGTCCTTCCGGCTTGGGGGAACCATTGAGACCACGGGAGCCGGAGATACCTTCTGTGCCTGTGTCCTGCATTTTGTTCTGGAACACGGGCTGGAGGATCTGGCAGAGACGGATCTTCAAAAGATGCTCCGCTTTGCCAATGCAGCCGCCTATCTGGTGACTACGAAAAAAGGCGCGATCCGGTCTATGCCGGCGCCGGATGATGTAAACCGCATATTGACAACCGAACGATAACTCGATCCAAATCCAATGACGGCAAGTCACTCCACTCAACTGACTGCCGGACATTCAGAAAAGGAGGATAATCATCCGCTTGACTCGCGGTGCGGCAGCGTGGAGACCTGCCGTAATGCGGCCCGCCGTAAAACCGGTGGCTGCGAGGCACTCCGGCGGAGGCCGGTTTGCCAGAGTTTCTGTTATGGCTGAGGTTATTATCAAAGATTTAAAGAAAGTATATGACAACGACGTGGTTGCAGTCCACGACGTAAACCTGCACATTAAGGACAAGGAATTCATTGTTCTGGTCGGACCCTCCGGCTGCGGAAAATCCACCACGCTGCGTATGGTGGCAGGCCTGGAGGATATCTCCGGCGGCGAACTGTACATTGACGGCGTTCTGGTCAATGATATCGCGCCGAAGGACCGCGACATCGCCATGGTGTTCCAGAGCTATGCGCTTTATCCGCACATGAACGTCTACGACAACATGGCCTTCGCGCTGGCGCTTCGCCGGGTTCCCCAGGATCAGATCGACAAGAAGGTCCGCGAGGTGGCCGAGATTCTCGGCATCACCCAGTATCTGGAGCGGAAGCCCAAGGCGCTTTCCGGCGGCCAGCGGCAGCGTGTGGCCATCGGCCGCGCCATGGTCCGCGATCCCAAGGTGTTCCTGATGGACGAACCTCTTTCCAATCTGGACGCCAAGCTCCGGAACCAGATGCGCGCCGAGATCATCAAGCTCCGTCAGCGTATCAACACCACCTTTATGTACGTCACGCATGACCAGACAGAGGCCATGACGCTGGGCGATCGCATCGTCATCATGAAGGACGGTGTCGTGAACCAGATCGGCACCCCGGAGGATCTGTTTGACCGCCCGGTTAACCTGTTCGTGGCCGGCTTCATCGGAACCCCAATTATGAACTTCTTCGAGGGTTGCAAGCTGCTTCTGGAGGACGGCGTATACTACGCTCAGATTCACGATGCGAAATTCAAACTCGACGAGTTCCAGCAGAACGCCCTGAAGCAGAACGGCCAGAAGGCCTGCGATGTGGTCTGCGGCATCCGTCCCTGCCACGTCACCGTAGGCGAGGGCGAGTTGACCGCCAAAGTCGAGGTCAACGAGATGCTGGGTTCTGAAGTGAACCTTCATACGGTCTGCGACGGCGACGAGGTGATCATGGTCATTCCCACCATGAACCTGAACGTGGACGTTTCCATGGGCACGGAGATCAAGTTCAGCACCCAGCCCAGACTGATCCAGCTCTTTGACAAGGAAACCGGCAACAACCTGATCTGGTACGACAAGGAGTCTGTGGAAGCAAACGCGCCTGTCTGCAAAACCTACAATTTCTAAGCGAATTTATACCAAACATCCCGCCTCACAGGAGGTGGGATGTTTGGATTATATGCTGATTGATTTTTATGCACGATTGAGATATAATCTCTGAAGCTTAAAAGAAACCAGGAGGGCAATATGCCGGAACTTTACTATAAAGAAGCCTTAAAACAGGGGAAAAAAGAATATCGTGCATGTATTTCCAAGGGCGAATATCCCTATCTGCCTGTTTTGGATGAAATTCTCGCCGAGCGGCTTCCGGGCGGGGAGCGGGATCTGGGCATTACGCAGATCCCGACTGAGTTTATCGCTGGAACAAAGACGAGCGGCAGAGCTAGCGTCTTTGCCAGGAACTTTATGCCCCTGGCCAAGGAAAATTCGGAGTTTGCAGATAAATGGCAGCGGCTCTGTTCCTCCCATCTAGAGGAAGGGATCCGCGAACCGATCAAGGCATATGAGTATCTCAATCGTTATTACGTGGAAGAGGGCAACAAACGGGTCAGTGTCCTGAAGTTCTTTGATTCCGTATCCATATCGGCCCATGTCATCCGGATTCCGCCGGCCCAAAACGATTCCGCTGAACTGGCGATGTATCAGGAGTTGACAGATTTCTACAGACTCAGCGGCGTCAACTTTATTGAGTTCAGTAAGCCGGGAAGCTGTCAGCGCCTCCAGAAGCTCCTCGGAAGATCTGCCGGCACAGAATGGACTCCGGAGGAAACCAGCGCCTTTACCGCCGCTTTCTACGCGTTCAAGGCAGCCTATGAATCCATGGGCGGGTCCCTGCTTCGGATCACCGTAGGCGACGCAATGCTGGCCTATCTGGAGATCTACGGCATGGATTCTCTGCGGCAGACGTCCGGTGCCGAGATTCAAAAAAACATCTCCCGCGTATGGGAGGAGATCACGCTCCGTCAGCAGGACGATCCGATCCACGTCAAGCTGAACCCGGACGAGAAGAAAAAGAGCCTCATCTCCATGGTGTTGTCCTCCGGCGATACAAAAACCGTGCGCGCCGCGTTTATCCATGACGGCAGTCCGGCCGCATCCGGATGGACCCGCGGCCACGAACAGGGCAGGGAATACGTCCAGAAGACCATGGGAGACGAGGTGTCGACCAAAGCATACCTTTTCGCCATGGACCACGATCCCCGGGCAGTTATGGAGCAGGCGATCTCCGATGGATACACCGTGCTGTTTTCAACTTCTCCCAGACTTCTTCCGGAGGCGCTGAAAGTTGCGGTGGCACATCCGGAGGTGACCGTATTCAACTGCTCCCTTAACACCTCACACCGTTATATCCGCACCTACTACGCCAGAATGTATGAGGCCAAGTTTGTAATCGGCGCCATTGCCGGCGCAATGGCCGGGAACGATCCGATCGGCTACCTGTGCGACTATCCGATCTACGGACAGATCGCCGGAATCAACGCGTTTGCTCTGGGTGCGCAGATGGTAAACCCAAAGGCCCGTGTCCTTCTGGAATGGTCTTCCGTGGGCGGATCTGACGCGGCGCTGACCCGCCTGACAAATCAGGGCGTCCGCCTGATTTCCTCTCAGGATCTGGTGCGAATGGGCGACGACTGGCGGAGCATGGGCTTGTCTGTCTTCTCAGACGGGAAGCCCGTCAATCTCGCGACGCCGCTCTGGCAGTGGGGAACCTATTATGAGAAGCTGTTAGGTCTGATCCGCAGTCACTCTGAGGAATCCACTTATCGGGAGAGTGAAAAGGCGCTGAACTACTACTGGGGAATGTCCGCCGGAGTGGTGGATCTGGTTTGCTCGGATAAGCTGCCGCCATCCACAAGAAAAATGGCGGAGTTATTAAAGAACTCGATCCGGGAAGGACTTTGTAATCCGTTTAAGGGCCCGCTTTATACCCAGGCAGGGAAGGTCCTTGATTCCGACTGGAGCCTGAGTCCGGAACAGATCATCGCTATGGACTTCCTCGCTGACAATGTCGTAGGCAAAATCCCCAATTACGACGCGATCAGCAGTATCGCAAAGGAAACCGTGGCTCAGATGGGCGTTGACGCCGTAACAAAAGATATTCGGGGATGATGAAATGCGGATCCTGGCAGTTTCTGATGAGGAGTCAAAAGCTTTTTACGACTATTATACACCGGGGATCCTGAACCAGTTTGACATGATACTGGCCTGCGGCGATCTGCGGCGGGAGTATCTGGAATTCCTCGTCACCTTGTCCAACAAGCCGCTCCTGTATGTCCGCGGAAACCATGATGACGACATACTGGAAAACCCGCCGGAGGGCTGTATCTGTGTCGACGGGCGGCTTTATGTACAAAACGGCATCCGGATTCT
This sequence comes from Oscillospiraceae bacterium, assembly GCA_017469795.1. Lineage (GTDB taxonomy): Bacteria > Bacillota > Clostridia > Oscillospirales > Oscillospiraceae > HGM13006. Next base: position 39,335 of record JAFUFT010000014.1, read on the forward strand.
CGGACTTGGTGGCTCTTTCCGGTATCGACCCGGCAACAATATGTACACCGAACGGCAGATGCGTTTGCGCATCCTGCGTCTGCTGCTCCGTATTCGGATGCACAAGGGGTTTGATATCCTGCTGACGCATGCGCCGGCACGCAATCTCGGTGATCTGGATACTGCTGCGCACCGCGGCTTTGTATGCTTTTCCGATCTTCTTGACCGGTATCATCCCCGCTATTTTATCCACGGACATGTACATAAAAGCTACGGGGTTCATATCCCGACAAGAACCGTAAGAGGTTCGACCACGATCATCAACGCCTGCGGCTACCAGATCATCGAATATTAACTTAGGAAACAGGCAATGCCCGACCGTCGGTCGGGCATTGCCTGCTGTTTATTCTGTTTTCGGACGGCAGCTCGATACGTCCGACAGCATCTTCCGCAGTTCCGGATAGGTGGATCTGGAAACTGTTTCATAGATGCCGCACCACTTGTCAACCACGCAGACGATCATCGCCTCTCTGGAACGGGGTGGAAAAAGGGTCAGGGGAAACATATGGTGCAGGATAATATCCCGCTCCAGCTTGCTCAGCGGGAAATCCTCAGACGCACGCTTCAGCGCGGTGGCCGGGTGATGGAATCCATGCAAACGGTGTGTCGGATCCTTCTCATGCCAGTCATACAGGAAATAATCATGCAGCAGGGCGCCGCGCACCAGGCAGTCCTCATCATACCGGATCCCCAGCTTTTCCACAAGCCGCAGGCTGAAATACGCAACAGCCAGACAATGCAGCATTACGGACGTATTCCCGTGCTGGATCGCACCGGAGCACATCCAGAACCGCGACGCCGGCATCATGGAAACAAAGCAGTGTTCCAGAACCTGCATGGACTGCAACCGAGTCAAAACATCATGTCCCTTCGGAGATAATGGATATTATTTTACCACATGAACGCTGAAATAACAATCCTGTTTTCCATGTCATGTACCGCTTTTCAATCCGGCTGAAATGATGTATAATAACAAAAAGGCAGGTGCGTGGGCATGAACTACAAGATGACCGTGCAATACGACGGGTATCGATACGCGGGATGGCAGAGGCAGGGAAATACGGATCAAACCATTCAGGCGCGGCTGGAAAAGACGATCTCCGCGCTGTTAGCTGAACCGGTATCCATTCAGGGTTCAGGCAGAACCGACGCAGGAGTTCACGCACTGGGTCAGGTTGCAAGCTTCCACACGGAGCTGCCGATCCGGGACTGCAGGCAATTTCTTCTCGATCTGAACGAAGCGCTTCCGTCGGACATCGCCGTGATCAGGCTGGACGCCGCATCTCCCAGATTTCATGCCAGACTCAACGCCAAAGAGAAAACATACCGGTATTCGGTCTGGAACAGTCCTATCCCGAACGTCCTGGAAAGAAGGCATCAATATCAGATGCCCGCTCCTTTGGACGATGAGGCAATGCGAACTGCAGCATCAATGCTGCTCGGTATCCATGATTTTGCAGGCTTTTCCACCGGACACACAAAGAAATCCACGGTTCGGCATATCCGGTCCATTCAGATCAAACGGAAAAACGAGCTTGTGGAATTCTATTTCACCGGAAACGGCTTTCTGCACAACATGGTACGGATCCTGACGGGTACGCTGATCGAAGTGGGCCTGCACAAGCGGCCGCCAGAGAGTGTACTGGAAATATTAGAAAGCAAAGACCGGACCCTTGCCGGTTTTACGGCTCCGGCACAGGGGCTGTGTCTGATGGAAGTAAACTACTGATAAAGGAGGATTTCCAAATGCTCAAAGCAGGAATGAAAGCGCCAGAATTCACTCTTCCGGATCAAAACGGTGCGGTTGTCCGCTCCGCCGATCTTGCCGGAAAACCCTACGTGATCTATTTTTATCCCAAGGATTCCACATCCGGATGCACAAAACAGGCGCAGGCCTATTCGGCCAATCTAAAAAAGTTTCTTGCGGCAGGATATCAGGTATTTGGCGTGTCCAAGGATTCTGTTGCCTCCCACAAGAAATTTGAAGAGAAATACGAACTGACCATTACCTTGCTTTCAGATCCCGAACGTATCGCAATTGAGGGATTCGACGTCTGGCAGGAGAAAAAGAACTACGGGAAAGTCTCCATGGGCGTTGTCCGGAGCAGTTATGTCGTCGACGGTACAGGAACGATCATCTTTGCCAATCCGAACACAAAAGCGGCAACGGACTGCGAGAAAGTGATGGAACAGCTGGGCATATGAACATTCAGATTTTTGGCGTGACAAAATCCGCCGATACCCGTAAGGCGGAACGGTATTTTAAAGAACGCCGGATCAAATTCCAGTCCGTCGACATGAAGAAATACGGCATGAGCGGAGGGGAATTTGACAGCGTTCTCCGGGCAGTGGGCGGTGTGGAAAACCTGATTGACTGGGACAGCAAAAGTCCCGATCTCGATCTGATCCGATATATGGCGGACCCGCTGGACAAGGAGGATAAGCTCTTCGAAAACCAGATGCTCATCCGGATGCCGGTCGTTCGCAACGGGAAGCAGGCAACCGTGGGATATTGTCCTGAAGTCTGGAAAACGTGGGAATAAGGAGATCATAAACATGTCTGAATCTATTCTGCTGGAACGAAATGGCCGTGTGGCCGTATTGTACCTGAATCGTCCGGAAACGCTGAACTGCTTTCACAACGAAATGCTGGAATCGCTCGCTTCCGCACTTCGGAAGCTGGATGCGGATCCCGAGGTTCGCTGCGTCGTGCTCACCGGTTCCGGGAGGGCGTTCTGTGCTGGCGGCGACCTGAATGTACTGATGGACTGTGACACACAGGAAAAAAGCGATACAAACATGCAGGTTGCCAACGAGGCCATTGAAGCGCTGTTCCGGATGCGTACGCCTACCGTTGCCATGGTGAACGGCGCTGCTGCGGGAGCGGGATTCAATCTTGCACTGGCCTGTGACATTATATTTGCCTCAGAAAAAGCCAGGTTTATGCAGTCGTTCGTCAACGTCGGGATCGCATCGGACTGCGGCGGTCATTACTTTCTGGAAAAGGCGGTCGGACGCCATCTGGCAAAAGAGCTGATGTTCACAGCCCGTCCCGTCACTGCGCAGGAGGGAAAAACGCTTGGATTTGTCAACCGCATATGCGCTCCGGATACCCTCAGAGATGAAACTCTGGCCTTTGCAGCGGAGATCGCAGATAAGGCGCCGCTCGCCATCGCGGCATCAAAAACCCTGCTCAACCGCGCGGAAGAGCTGAGTCTGGAGGATGTCCTTGAGGCAGAAAAGCAGCAGCAGGGCCCGCTACTGCTCAGCCGTGACTGCAAAGAGGGGATCTCGGCATTCCGGGAAAAACGGAAGGCGGAATTCACAGGTGCTTAAAATCGAAGGGCTGCGTCTTCATCCGAATGAACCGGAATCAGCCCTCATCCGGAAGGCCCAGCGGCTGCTCGGGAGAGAAATCAAGGGATTGCGGGTGCTGAAAAAATCCGTCGACGCCAGGAAAAAACCGGACGTTGTGCTGGTATATACCGTAGCAGTCAACGTGAATCAGGAGTCCCAGGTACTGAAAAGGTGCCGCGGCCGTGTCAGCCAGTATCAGGAGTCAAGCTACAGCTTCCCGTTTCAGCGCCTCAGGCTGACAAAACGGCCGGTCATCATCGGCACCGGCCCCGCGGGGCTGTTCTGCGGATTGATGCTCTCCCGGGTCGGCGCAAAGCCGATCATTTTAGAGCGCGGCAGAGACGTGGACCAGAGGACAGCGGATGTCGCTTCGTTTTGGAATACCGGCATCTTGAATACGGAGAGCAATGTGCAGTTCGGGGAGGGGGGAGCCGGCACCTTTTCCGACGGCAAGCTGAATACCGGTGTGAACGATCCGAAAATGCGTCTGATTCTGAATGAATTTGTCCGGCATGGCGCGCCAACCGGTATTCTCTATAACGCTGCCCCCCACGTCGGGACCGATCACCTTCGCACAGTCGTCAAAAAGCTCCGCGAGGAGATCATATCTCTGGGCGGTGAGTTCCGCTTTCAGCATCAGGCCGTCGGTTTCCAAATTGAAAACCAGAGGATCACGTCCATTCTGGTCCGATCTCCTGCAGAAGAATACACGCTGGAATCCGACCATTTTGTACTCGCGGTCGGACACAGCGCCCGGGATACATTTGAATCCCTATACTCTGCCGGCATTCCGATGGAACAAAAACGATTCGCCATCGGTGTACGGATCGAGCATCTGCAATCGGCGGTCACCGTATCCCAATATGGCGCAGAAATCCCCGGGCTGCCTGTCAGCTCGTATAAGCTCTCCTGTCACCCGGAATGCGGCAGGGGTGTGTTTTCCTTCTGTGTATGTCCGGGCGGCGTAGTGGTCGGCGCTGCGTCTGAGAACGGGATGGTTTGTACAAACGGAATGAGCTATTATTCAAGAGATGGAAGAAACATCAACGGCGGCCTGCTGGTCGGTGTGGGCCCGGAAGACTATGCCTCAAATCATCCGCTCGCAGGTATGTTTCTGCAACGAGATCTGGAAGCGGCGGCATATCAATCGGGGGGAGGCAATTACTGCGCCCCTGCGCAGCTGGTCGGAGACTTCCTCCGCCACAGGCCGTCTGCAGGGCCTGGCTCGGTCCAGCCGACCTATCTTCCCGGTGTGAGATGGACGGATCTGCATGAATGCCTTCCCTCATTCATTACAGAGGCTCTGGAGCAGGCAATTCCCATACTCGGAAAGAAAATGGCCGGATTTGACGCGCCGGATGCCGTTCTCACCGCAGTGGAAGCCAGAAGCTCTTCCCCAGTACGGATCCTGCGGGACAGCACAGGACAGAGCGCGATCCGCGGCTTATACCCGTGCGGAGAGGGCGCCGGTTATGCAGGCGGTATCATGTCCGCCGCTGCGGATGGGATCCATATCGCTGAGTGTATTTGCCAAAACTTCTGAAAATGAAACGATTTTGAAACTTTTCCAATCATAATCTCTGTCGAACCGGCGCAGAATCAGTGGATTCTGCGCCGTTTTTGTCGAATCTATCCGGAAGCTGTCGAAAGATGCGATTTATTATTCTTTCCAAACGTCTCATTTTGTGGTTTTATGGTGTCAAATTAGTTGCGGAGGGTTACAAATGAGAACAACAATGAATGAAACAACCATCGAAAAGCAGCTCTCAAATGGACATAGAGTCGCCTATACGCTTTTTACGGAGAGATTCCCGGATCACGCCATACGATACGGCATCCGGATTGCAGATCAATCAAGCGGGGAAACCGATATAGTTCACGACTTGACAACCTATACAGATTCTGCCGCGCAGTTGTTTTCCGCGCTTGTCCGGGGAGAAGCATCGCCGGTCCATCTGCACGATATTGCAGAGGATTTTGTCTCGTTTTTTTGAATTTGGACATAAAAAAGGGTGGACTTTTCATCGAAAGGCTGTTAAAATTATAATAAATTATGTAAACGAGAGGGCTGATTTCCATGAAGTGTCCGTATTGCACCTATGAAGAAAGCAAAGTCGTCGACTCTCGGCATTCTGAGGATGGATCCTCCATTCGCCGCAGACGGGAGTGCCTACAGTGCGGAAAGCGGTTTACAACCTACGAAACTGTGGAAAGCCTTCCGATTGTTGTGGTGAAAAAGGACGGCCGCCGACAGACCTTTGACCGGAATAAAGTACTCAACGGCATGGTGCGCGCCTGTGAGAAACGGCCCGTTTCCATCGCAAGTCTGGAGGCAGCCGCGACCGAGATCGAGCAGATCGTACATAACTCCCTGGACCGGGAAGTGAAAAGCGACTATATCGGCGAGCTGGTCATGGAACGCCTGAAGCCGCTCGATGAGGTAAGCTATGTCCGTTTTGCCTCCGTTTACCGCCAGTTCAAGGATATCAACAGCTTTATGAACGAGCTCAATAAAATCCTTGCCGAAAAATAATAATAATCAAGCGGCGGCATCTGCCGCCGCTTCTTTTTGGAGAAAGATATGTCTGAACCGAAAACAACAATAATCTATCAGGACAAACGCGTTGTCGTAGCCGTCAAACCTGCTGGAATCTGCTCCACAGACGAGCCGGGCGGCATGCCGGATCAGATTCGGGCGCTTTTGCACAGTCCCCAGGGCTGTGTGAGAACGGTCCACCGGCTTGATCAGGTCGTCGGCGGTCTGATGGTCTTTGCCCGTTCCGTCTATGCATCCAAAGTCCTTTCCCAGCAGATCCGCAGCAACGCCTTCGCCAAGCAGTATTGGGCGGTCGTCCATGGGATTCTGCCGGAACCCAACGGCAGATTTGAGGATCTTTTATATCGGGACCGGAAGCTGCGGAAAACCGAGGTGGTTTCAGCCCCCGGCGAACATGTCAAGCATGCAGTACTGGATTATCAGGTGCTGGAAACCTGCGGCGCGTTTTCGCTTGTGGAGATCACCCTCCAAACAGGAAGAACACACCAGATCCGAGCGCAGTTTTCCCATCACGGGCATCCTCTGGTCGGCGACCGGAAATACGGCGTACCCGACGAACCCGGACCGGTCGCACTGTGGTCCTGCAGGATCGGCTTCTCCCATCCGGAATCAAATCGCTGGATGGATTTTGTCTCCCTGCCGCCGCGCATATCTCCCTGGACCCTTTTTTCTTCAATGAATGAGGACTGTGAGATTTTGGATATCGTAGACGACTCCGGGCAGCCAACCGGTCAGACTGTACGCCGCGATATGGCCCACCGGAATGGGATCCAGCATCGCACCTCTCACGTGTGGATCCTCCGCAAACAACAGGGGAGCGTTCAGGTCCTGCTGCAGAAACGCAGCGATGTAAAAGACTCTTTCCCGGGCTGCTACGATATATCCAGCGCCGGACATATCCCTGCCGGATGTGAGTTTGTCGCCTCCGCCATCAGGGAACTGGAGGAGGAACTTGGATATCACGCCGAGTCAGAGGAATTGATCCTGTGCGGCCAGCGTCGCTTTTCCTTCCGGGAATCTTTCCATGGCATGCCGTTTTTCGACAAACAGGTCAGCAATATCTATGCCCTTTGGCTTGACCGGGAGCCAGATCAGTTTCATCTGCAGTCTTCCGAAGTCTCTGAAGTGCGATGGTTTGATTTCAGCCGCTGTCTTGAGATGGTGCGCAACAATTCTTTTCCACACTGCATATATACCGAGGAACTGGAAATGCTGCAAAAAGCGCTGCAGATATAAAAACCGGGTGCCATAGGCACCCGGTCATTTAATTAAAATCAACCTCTTCCGGCGAAACATGATAGGTCTCCCGGCAGAGCGACAGCGCTATGTCTTCGTTGTGTTCCTGGACAAGAAGACTGATATCCACAGTGGATGTCGTGATCATCGTTACCGGAACCGGACCGCGCGCCAGCGTGGTAAACACATGCGCGGCAACGCCTGGCGTGTTGACCATATCCTCATCATAGAAATTGAACTTGGTCATGCCGGCGGACGCCTCCATGGTAAGCTCCGGGCAGGTTGCCTTAAACCCATTCACCACAGGGATCAGCCGTCCCATGCTTTCCATCGAAACCGTAAACGCAACGGAAATGGCGGAACCAAGGGGCGCGGTCTGAGAGATCATATCCACATTGATCCCGTTGTCTGAAATCGCAGTAAAGATCTCTCCGATGACGCCGCTTTCAAACGGAACATTCCGCAGGGTGATCAGTGCTATGTTTCTGCAATACGTGATGCTTGAAATGTTCATGGTTAAATCATCTCCGATACCAGATCCTGCATATTGTAGAGCCCGGGCTCCGTCTTTTGGCCGAGGAACGCTGCGGCACGAACGGCGCCGTTCGCAAAAATCTCTCTGGAATATGCAGAGTGCCGAATCTCCAGGACTTCATCCGTTCCGGCAAACAGAATCTCGTGTTCTCCGACGATCGTCCCGCCTCGGACGGAACTGATTCCGATTTCACGGGGGTCCCGTTTCTGCCGGACACTGTGCCGGTCATAGACATACTCCATTTTTTCCGGGAGCACCGAAGCTGCCGCATCGGCTATCATGACCGCAGTCCCGCTGGGAGCATCCAGTTTTCTGTTGTGGTGCCGTTCCACGATCTCGATATCGCAGCTGTTTCCCAGAACTCTGGCGGCCTGTTTGACCAGTTCCAGAAGCATGTTGATGCCCATGCTCATATTCGCGGATTTAAAAATACGGACTTCTTTGGCCGCATCGCAGATCTCCTGCAGCTGCGTCTCCGAATAACCGGTCGTGGCGAGCACCACGCCTGCGCCTTTTTTTCTGCAGAAAGACAGGAGCGGCGTCAGCGCAGCGGGATTGGAAAAATCAATCACGCAGTCCACATCCCCGGTATACTCCATCGGATCCTTATAGACGGGATATCCGTTCTGCTGTACCGGATTGAGATCGATTCCGGCTACAATTTCCATGTCCGGGGTCGCCTGGCACATCGCGGTGACAACCTGCCCCATTTTTCCGTTGCAGCCGGAAATCATTACTTTTGTCATCATATACTTCCTTTCCGGGAAATCCCTCAGGCAAGCGTAAATCCTTTGGCCAGCAGCGCCTTTTTCAGCCGCTCCACATTGCTGTCTTCCATCTCACAGAGCGGAAGTCTCAGAGGCCCGGCATTCATTCCGATCAGATTCATCGCGGTCTTAACAGGGATCGGATTGACCTCGCAGAAGAGGGCGTCGATCAGCTCCATATAGGAAATCTGCATGGCGGCAGCCTTCTGATAGTCGCCGGCCAGGCAGGCGTCGGCCATTTCCGCAGTCTCCTTCGGGCAGATATTTGCCAGAACGGAGATCACGCCCTTCGCGCCCATTGCCATAAAGGGAACAATCTGGTTGTCGTTGCCGCTCCAGATGTTCAGGTCATCTCCGCAGGCATCCAGCGTACGCAGTACGATATCCGTGCTGCCGGAAGCTTCTTTGACGCCGTTGATCAGGGGATGCTTGCTCAGTTCCTTGTAGATCGGAACCGTCAGCGAGACGCCAGTCCGCGAGGGGACATTGTAAAGGATCGCAGGGATATTCGCGCTGTCAACGATCTTCGTGTAGTGACGAATCAGCCCCTTGGGCGTGCTCTTGTTGTAATAGGGGGTGACGAGCAATACGCCGTCGGCGCCGTATTTTGCAGCCTCCTGGCTGAACTCAATGGCATGAGATGTATAGTTGCTTCCGGTGCCCGCGATCACAGGGATCCTTCCGGCCACTTTCTCCACGGTGTACTTGATTGCAGCCAGGTGCTCCGGATCTTTCAGGGTAGGCGCTTCTCCGGTGGTGCCGCAGATGGTAATGGCAGAGGTACCGTTTGCAATATGGAATTCGATCAGCTCACCCAGCTTTTCAAAATTAACGGACTCGTCCTCGTACATGGGCGTGACGATCGCAACATTGGAACCTGTAAATAACGGCTTTTTCATTGTTATTCTCCTCCCTTATTTCTGATTGATATAACCTTCGGCGCAGAGAAGCTCCGCCAGCAGGACACCGCCGCCGGCAGCGCCGCGCAGCGTGTTGTGTGACAGACAGACAAATTTCATGTCGTACTGGGAATCCTTGCGAAGACGTCCCACGGAAATCGCCATTCCGCCTTCCAGATCCCGATGGAGTCTGGTCTGAGGCATATTGTCTTCTTCAAAATAGTGGATGAACTGCTTTGGCGCATGGGGAAGCTCCAGTTCCTGGGGCCGGCCCTTGAACTCTGCCCACATCTTCTTGATCTCGTCAAAATCAACCGGCTGATCAAAGGAAGCAAAAACAGCAGCCATATGTCCGTTGGAAACCGGCACGCGGAGGCACTGGGCGGTGACGGAAGGGGACTGGGCATTGACGATTTGCCCATTCTCCATGTGTCCCCAGATCTTCATGGGCTCCTGCTCGGATTTTTCCTCCTCGCCGCCGATATAGGGGATCACGTTGTCAAGCATTTCCGGCCAGGTCTGAAAAGTCTTTCCGGCGCCGGAAATGGCCTGATAGGTACATACCAGGACCTTGTTCAGACCGAACCGCTCCTTGATAATGGAGAGGGCGGGAACGTAGCTCTGAAGGCTGCAGTTGGATTTTACCGCGATAAACCCGCGTTTGGTGCCCAGACGCTTTTTCTGGTCCTCGATAATATGAATGTGATCATTGTTGATCTCCGGAATCACCATGGGCACATCCGGCGTCCCGCGGTGGGCGCTGTTATTGGACACCACCGGGCATTCCAGTTTGGCGTATCTGTACTCCAGCTCGCGGATTGCCTCCTTCGGCATATCCACGGCGCAGAACACAAAGTCCACTTTTTCCGCAATCGCTTCGGCATCGGCGTCCGCGTCCATTACGGTGATATTCTTCGCCCATTCCGGGATCTCCGTGTCCATGCACCACTTTGCACCGACAGCCTCCGCGTAGGGCTTTCCCGCAGACCGGCTGGACGCCGCGAGAACGACAGCCTGGAACCAGGGATGATTATCCATCAGCGTAATAAACCGCTGTCCGACCATGCCCGTCGCGCCGATGATTCCAACTTTGTACTGATTCATATTGATCGCTCCTCATAACAGATTAGCAGTATTGATGAATAACTCCTATGAAAAAAGCTGACAGGGGAGTGCCTGCCAGCCGTCAAAGATGTATCTCATACACCAGAGTCAGCAGAAAGCACTCCATCCCTTTTGGGAATGACAGCCGCAGGGCTGTTCGCCGCTGCGTCCAGAACGAACGACGCCGTATCGTTCGAGCTTCGGCAAAATTTCCTTTCACAACAGCCTCCAGCGAGTACGGCCTCTAAACTGCGCTACTGATAAATTTCGCAACCTCTATCCTGCGTTTTTTATATACTACCATAGCCAGACGGATATTGTCAAGGAAGCCGATGTATAAGAATCGCCTGATTTATCAGGCGTTTTCAGGCAATTTGCCAAATCAGGAACATGGAAAACATCCAGTTGTCCCATGCGGAAACTTCTTGCGTTCTGTATCGGTTTATACTATGATATAGTAGACGAATCATTGAGAATAGAGAGGCATATTGTGAAAACAAGTGATTTTTATTATGATCTCCCGCAGGAACTGATCGCCCAGACGCCTCTGGAACGCAGAGACGGTTCCAGGCTGCTGACGATGAACCGGACAACCGGCCAACTCTCCCATGAGCACTTCTATAATATATGCTCTTATCTGAACCCCGGTGACACGCTGGTTCTCAACGACAGCAGAGTCCTTCCCGCCAGACTTTTGGGACATCGTGTCCCCACGGGCGGCGCAGTGGAACTGCTTTTGCTCAAAGACTGCGGAAACGGCCTTTGGGAATGCCTGGCAAGGCCGGGACGAAAACTCAAGCCTGGAAGCGAGGTATCCTTCGGAAACGATGAACTCACCGCTGTAATCGAGGAAGACCTTCTGGAAGGGAAAAAGCTGGTTCGATTCCATTATGAGGGTATTTTTCTGGAGGTTCTGGAACGGCTCGGCAAAATGCCGCTTCCTCCTTATATCAAAGAGGAGCTTCAGGACGGGGAACGGTACCAGACCGTTTACTCCCGCGTGACCGGTTCTGCAGCGGCGCCTACCGCCGGTCTCCATTTCACTACGGATCTGCTGGAACAAATCAAGGCATCCGGCGTCAATCTGGCTTACGTTACGCTGCACGTAGGACTCGGCACATTCCGGCCTGTATCAGCGGAGGATATCTCAGACCATCAGATGCACAGCGAGTTCTGCATGATGTCTCAGGAGACTGCTGATCTGTTGAACCGGACCCGCGAAAACGGCAAACGGATCATCTGCGTCGGAACGACTTCCTGCCGCACGATCGAGTCCCTGGCAGACGAGCAAGGCCATTTTCAGGAAAAGAGCGCCTGGACCAACATCTTTATCTATCCCGGATATCGGTTTAAAGCTATGGACGCGCTCATCACCAACTTCCATCTGCCGGAAAGCACACTGATCATGCTTGTTTCCGCCTTTGCCGGCAGGGAGAACATCATGCGCGCATACCAGACCGCGGTTGAGATGAAATACAGATTTTTCAGCTTTGGGGACGCTATGTTCCTGTATTGAAATGGAGTCGTCTATGTTTTCTGTAATCAAAACGGAGGGACTGGCCAGAAGGGGAATGTTCACATGTCCACACGGCACCGTCCAAACCCCCGTATTTATGAACGTCGGCACCCAGGGCGCCATAAAAGGTGCGCTCAGCGCCGCAGATCTGGAGCAAATTGGAACGCAGATTGAGCTCAGCAACACGTATCATCTTCATCTGCGCCCCGGAGATCAGGTGGTCCGGGCCATGGGCGGTCTCCACAGGTTTATGACCTGGAACGGGCCGATCCTGACCGATTCCGGCGGGTTTCAGGTGTTCTCTCTGGCCGATCTCCGTAAGATCAAAGAGGAAGGCGTGACGTTTGCTTCCCATTTGGACGGACATCGGATCTTTATGGGACCGGAGGAAAGCATTCAGATTCAGTCCAATCTTGGCTCAGATATCGCCATGGCATTTGATGAGTGTGTGGAAAATCCATCGCCCTATGACTATGTCAAGAAATCCGTGGAGCGGACCCAGCGCTGGCTGCTGCGCTGCATTAGCGAACTTGACCGTTTGAACGGCCTTCCGGACACCGTAAATCCCGGACAGGTCCTCTTCGGCATCAATCAGGGAGGAACCTATGATGACCTGCGGATCTGGCACATGAAGCAGATGCAGGATCTCCCTTTGGGCGGCATTGCGATCGGCGGTCTCGCCGTGGGAGAATCCACTGAGGTCATGTACCACATCCTCGATATTCTTGCCCCGCACACGCCGGAAGACAAGCCGCGGTATCTCATGGGTGTGGGAACTCCCTGCAATATCATCGAAGGCGTTGCCAGGGGAATCGACTTCTTTGACTGCGTCATGCCCGCAAGAAATGCGCGTCACGGCCGAATCTTTACCTGGCAGGGCAATCTAAACATCAAAAACGCTAAATACATCTATGACGATAAGCCTCTGGATCCGGAGTGTGATTGCCCAGTATGCCGCAGATATACCAGGAGCTACATCCACCATCTATTTAAGGCGGAGGAAATGCTGGCCATGCGTCTTGGCGTCATGCACAATCTCTACTTCTACAACAAACTGATGGAGCGGATTCGGGATGCAATCGACAACGGCGAATTTGCGGCGTTTCGGGCAGTTTATTCCGAGCAATTGGCAAGAAAAATATGACTTGCAATCATGCTGGATAGGCTATATAATAAAGAAAAAAATATTCGGAGGCTGAATTCATGCTGAATCTTATTTTGACTGCAGCTGCCGGCGGCGCTGCAGGCATCCTTACGACGATTCTGCCGTTCGTTGTGCTGATTGTCGTCTTTTACTTTCTGTTGATCCGTCCGGAAAACAAAAAGAAAAAAGCGCTCAGCGAAATGCGGAACGCTTTGGCGGTTGGGGATGAAGTGACCACCATCGGTGGAATTGTCGGTCGTGTGGTACACATCAAGGACGATCTGGTCACCATCGAAACCAGCGAGGACAGGGTCCGGATCCAGATCACCCGCTGGGCGATTTCCACGAAGGGAACCCAGACCGCAGAAAACGGTTAACGCATAAGGATAGTCCCTTTCGCATATTCTGTTTCAGAGTATTGCGAAAGGGGCTGTTTTTTATGAGATCCGCTACAGCCGGAAAGAATAGCTGGAAAACAGCAGCTGCCGGTTCATTGATCATGCTTCTGTTATCCGGAGTATTTGCAGCTGCAGCAGGCGCATGTATCGCCGGCGGAATCATCCCGGCAGACAAATTGGAACTCACCGCAATCGGAGCGACGCTGCTGATCAGTCTGCTTGGAGCCGTGTTCTGCTGTCACCATACCGTTCAGTTCAAATTGCCAATCTGTCTGGCAGCTTCGTTCCTGTATCTGATCATGATTTTAGCGCTGCAGAAGCTGTGCTTTCAGCAGATGAACGTAATGTGGCAAATTCCGCTTGTATGTATTCTCGGGGCGGTGATCGGAGCAGCGCTGTCAAATATCGGGACCCGCAGATAATCGCAAAAAAATAGGAAATACGTTGAAATCTTCAAACAGCTATGCTATAATATATTAAACAAACCACAGAGGAGGGTAATCAATGACACATATCAAAACGCTGAATGGCGCCACGCTGAAAGAGAGCGCCTGCAAGGGCGGTTGTGGAGAGTGCCAGACTTCTTGTCAGTCTGCATGTAAGACTTCCTGCACTGTTGCCAACCAGAAGTGTGAGAATAAGGATCGCTGAGGTCGTCTGTGGTTCTTACTGCAACCAGGGGAGGGGCTATTGGTCCCTCCCTTTCATTGCGTTTATAACAATTTGGAGGTTCAAACATGGTACATGCCTTTTCAGTACTCGGATGTAATATCGCGGTCGACGTAAACAGCGGCGCGGTGCACGTCCTCGACCCGCTGAGTTATGCGCTGGTGCAAGCCGCCGGCGACGATTATTCCAAGATGCCGGTGCTTCCCGACGCAGATCAGACGGAGGCTGCCTCCGCCTGGCAGGAACTGCTGGAACTGAAGGAAGCAGGTCTGCTCGACACGCCGATGGATTATGTGGATCCGGCAGATGCCGTCCCGAAGGACGCTCCAGTCAAAGCGCTGTGTCTCCACGTTGCCCATGACTGCAATCTGCGGTGCAAATACTGTTTTGCATCCACCGGCGATTTTGGAACCGGCCGAAAGATCATGCCGCCGGACACTGCGAAGAAAGCGATCGACTGGGTCGTTCGGAAATCAGGAAAACGCCATAACATTGAGGTGGATTTCTTTGGCGGCGAACCGCTTATGGCAATGGATACCGTAAAGGCCACCGTGGAATACGCACGCGCGCACGAAGCCCAGTGGGGCAAGCACTTCCGCTTTACCATGACGACAAACGGTGTTCTGCTGAGCGATGAAAACATCAAATACTTCAACGAAAACATGGACAACTGTGTCCTCTCCCTGGACGGCCGGAAAGAGATCAACGATAAAAACAGGCTCACCGTAAACGGGAAGGGGAGTTATGACGTGATCGTCCCCAAGTTTCTGAAGCTGATTCAGGAGCGGGACAAAAACAAAGATTACTACGTAAGAGGCACCTTCACCCGGGACAACCTGGATTTCTCAAACGACGTAATCAGCATCGCAGATCTCGGCGTGGACAGCATCTCTGTGGAGCCAGTCACAGCGGACGATTCCGATCCATACAGCCTTCGGGAACAGGATCTGCCGCAGATCTTTGAAGAATATGAGCGTCTGGCAAAGATCATGCTGAAACGGAAGGATTTCAACTTTTTCCACTTCAATGTGGATCTGAGCCAGGGTCCGTGTGTAATCAAACGGATGCGCGGATGCGGCGCGGGATGCGAATATGTGGCAGTCACGCCGGACGGAGACCTTTATCCCTGTCACCAGTTTGTCGGAAAAGAAGAATTCAAAATGGGCAGTATCTTTGAAGATGACTTCAACATGGAAATAGCAAATACTTTCGCAGGGTTGAACATCTATACCAGAGAAGACTGCAAAACCTGCTGGGCAAGGTTCTACTGCAGCGGCGGATGCTCTGCCGCGAACCTGAATGCGAACGGGGATATGAAGAAGCCCTACCGAATCGGATGTGAAATGCAGCGCAAACGACTGGAATGTGCGATCGCAATGAAGGCAATTGAAGCCGGGGCTGCAGAATTTAGCGAAGATAGATAAAGTAAATATTAGTTACGCCGCGTGCAATTTTGCATGCGGCGTCTTTCTTTTCCAAGATACTGTGTACAGGGAGAGAGATACACCACAATATGTAGCATTTTTCACGTCCTCATCCGCCAAGTTGGTTGCGTTGTTTACATAACAATGTATACATAACATTTTGTCATAATCAACAAATTTCTAAAAACTCCTTGATATTTCAACAGTTTTGCGGTATATTATCAGTAGCCGATAAGGGAAGCAGTGTGTAAAACTCGGTGGAAAAAATAATTTTCCACAACATATGGTATATCGTCTCCGTCTTACCCATACTATCTATGGGGTGAGTCATATGACGAAAGAGCATATTCAATTTGGAGAACCAAGTCGAATTCATCATGCAAATCTATCTCATTTTGTGATGTTCCTGTTTGGTTCATTTTTCTGCTTGCTGATACTGTATTATGTTGAGTCTTTACACACAATGACCGTTCCTGCACTGGCAGGGGACCTGATTACCGCTCCGATTCACATGGTTTTTCTCTGGGAAAAATTCTTTGCGATTCTTTTCCTTGCCGCCATGTCGCCATTCGGAGTTGTGATGACCCCGCCGCTTTTCGGTTTTGCCGGCTTCTTTTTGACGCTGTTTCTTGCAGCATTCGTGCGTTCTGTCTCTCACGTTTCCGCTTTTGCCCTGTTGATCCCGGTCTTCTTTCTGACGGTATACGGGTTCTTGCTTGGAAATTGGGCAGCGCGCCAAGCCGCTCGCAGCAGCAGACGCATTTTTCCAGTTTTCCTTGTAACTTTGCTGTTTTGGGCCGCACTGGTTTCCCTGCATTTTGGATTATCTCATGTTGCAAGCATGGGTTATCATTTCAAAATCGGAGTTTGATTGTCGTATGAAAACATTTTTGGCTGCTTACGAGCATTATTTGGAACACGAAAAACACGCATCTGCCAATACCGTAGCTTCTTATATGCGGGATCTTCGGCAGTTCGCGTCATATGCGGATGATCGGCAGCTGAAAGTTCGTGATATCACCCAGTCGAATGTCAGCACGTATCTGGACTATCTGGCAGGCCAGGGGAAATCTCCGGCTACTGTATCAAGAAGTCTTGCCTCCTTGAAAGGATTCTTTACATATCTGGTAGGGGAAGCTGTGATCGACAGGAATCCCGCACTTCATGTCGCAACTGTGAAAGCCGAAAAAAAGCTTCCGCAGGTATTGACCGGCAAAGAGGTGGAACGTCTGCTGGCACAGCCAAAATGCTCCGATATGAAAGGATACCGCGACAAGGCAATGCTGGAACTGCTCTACGCCACCGGTATCCGTGTCACAGAACTGATTTCCCTGAATCTGACCGACGTCAATCTGGCCGGCAGCTTTATCCGCTGCGAAAGCAAGGGAAAGGAGCGGATCATCCCGCTTTATCCCGCGGCTGTAGACGCGCTTGCCGTTTACATGCAGAATATTCGTCCTAAAATGATCGCCGACATCGACGAACAGGCTCTGTTTGTGAACGTCAGCGGCGACCGTATGAGCCGTCAGGGCTTCTGGAAGATCGTCAAGAGCTATCAGGAGAAGGCGCACATCGACAAAGATATCACGCCTCACACTTTGCGTCACAGCTTTGCCACCCATTTGCTTGAAAACGGCGCAGATCTCCATTCCATCCAGGAAATGATGGGCCACAGCGATATCTCCTCCACTCAGGTCTATGCGCAGCTGGTCAAGCAGCATCTGAAATCTGTATACAACAAGAGTCATCCCAAAGCCATGTGAAAACGGTGCAGCTTCGGCTGCACCGTTTTTTCAGATTTGGATTGCACTTGGAATTCCCGTCGTTTCGTGTTATAGTAATATCGCATTATACAGCAAAGGAGTCATCCGGATGGGATTGTTTTCATATAAAAGCTACTACAAACCCGGGAAGGGGATCGAGAAAGACGCGCCTGAGAAAAACGCGTTTTTTCGGTTCTTTGAGATTTACGGCAGGAAGTTCTGGCGGTTCATCGAGGTCAACGCCATATATCTGCTGATTCTTCTTCCGATCCTTTTGACGGTTTACGCCGAAACATACGACACGCTGTATTCGGTTTTCTCCAGTCGGGGATACACCGGTACATCTGCCTATTATACAGACGGAAACCTGACCGTCACAGCAATAGAGCCCGGAGCGTCCGGAAATGATTTCACCCTGGATATTGACGCCGACAAGCAAGGAACCTATACGGTCACACTCTACACAGACCGGGGCGCAGCAGCAAAAGACGCCTCCGAAACAAAAGACTATTGGTTCGTCTTAGAGGGTGTTTCCACCGTAGAAGACCTTGCTGCCTACGAAAACGAATATGTTACGTTTTCCGGCAGCGGTCCTCTCCGCACCATCCACGAGGCTCATCTGCAGGGCGGAGACGGACTCATGAGTACGTTTACACCGCTGCTTTACCTGGCGATGCTGTATTTTGCTCACGTTCCCGCGCCGATCCGGTGGCTGCTTCTGATTCTTTCCGTACTGGCTTACGGTCCCACAAAGTGCGGCGTCACATATGTGCTTCGGAACTACTCCCGGCAGAGCCACTCCTGGATCAGCGATATCTGGGATAAGGCAAAGGAAAACTGGAAGTATGGTGTGCTGTTTGGCGTCATTGACTGCGCGATTGCCGTTCTGGTGATCTTCAATCTGACGTATCATCCGGACGCTTCCATGGCGTCTCTGATTCGAATCACCAAATATCTGACGCTTCTGGTGGCATTTCTGTATGTGTTTATGCGGAAATACATCTACCTGATGATCGTCACGGTAAATCTGAATCTTCGTTCCCTCATCCAAAACGCCTGGCTTCTGGTATTTATCGGGATCTTCCGCAATTTCTTCAGCGGTCTTGCGAACCTGATCATCTGGATCGGCGCATATCTTCTGATCATGGCAGTTCACCCCTTTTTCGAAATCCTGTTCTTAGGACTGCTGATATACAGCTTTACCAACTTCCTTAGCATCAGCGCCTGCTATCCTCTGATCGACAAATATCTGGTTCAGCCCATCAAGGAGATGCAGGATGCCGCTGCGGCGCAGGAACCCGCCGAACCGGGCAGCGATAATCCGGAGGGATAAGACCGCCATGCAGATAGATAGTATTATCTTTGATCTGGACGGGACCTTGTGGGACTCCGTGGACGAGGTCATTCTGACTTGGAACCGCGTTCTGGCGCGTTATCCCGGCCTGAGAGGCCCGATCGATCGGGCAGAGCAGGAATCCCTGATGGGCCTGCAGATGGATGAGATCGCACGCAGGTTGTTTCCATCGGAATCTCCGGAACGTCAGGCGGCACTGATGGAGGAATGCGTCCAGGAGGAAAACCGGTATTTATATCTCCATGGCGGCCGGCTGTATCCGGATGTGGAGCGTACCCTGACCGCGCTTCACGCCCGTTACCCGTTGTATATAATCAGCAACTGCCAGAGCGGCTATATTGAGTCTTTTCTGCACGCACACCATCTGTCCGACTGTTTTGACGGATTCCTGTGCTTTGGGGATACCGGTCTGAGCAAGGGTGAAAACATCAGGAAACTGATTTCGGACAAGCGCCTGCTCCAGCCTGTATATATCGGCGATACGCTGGGTGACCAGGAGTCGGCAGACTTTGCGGGCATTCCGTTCATTTTTGCTTCCTACGGCTTTGGGAAACCGGACCATTACGCCGGAATCATCCGCAGGTTCTCCGATCTGGCTCAATGGGTCTGATCCGCAATGAATTTTCGTATCAACTACAGCAAAACCCGGATGGCTTTTCTGCCATCCGGGTTTATTTGATCTGCATGTTACGCTCAGTCAGTTTTTGCCTGCTTCATGGACAGGCTAATGCGTTTTTTCTTCTCATCTACCGAGAGAATCCTGACCTGTACGACATCGCCAACTGACAGCACCTCAGACGGGTGTTTCAGATAGCGGTCTGCTATTTCGGAGATATGAATCAGCCCATCCTGATGCACGCCGATATCTACGAACGCACCGAAATCAATGACATTTCTCACCGTTCCTGCGAGGACCATACCCGGCTTCAGATCTTTGATTTCCAGTACATCTGTACGGAGGATCGGCTGGGGCAGGGAATCCCGCACATCCCGGCCCGGTTTCTGGAGCTCGGCAACAACATCCAGCAAAGTCGGTACGCCGACGCCAATGGCGTCCGCGACGTTCTGACGTCCCGTCTTATCCACCTCGGCGGAGAGGGAACCCAGCTTGGACGCTCTGACATCCTCCATGCTGTGATGTGTCAGCGACAGCAGGCGCTCTGCCGCCGGATAGGACTCCGGATGTACAGCCGTATTGTCCAGAATGTTCTTACTCTCGGGAATCCGCAGGAATCCGGCGCACTGCTCATAGGCTTTGGGACCAAGTTTCGGAACCTTCAGCAGCTGCTTGCGGTCCGTAAAAGCGCCGTGTTCTTCCCGATAAGCCACAATATTCTTTGCGATCGTATTCGTCAGTCCGGAAACACGGAGCAGCAGGGAGGGGGATGCAGTATTAGCGTCCACACCCACCGCATTCACACAGTCTTCCACCACGGAGTTCAGGGCGGCATCCAACTGCTTCTCCGGCATATCATGCTGATACTGTCCGACACCGATGGCCTTCGGTTCAATCTTCACCAGCTCTGCCAGCGGATCCTGCAGGCGCCGGGCGATCGACACGGCAGAACGAAGATTGACGTCGTACTCTGGAAACTCCTCGGCCGCCAGGGGACTGGCTGAATACACAGAAGCACCGGCTTCCGAAACGATCATATAACTCAGATCGATCCCGTTCTTCTTTTCTGCTTGTATCAGTTCAACCGTCATCTGTTCCGTTTCTCTGCTTGCGGTTCCGTTGCCGATGGCAATATGGGAAACGCCGTGCTTCCGCACCAACCGGGACAGTGCAGCGATCGCTTCCTGTTTCTTTCTGTCGCCATGGGTAGGGTAGACCACAGTGGTATCCAGGACTTTCCCGGTTCCGTCTACCACCGCCACCTTGCAGCCCATCCGATATCCGGGGTCCAGTCCCATGGTTACCTTTCCCTTGACAGGAGGCTGCATCAGCAAAGGCCGCAAGTTCAGCGCAAACTGCTCTATGGCGCCTTTGCAGGCGGTCTCTGTAAGATCGGAGCGGATCTCACGCTCAATCGAAGGGAAAATCAGGCGGGTATAGGCATCCTGTGCTGCACCGGAAACGAATTCCGTAGCAGGGGAGCCATACTTCACAGAAGCCCGCCGGACAGCCTGCATCGCCACATTTTCATTAAGCGCAAGCTGGACCTTGAGGCATTTTTCTTTTTCACCGCGGTTGATCGCAAGGATCTGATATCCGTGCAGCTTGGAAATCCGCTGTGAAAACTCGTAGTAAATGCGGTAGACGGAATCTTCTTCCGTAGCTGCCGTGGAAATCAGCGTGCCGTTATCGAACAAGAGTGTGCGAAGGGTTTTCCGCAGCGCAGCATTATCGCTGATCCGTTCTGCGATAATATCACTCGCACCCTGCAGCGCTTCTTCCACGGTATTCACATTCAGATCCGGATTCACGAACTCGCTCGCCGCTTTTTCCGGTCTGGGACAGTTTTTCTCCTGAGAAAACAGGCGCTCTGCCAGCGGTTCCAGTCCTTTTTCTTTTGCGATCGTCGCTCTTGTCCGGCGTTTTTGCTTGTAAGGACGGTAAAGATCCTCCAATTCGGAAAGTGTATGGGCACTGTCCAGTGATTTTTTCAATGCTTCTGTCAGCTTTCCCTGGGATTCAATCCCCCTGCATATCGTCTCACGACGTTCCTGCAGGCCTCGCAGGTACTGAAGCCTCGTCTCCAGGGTTCGCAGGGACGTATCATCCATCGACCCGTGGAGTTCTTTCCGATACCGCGCAATAAACGGAATCGTATTGCCTTCATCCAGCAACGATATAACGTTTTCGATATATTTTTCGGGTTTTTCTAATTCTTTTGCCAGTGTTTTGATGATTTGTTCCATATTTCAGACCTCATTTTTGTGATAACAGTAGTATTGTATTGCAAGGAGCGCCGGCTGTCAATCACACAGGTTGCAATTCAATTCATGCGGATTTATAATACAAACGCTGAGCAGGAGGGGAGCGGCCGCTGATTTCGGGGCTGCAGCTCCGAAAACGAGTGGATGGAGGGAACCATGCGCGTTTTTTGTTTTGGTGATTCCAATACATACGGCTATGATCCGAGATCTTATTTGGGCGGACGTTATCCTGAAAACCTGCGATGGGTCAATATCCTCGGATTATTGACCGGCTGGGATATGATTAACTGCGGTGAAAACGGCCGGGAGATCCCGCGCCGCGATGCGGAAGTCCGGCGCTTTCTAATTGAGCTGGAGCAGGCAGACGCAGATCTTCTGATCATATTGCTGGGCGGAAACGATCTTCTGCAGGGCGCATCTCCGCAGGAGACGGCAAATCGAATGAGTCGTTTTCTGGACGCGATCCAAAAAAGCTCCGGATTCTCCGGTAGAATTCTTTTGATCGGACCGCCGCCAAAGAAGCTGGGCGCCTGGGTCCCGACCCAGTCCCTTGTAAACGCATCGAAAACGCTGGCGGACCTGTACCGGCAAGTTGCAGAGAACCGAAACGTCGGTTTTTTAGATGCACGCAATTGGGGGATCGAGCTCTGTTTTGACGGCGTTCATTTCACGGAATCCGGGCATCGGGCTTTTGCGGAACATATTTTTCGAGAATTCCCGGAGGGGAGCGATTGATTCGGGCGCATCAAAAACGCAACAAAATAAAAATTTTGTTGCGTTTTTGGTGCATTTATGATATAGTCTAAGCAAACAAAGGAAATCAGGTGATCAAATGGACCTCAGAGATTGTCCACGTGTTTTGCGCGACTTTCTGGCGTACCACGAAACCATTAAAGGTCAATCTTCCCGAACTGTATCGGAATACTATCTGGATCTCAGGATGTTTCTTCGCTTTATGGTAATGATCCGCAATGATATGCCTTACGAAACCGATCTGAATACGATCTCCATTCGTAACGTTGACCTTGCGTTCATCAGGAGCATCACGCTGGAAGATATCTATGACTTCTTCTCTTATCTCAGCGACGACCGCGTGTTTCATCCCGAAACGAAACATCCGGGTCAAGGGATCGAAAATGCTGCGCGCGCGAGAAAGCTCTCTGCCATCAAGTCCTTTTACAAATACCTGACCGTACGAACCAAGCAGTTAGAAGACAATCCCGTGGCAGATGTGGAATATCCAAAGCTTCGGCGTGCTCTTCCGAAATATCTGACTTTGGAACAGGCCAGGTCTTTGTTAAACTCCGTAAAAGGCACTCATGCAGATCGTGATTTTGCAATTCTGTTAGTTTTCTTAAACTGCGGCGTCCGTATATCAGAGCTTGCTGGATTGAATTTTGGCGATATATACAAAGATAGACTTCGTGTTTTGGGCAAAGGTAACAAAGAGCGGACCGTTTATATGGGCGACGCCTGCGTTGCCGCAATTAACAAGTACAACGATTCCTTACCGGAATCTATCCGAAACGATGTCAAACGGCCGCTTTTCCTGTCACAAAAAGGCGGAAGAATGAGCACTAACGCCATTCACCGCATGGTGAAAAAGCATCTTCTGGCAGCCGGATTGGATCCCACACAGTATTCTGCACATAAACTCCGTCATACAGCCGCGACGCTGATGCTGTCCCAGGGCGTGGATGTCAAAACTGTTCAGGAGGTGTTGGGACACGAGCATTTGAATACCACCGAGA
>JAFUFT010000057.1 GCA_017469795.1 Oscillospiraceae bacterium
ACCTTTCAACTCTCCAAATCCGGCTTCCTTCAGATTCCACCTCGCGATGGACACCTTTGCCTTTGGCTAACGCTTCCCACTGCCGGGCGCGTTCGGGACTTTCACCCTATAGAACGTGCGCTCGCCGGGCGCACATCAAGACCGGAAGCAGATGGTTCTGCTTCCGGTCTCCTTTTCTTATGCTGTCACTACAATAGCGCCTGTATACACCTTTCCGGCCTCCGGGATCACCTGATCACCGTTCACCGTAACGCTGCCAAGGATCCGGCTGTCGGCAGAGATCTCCAGGCGGCTGAGGTAACTGGTTCCCTCCGGCGTCCAGGTGGAACCGTTTTTCAGAGAAACCCACACGCCGTTGTTCACCGTGGGCGCGGGGGTGTTGTTCAGCGCGCCGAGCAGTGTGGCGTCTCTGGAAACGATGCATCCAAGCTCCGGCTTCAGCTTTTCCTTGCCTACAACGATCAGATTGCCCCGCTCGTCCCAGTTCGGGGTAAAATAGAACTTGGGTTCCGGCATAGGCGGCATTCCTCCGGGCATATCCATGGGGGGCATGTCTCCTTCGCCGGGATTGAAGTCCTCCGGCATGGGCATATGCATCTTCGGCTTGTCCCAGGATCCGGCGATCTCATATCCGTCGGCATTTACGGGAATGCCGCCGTATTGATTATCCGCCGGAACAAGATAGTAGGAATACTTGTCATGCGTCGCTACAGAAGAAGAACAAGCCCCCTTGATATCGCAGTCGTCGAAGCTAAGAATCAGGTTCTGCCCCCACCAGAGCATTCCTTCTCCGTTGGTTTCCACATTAATGGAATTGTAGAAGCTGCCGTTCAAAGCGGATCCGTTTTTACTGTTGCAGCCACGGAAGGATGCCTGCACGTCACCGATCATATTCTTTACGTCGAACTTCCGGAACAGCTTCACGTCTTTCCGGTTGTAATCATAGGGATCATACTTGGGGTCGCGCGCCACAGGTGCGCTGATATCAATCGCCTCGGAGAAAGCGGGAGTTCCCATTCCGGGATCATCGCAGGTCATAAGCTGGACGATCACGCCCTTATCCGAGCAGAACCGGCTGTTCTCCACCGAGATGACCGGCGTGCAGGCTTTCACCAGGAACGCTGCACCCTGGGTCCGGAATGTGGAGTTTTTGACCTCCGTGACACCACACTCAGGAAGCGTGGAAGCAGAATCGTCCCCCGCCCCGGGTACATACCGGACGTTGTTGGTCTTATGATACATCACACCGTATTTGGTGGTAACCTCACAGCCGTCATACCAGCCCGCGGAGGCATGCTCGTTGGCCACCACAGCCGCGTAAGTCATGCCGTACTCTTTGGTCTGATAGTCATAGCTTACATTCGAAGGCCGCATAGCAGACTTCAGCGCCAGATACGCATCGGATTCCGCGCCGTTGCCCACAACGCAGTGATAGAACCGGTTCCGGCAGCCGCCAATGGCATAGGTGGCATAGCAGCTGGGATCATCCGTACCCTCCGTGGTCACGTCGATGACGGAATCCTTCACCTGCATCTCGATAGAATACTTGCCGAATTCCGTCGTATCGCCGGTATCGTCCACAGACAATACGCCCCAGCCGTCAGACAGAAGGATATCCTTTTCGTAGTTCACATGGCTGTATCCGTCCACCATGGTGTCCCGGGCGTGGCCATCCGGTGAAATTCCGAGCATCCACGGGCAGGAGCTCATACCTTCCGCCTTCTGCTCATACTGAGAACCGTTGGCCTTGATAAAGGAGTTTTTGACCGTCACGGTCAGTTCATCCTCCGGAGAATTGCCGCCGGCAAACACGCCATGACGTACCGCGCCCTTGCCGTCGAAGACATAGCCGTCCACATTCACGTTGGATTTTCCGAAGGCAGCGATGCCGGCGCCAAAGCCTTTGAAATCGTTTCCGCCGGAACCGTCGGCAGTCATAGTCAGGTTTTTAACCTGATAATCGGAATTGTTCACCATGACACCGTTGAAATGGATGTTGTCCGAATCAATGACGCCGCCCTCCAGAACGGAATCGTTAAAGGTGCCGCCGGTGATCGCGTCCGTGACGCTCCGTTCCCCGTCCACTTTTCCGCCGTCCACGAACAGGGCCGTACGGTAGGCGCAGGAGCCCTTTGTCATACCGCCTTCATAGAGTCCCTTTTCCGGAGAGATGGCAGGAGTTTCCACCGCACTGGCACCGGGGGTTCCGGCAGGAACTTCCTTTCCGTCAAGCAGATAAGTCACAAGTTTTTCCATATCGCATCTCCTTTCACAACGATACTGTTATTATAAATCGCCGGATGCGCTCCGTCAATCCTTACGAACTCGAATCATAAAAAGAAACCTGCAGGAGCACAATCGAAACACTCCCCTATTGAGCCGGAATCAAAGCTGTGTTATAATTTTCTGGTGTAATTACGAAATGGAGCGAGAATCGTGAAGAAATACATCGGATCCAGAGATTTTTACCGGCGGGTTTTGAAGGTGATGCTGCCGATCATCATTCAGCAGGGCATCACTAATTTTGTCGGACTTTTGGACAATATCATGGTCGGTCAGGTCGGCACTGAGCAGATGTCGGGCGTGGCCATCGCCAATCAGCTGCAGTTCATTTTTCAGCTTTGTATTTTCGGTTCCCTTTCCGGCGCCGGAATCTTCTGCGCCCAATATTTCGGCAAGGGTGATCAGGATAAGATCCGCAGCGTATTCCGTTATAAAGTACTCAGCACTGCTTTGATCACCTTTCTTGGCATCGGGGTCTTCTGGTTTTTCCGTACTCCTCTGATTCGGCTGTTCCTGACAGAGAGCGGTTCCGGAAACCTGGAGGCAACGCTGCAGTACGGCACGGAATATATGGTGGTCATGCTCATCGGTATGATCCCGTTTGCGGCGGTTCAGCTCTATGCCTCCACCATGCGGGAAACCGGCGAGACATCTATACCGATGCGCGCCGGAATCATCGCCGTATTGGTCAATATGGTTGGAAACTATATCTTGATTTTCGGTCACTTCGGCGCGCCGAAGCTCGGCGTCACGGGCGCTGCCGTCGCAACTGCCATTTCACGATTTGCAGAGCTTGGAATCATACTGATCTATACCAGGGTACACCGGGCCCGTTTCCCCTATTTTACAGGGATCTATCGCACTTTGACCGTTCCGCTGTCCCTTGCGAAAGACATCACGGTTAAGGGCATGCCGCTGCTTCTCAACGAACTGATGTGGTCCCTGGGCACAACGATCATCGTCCAATGCTATTCCACCCGGGGCCTCAGCGCTGTGGCAGCATACAACATTTCCAGCACCGTCAGTAATTTCTTCGCAATTGCGGTGTTCGCCATGGGCAGCGCGATCTCCATCCTGGTTGGTCAGGATCTTGGGGCCGGAGAATTCGAGCGGGCCAGGGACACCAATCGGAAAATGATCGCTTTTGGCATGGCGCTGTGCTTATTTGCCGCAGTGTTGTTGGCTATGGCGGCACCGTTTTTTCCGAAAATCTACAATACAACAGAAGAGGTGCGTTCGCTGGCAAACCGGCTTCTTTGGCTTGACGCGCTGTTTCTGACGGCCCGCGGCCTATACAACAGCTGCTACTTTACCCTGCGATCTGGAGGAAAAACCCTCCTGACATTTCTATTTGACAGCGTTTCCATGTGGGTCGTCAACATCCCGCTGGCGCTGATTCTGGCATACTGTACCGGAATTGCACTGATTCCCATGTTCCTGATCGTTCAGTGCGCCGACGCGCTTAAGGCGGTCGCAGGACTGATCCTGGTCAAAAAAGGGATCTGGATCAATAATCTCACCGTATAACCTGGGAAAGGAACACTATGAAACGAACCGTCATCGGAATTCTCGCCCATGTGGACGCAGGAAAGACCACGCTTGCGGAGGCGATGCTCTATCTATCCGGAGGCATCCGATCTCTCGGCAGAGTGGATCACGGAGACGCTTTCCTGGATACGTTTTCTCTGGAGCGCAGCCGGGGCATCACCATCTTTTCCAAGCAGGCCGTTTTATCGTGGAACGACCTGCAGGTCACGCTGCTCGACACCCCCGGTCATGTGGATTTTTCTGCGGAAATGGAGCGCACACTCCGTGTTCTGGACTGCGCCATTCTTGTCATCGGCGGCAGTGCGGGCGTACAAAGCCACACCTATACGCTCTGGCGGCTGCTCCGGCAGCGGAACATACCCACGTTTCTGTTTGTCAGCAAGATGGACCTGCCGGGTGCGGAACGCGCCTCTATCCTGTCTGAGCTGCAAAAAAGTCTCTCCGAGGGCATTGTGGATCTTTCGGATTATGATCCGGAAGATCTGGCGCTATGCGATGAGACGCTGCTGGATGAGGTGCTCGAATCAGGAACTCTATCCAGAGAATCCATACGCAGCGCCATTGCGCGGGGAAAGATATTTCCGGTGTGGTTCGGCGCCGCATTGAAGCTTCAGGGCATCGAGGATTTTATGGCCGGTCTTGGCGCCTATGTACCGGAATCCCCTTCCGGGGAGTCATTTTCGGCGCAGGTATTCAAAATCGCGCGGGACGCTCAGGGGGTGCGGGAAACACACATAAAGGTCACCGGCGGCACGCTGTCCGCCAGGCAGATGCTCTGCGGTGAAAAGGTCACCCAGCTGCGCGTTTATTCCGGAGCTAAGTTCCGCCCCGTGGATACTGCGTACCCCGGAGATATCGTGGCTGCTGTCGGCTTGAACCATACTTCCGTCGGTATGGGATTGGGCGAAGCCTCCATGGACCATTCCCCCGTGCTCTCCCCGGTTCTCACGTACCGGATGATCCTGCCGGAAGGTACGGATCTCAGCCGGGCACTGGAGCAGGTCCGTCAGCTGGAGGAAGAGGATCCGCAGCTTCATGTACAGTTCGACAGCCTTCATCAGGAGATCCGGGTACAGATCATGGGACCCATTCAGCTGGAAATCCTGCAGGAGCTGATGACCCAACGGTTCGGTCTTTCCGTGGAATTTTCCCAGGGCAGTATTCTCTATCGGGAGACGATTTCGAATACCGTGGAGGGCGTGGGGCACTATGAGCCTCTGCGGCATTATGCTGAAGTGCATCTTCTCATGGAACCCGGCGAACGAGGCAGCGGGCTTGTGTTTGATTCCGCATGCCCGGAAAACGATCTGGACAGGAACTGGCAGCGGCTGATCCTGACCCATCTTGCCGAGAAACAGCACCTCGGCGTGCTCACCGGCAGCCCGATCACCGATATGAAGATCACCCTGATGTCCGGCAAAGCGCATCTGAAGCACACAGAAGGCGGGGATTTCCGCCAGGCCACCTACCGGGCTGTCCGCCAGGGACTGATGCAGGCGGAATCTGTCCTGTTAGAGCCATGGTACCGATTCCGTATGGAGCTTCCGCTGGATCAGGTCGGCAGAGCGATGACAGATCTGCAGCGCATTGGCGCGGAAATGACCCCCATGGAATCCGGAGAGGCCACGGCGGTGCTGTCAGGCCGTGCTCCTGTGGCCGCGCTGCGGGATTACCCCAGAGAATTCACCGCCTACACCCATGGAATGGGACGCCTCAGTTTGTCCTTTCACGGGTATGAGCCCTGCCAGACGCAGGACAAGGTGGTCAACACCTCCGGGTATAAGCCGGAATCAGATCCGGAAAACAGCCCTGACAGCGTTTTTTGCGCCCACGGCGCGGGCTTTATTGTGAAGTGGTCCGAGGTACCGGAACACATGCACCTCCCCTCAGTCCTGAAATCTGAACAGCAGGACTCCGAAATGGAGGTTCTAGGGAAAAGATACCGGGCTATGGCAGCCACAGACAAGGAACTGATTGCAATCTTTGAGCGAACCTATGGACCCATTCGTCAGGATCGGAGACAGGCAATGAACACGCAGCAGCGCCATACCGAGACCAAACCATTCCGGGAAACACCGGTCCCGACGGGTCCAGAGTATGTTCTGGTAGACGGCTACAATATCATTTTTGCCTGGGATGACCTGAAAAAGCTGGCTCAGGATGATCTGAGCGCAGCCAGAGACCGGCTGATTGACATCTTACGCAACTATCAGAGCTTCCGGCAGTGCCCTGTGATCCTGGTATTTGACGCGTACAAGGTCCCGGGAAATCCCGGTTCCGTCGAACGGTACGGCGATCTGAGCGTGGTATATACCAGGGAAGCGCAGACGGCTGACAGCTATATCGAACGGCTCAGTTATGAGCTGGGCAAGAAACACCGGGTACGGGTTGCCACGTCCGACGGACTGGAGCAGATCATCATCCTTGGACACGGCTGTCTGCGGGTCTCCGCCCGGATGTTCGAGCTGGAAGTTCAAAACGTGATGGACACCATCCGCAGCTATCTGACGTAAAAAACCGGACGGGTATCCCGTCCGGTTTTCCCGATGTTTTATTGTTTTGCAGCCGCCAGAAGCTGACGCTTCACATCCCACAGCTTCTGCGAGAGGTCCACATAGTAGGTATGCGGATTCTCAAAACGCATGACCTCCTCCCAGAGCGTGTCAAGCTGCTCCGCACAGTACTTCTTGATATCCGGCAGAGACGGCAGATGATAGACCAGCTCACCGTTCCGGAAGATAGGCTCCTGCAGTTCTCTTACGGTGTAATCGGTCAGCGTCTTGGTCTTCCAGGTGGCGTACTGATCGAAAATCGTATGGGGCTGTGCAGGATCCACAACCTCATCCCGCAGGCAGAGCTCGTCAGCCAGAGCCTTTCCGCTTTCCTTGTCGTAGTAGCGGAGGACTTTCTTGAAGTGAGGGTTGGTGATCTTGGCGGTGTTTTCGCTGACCTTGATCTTCGGGGTGATTTCACCCTTTTCGTTCTCTACGGCCGCCAGCTTATAGACTCCGCCAAATACCGGCGTGCTCCTGGATGTGATCAGCCGCTCGCCCACGCCAAAGGTGTCGATCTGCGCGCCCTGCATCATAAGATCGCGGATCAGGTATTCATCAAGGGCATTAGAAGCCGTAATCTTACAGGTAGTCAGACCCGCCTCATCCAGCATTTTTCTTGCTTTCTTGGACAGATAGGCAATATCGCCGGAATCCAGACGAATGGCAAAATTCGTGATTCCCTTCGGAACGAGCATCTCCTTAAAGACACGGATCGCGTTCGGAACGCCGCTCTTGAGGGTATTATAGGTATCCACAAGAAGCGTAGCGTTGGTGGGATAGATCTCACAATATGCTTTGAACGCCTCATACTCGGAATCGAACATCTGCACCCAGGCATGGGCCATGGTGCCGCCCGCGGGAACACCGAAAATTTTATCCGTCAGTGTGCAGGCCGTTCCAGCGCAGCCGCCGATATAAGCTGCCCGGGCGCCAATAATCGCGGCGTCGGCGCCCTGTGCCCGGCGGGAGCCAAACTCCAGTACCGCCCTGCCCTGGGCCGCGCGGACAATACGGTTGGCTTTGGTGGCAATCATGGTCTGATGGTTCAGGACCAGAAGCACATAGGTTTCAATGAGCTGCGCTTCAATGGCAGGAGCCCGAACCGTCAGGATCGGCTCATAGGGAAATACAGGCGTTCCCTCCGGCACGGCGTAGATATCGCCGGAGAATTTAAAATTGCGGAGATAATCCAGGAACTGCTCGTCAAAGCAATGCTTGGACCGGAGATACTCGATATCGTCGTCTTCGAAGTGCAGGTTTTCAATGTATTCCACCACCTGCTCCAGACCGGCTGCGATCGCAAAGCCGCCGCCATCCGGAACACTGCGGAAGAACACGTCAAAATATGCGATCTTGTCGCCGTATCCCTTGAGCAGGTAGCCGTTGCCCATCGTCAGCTCGTAAAAATCACAGAGCATGGAAAGATTTCTGGGGTTGATCATTTTCGTATTCATCAGACTTCTTCCTTTCTGCCAGTAATAACAATTTGAAGACTTTCCATCACGTCAAGCGCTTTTTCACCCAGGATCGGATCATTGGATGCGCAGCAGGAGGCGTCCACCGTGACATCTGTTTCCGGCTGTGCCGTCCGGACAAGAACAGCATTGGAGATCACGCAGATATTCGTGACCACGCCCACCAGTTCGATCCGGGAAAAGGCATTCTGCTTCAGGAAATCATAGAGCGCGTCGGACCCAAAGGTGTATTTGATAAAGCACCAGTCGTCCTCAGTGGCCATCTCTCCGACTTTTCCGTAAAGCTTATGTCCCTCCGTACCGCCGATACAGTGGGGTACCGGAAGGAACCGTCCTTCTCTGGAAAGAAGATAAGTGCTGTTGTGGGTGTCAAAAGTAAACATGACCTCATCACCGCGATCCCGGTATTCCCGGATTTTCTGTACGATTCGGTCCTCCAGTTCCGCCGCCTCAGGAAACCCCAGCGATCCGGTCACAAAATCGTTTTGGTAATCTACTACGATCAGGCACTGTTTCATATCAGTGTTCCTTTCCCGGCAATCGCCGAAGGGATTAGATTTTGCTTTATTATACCAGAATATACCGCAGTGTCAATCAGTTTTCAGCCTATCCTGCCGCTGTATTTCGTCATTCCGCACAAGGAAACGCGCTTATTTTTAGTCCGATTTTCCGATAGAATGGGAGTATAATAGAGACAGTTCTCACCGGGAGGTATTGTTATGACGCCGGAAAAGCTGATCCGTCTGGCAGAAGAAGCCATGACCCGTGCTTACGCACCATATTCCCGCTACTGTGTTGGAGCGGCGCTGCTCGCCGCAGACGGCAGGGTGTTCCTTGGATGCAACATTGAAAACGCCGCTTTCTCCCCGACCATCTGCGCTGAGCGCACCGCGTTTGTCAAAGCGGTCAGCGAAGGCGTCCGGGATTTTTCCGCGATTGCAATTGTGGGTGGAAAAGGAGGCCGAATCACTGGTCTCTTCCCTCCCTGCGGCGTGTGCAGGCAGGTCATGCGAGAGTTCTGCGGGGATGATTTTATGATCTATTTAGGCGGGGCGGACGGTCTGTATGAGACAAGAACGATGTCTGATATCCTGCCGGACAGCTTCTCCGCCGCCGGACAAATGCAGGAATTTAGCTAAAAGGAGCGCACAACGGCGCTCCTTTTTATTTTCCTTCCAGGAAATAAGTCGCTTCCATATCCGCTACAGATAGCGCAAAGGCCAGCGGGAACTGCTCAAAGGCTTTCCCTACGCTTCCCTTGTCCTCATTGCCGGAAAAACCCATGTGATACCGGATGGCAAAGGCCTCCTCCCGGCTCAGACGCATGAATCCGGAAAGGATATACACAGACTTCTCCCCGTGTCCGTAGGGCATGGGATCATCGAACTGATAAAAGGGCACTTTCTGCCAAACGCCGTTTTCGTCCTTCACATTTCTGGTACTGATCTTATAACAGCCGATCTTGCAAACATCGTGCAGAAGTGATACCAGCGCGATCGTCTCTTCTGAGTAATTCATGTGGTAAAGATCTTTGACCCGTTCCCGGTCCATATAGGCCCGGAGGCACTCATAGACGTTGACGCTGTGCTGTGCCAGGCCGCCTTCGTAGGCTCCGTGATAACGGGTACTGGCAGGCGCTGTGAAGAAATCCGATTTCTCTGTCAGATATTCCAGGAACTTATCCGCCCCTTCCCGATGGATATTGCTCTGATAGATCTGTAAAAAAGTGTCTTTGATTTCCATTTCGCACTCCCTTCATAATTGCAGCTGAATCAGGTACAGGACCAAAAGGTGGGCCGGATAGAATAGATAAAACAGCCATCTGGCATTTTGCCCGCGTTCTCCGTTATAGCAGCACAAAAGCGCAACCGCAGCCAGACAGCCGAGATAGTACAGCGGCAGCAACATCTGTCCCGCAGACGTCAGCCAAAGACAGGTCCCTTTGCTCCACCCGTGCCAAATGAGCTGGAACACTGTGACCCAGGTAAAGAGATACAGGATCCTGCGTTTCCGGTCCGGCAGATAATACAGGCCAATTACAAGCGCAACACCCCAGGCATTATAGTCCGTTTGTAGAAACCAGCCAAGGCCGATGGCGAGAACCGCAGGCAGAATACGGGCTGCCGTCTTTGGCAGATACTGTTCCAGAAGCGGAGCGGAATGGATGGCCAAGGCGCTCAGGAGCATTGTGAATATCACATTCGTCGCGCCCAGCTTCAGCGTTCCATGGAAACACAGCTGAAACGGGACCTCCGACAGCACGGAGAACATAAAAAGCCGTATCAGATGCTGTTTCGGATCTGAGGTCTTCCGGCAACCTTCCGCCGCAAACCACGCAAAGATTGGGAAAGCCATCCGTCCGATGACCAGCATGGTGATTCGGATCACCCGTTCCATTTCCATTCCAACCCAAGGAGAAAGCGTCCCGGTTTTAACCACAGTTTTCACCGCATGATCCGTCAGCATAGCCAGCATAGCGATCAGCTTCAGTAAGAATTGTGTCATGATTCTACCTCAAAAAACTTACGGACGGACAAACGTCCGTCCGTAAGCAGCACAGATTATTCTTCAGCCGCAGCCTTAGCCGCCTCGATGATCGCCTGCTGAGTGGTCATAGGAGCCTCTTCATAACGCACAAACTGGAACGTGAAGCTACCGCGGCCCTGGCTCATGGAGCGCAGGTCAATGGCATAGCTCATCATCTCAGCCATGGGAACCTCAGCCTCGACCACCTGATCGCCATCGGCATTGGGCGTCATGCCCATCACACGGCCACGGCGCTTGTTCAGGTCGCCCATAATATCGCCCATCATGGCGTCCGGAATTGTGACCTGGAGAGAACCAATGGGCTCAAGGATGACCGGGCCCGCCTTCGGAATACCCTCTTTATAGGCCAAGGACGCAGCGGTCTTAAAGGCCATTTCAGAGGAATCCACGGGATGGTAGGAGCCGTCAAGCAGCGTGGCTTTGACAAACACCATGGGATAACCAGCCAGAACGCCCTTTTCACAGGACTCCCGGAGGCCCTTCTCCACGGCAGGGAAGAAGTTCTTGGGCACGGCGCCGCCAACGACCTTCTCTTCGAAGGTCAGCTCCTCGGTCTCGCCGGGAGAGAATTCGATCACAACATCGCCGAACTGGCCATGGCCGCCGGACTGCTTCTTATGCCGGCCGCGGACCTGAGCGGTCTTGCGGATGGTTTCGCGGTAGGCTACCTTGGGCTCTCTGAGCTCGCTGTCCACGCCGAACTTGGTTTTCAGCTTGGAGCAGAGCACGTCGAGATGGATGTCACCGGCGCCGGTGAGGACCATTTCCTTGGTCTCGGGGTTGTTGACCAGCGTGAAGGACTGATCTTCTTCGCCAAGCCGGGCAAGACCGGAGGCGATCTTTTCTTCCTGCCCCTTGACCTTTGCGTAGATCGCGCGGGAATGGCAGGGTTCATGATAATCAATGGGATCCAGCGTCAGCGGACGGCCGGGCTGGCATAGCGTATCACCGGTCTTAACGGAGGTCAGCTTGGACACCATTCCGATGTCGCCGCAGCAGAGCTCCTTGACCTCGGTGCTCTTTTTGCCCTTGACCGTGTAGATATGGCCGAGCTTTTCGGTGTCGCCGGTACGGGCATTCTCCAGGGCCAGATCTGCGGTAACATTGCCGGAAATGACCTTGAAGTAGGACTGCTTGCCGTACTGGTCAGACACGGTCTTGAACACAAAGATCACAGGGGTCTCGGTGGGAGCGCAGTTGATCGTAACATCCTCGCCCTTTTCATTCACCGCGTGCTGTGCATATCCCTCAGTGGGATTCGGCGCAAAGTCGACCAGGCCGCGGATCAGAGATTCCGTGCCCATGCCGGTCATGGCGCTGCCGCAGAATACGGGAACCAGAGACAGATCCTTCACGCCCTGATTGATGCCGGCAATGATCTCATCCAGCGTGAATTCCTCGCCCTCGAAGAACTTTTCCATATTCTCCTCAGAGGTCTCGGCGACCGCTTCGCACAGGAATTCATAATACTCGTCCACACGATCAGTAAGATCCGCGGGAATATCGACCTTCTGGGTCTTGCCGCCGCCGGAAAGATAGGCATCCTTGTGGATGATATCTACAATGCCAACCGACTTATCCCCTTCCATGATGGGAATGGTAATGGGGGCAAGGGTTTTGCCGAACTTCTCCCGCAGCTGCTCAAAGGTCTTATAGAAATCCGCATGCTCTTCGTCCAGCTTGGAAACATAGACAAACTTCGGCAGTTTCCGCTCAAACAGATACTTCCAGGACTTCTCCGTGCCGACACCCACACCGTTCTTGGCAGAGACCACGATCACGCCCGCGTCAACGACACGAACAGACTGCATAACCTCGCCGGCAAAGTCGAAGTAGCCGGGGTTGTCCAGCAGATTGATCTTGGACTTGCCGTATTCCACGGGGATGATGGAGGTGGAAATGGAATATTTCCGCTTGATTTCCTCCGGATCAAAGTCGCTGATGGTGGTGCCGTCAGCAGACTTACCGAGACGGTCCGTACCCTTGGTGAAAAACAGCATGCTCTCCGCCAGCGCCGTCTTACCGTCGCCGCCATGGCCGATTAAGCAGATGTTTCTGATGTCTTGAGCGGTATAGCTCATAAGAATTGCCCCTTTCCGATCCGGTGCCGCATCTCAAAGAGAATAAGGCCCGGATTCTGCTTTCAGTCTGCATTTGATTATATACGATGGTACAAGTATTTTCAATGAGAACGTATTTATTTTGTGCATTCTGCCAGTTGCTTTTGTGGATATTCCATTTTTCACGGTTTTTCAATACATAAGGTAGTTTTCTGTCCGATCTGCGTCAGATTAACGGATCACATGACGGGACCAGCCTTCCACAACAAGGAAGGTGACCGTCTGAATCAGAAGCAGGCGTCCCGCCGAGATCAGTTCCGTGCCATTGGCAATTCCGGACACGGTCACGCCGAATAAAAGCAGGGACGTGACAATAGATCCCGCCGTCATGACCCAGCCCATGGTATGCATACGCCGGGCTCCGGCCACAAGACGGCTGTACGCCGTAATTCCCTCTGCCATCAGATAGCCGCAGACGATTCCGCGGGAGAAACGAGCGGGATCGGCAAGTTTCCATCGGGTGTTTACCTTCGGACAAATGATTTCACCCACAGGAATTTTGAACCAGGTTTTCATATAGGAGGGGTTAACGCTCAGATGCTTCATGGCGGCAAGGGGTGTAAGCCGCGGCTGCTGAACAAATCTTGCAAATCCTGAGGCGGAGCCGGCCTTCACCCGATATCGAATGGCAAACAGTCCGGCAATTTGCCCGTTCAGCGCAATAAACAGTCCGTTTTTCGGCGCGTCCTTCGGGGGCATGGCGCCCATCAGCTGCATGAAATTATAGGTTCCGACTGCAACGGTCACGCCATGAATCTGACCGGAGAGGCCGCCCTCCGTCACCTGAAATCTGCTGACGTGGTGAACCTGTCCGCCTGTCTCCTGCAGGAGCTTGTAAAATGGCTCAGAGAGACTGTTATCCGCTCGAAATACGAGAGACGCGCCATAGGAGACCAAAAGCTGCGCCGTCTGATTTCCATACACTCTGACTCCACGGCGTGAGATCGTACCGGCAGGAAACAGATCGGAATCGTAGGCAAGCACCGTCTTCCGGCCAGAGAGCATCTTTGCGCCGTACCATCCGGCCAGCACGCCGCTCCGACCTAAGACGCCGGACAGAAGCGAGAAGGATCTGGCTCCGGTCATGGCGGCTGCGACCGGCATCGCAACGGTCAGCAGCGTCACAATAACGGAAAGATAATTGTTTCCCGTTCTGGCGGACAGATAAGCGCCGGTAATCAGGCATACAGCCAGCAGGAACATACTGAAAATCGACCATCCGGTGTGCCAGCTGTCCCGTTCCTCCAGATGGCGGACAAATCCGGAATTCCCTGCGGGCGCTTTGCCAATGCAGTCCATATGCTCCCAAAGATTCCTGCGGACCCGGACCGCAGTCCGGTTTTTCCGTCCCAAGACGGCCCGTAAAGATCGAAGTCTGGAACGAATGTTCATCAGATCGGACATTCCGCTGAGACACCAGCCAATCGTCAGCAGCGGCAAAAGCGTCTGTGCATTCCGCTGAGAAATTGCCTCCAGCGCGCTCAGGACTGTGGTGACAAGCAGCAGAGATTCATAGGAAAAGCGGAGATAAGCTGCGTCGCGCACACCATTTACTGCTGTGCGCCAGCAGATTCCAACCGAAATAACCGCCAGGATCAAGGCAACGAAAACGCCAGTCTCCCCACCCAGGAATCCAAGAAGCATCCATGAAAACCGCCGTCCCATCAGCGCCATCAGCATCAGTACAAGGATCACCGTACGAATCGGATTCAACATTCCGTACACCCGTTCCACCTTGCTGTAATGTCGTTCTGCGGCTTTCAGGGAAGCGCCGTTGTCCGGAAGATCCTCCCGTTGACGGGAGCGGATCTCCTCCAGCGTCTGGGTCAGGCTCTTCAGCACGCCGTCCCGCACAGTCCCCTTGGGGATCTTTTTTAGTTTCTTGGCAGGACGATAGATCGGTTTGACCTCTTTTTTCAGCCTCTTTGCGGAGAGAGGTGTGTTCTGCTGAGGTTTTTCAGGTTCCTTCTCTTCAGGCTCCTGGGGATTCTGTTCATCCGGAGACGCTTCCGGTTCTGCCGGCGCCGGTACTCCCGCTTCCTCGGAGGAGTCCTGCGGTTCGTTTTCTGCATGATCGTCCGGCTCAGGATCTGCGTCTTCCATTTCTGCCGGCTCCTCAGGCTGGGATTCCGGGATAAACTCCGGTTCCCCATGAAAAGAGGTTGCCACCGCCTGGGCAATCACATCCGCCAGCTCTGACTCCGACTGGGCCGTGTACTCCGGCATGACGATTTGTTCAAACTCAAACTCCGGCAAATCCACAGAAGGTTCCGGTTCGGAGGGCTCGGCCTCTATGGCCGTGAGATCCGGCTCCGGCAGATCCATCCACACGTCAAGGGTCTGCTGTTCCGGTTCAAAATCCGCTTCCCAGCCGGGAACAGCATTCCGTTTATCTTCCTCGTAAGACATGAATAATCAGCCTTTCGTTTTATTTAATCCTCTGGCGCACCGCTTCGTACAGCAGGATCGCCGCGGCATTGGAAGCGTTCAGGGAATCAATATGCCCCTTCATGGGGATACTGACCATAAAATCGCAGGATTCCGCCACAAGACGGCCAATACCGCTTCCCTCTGAGCCGATGACGATGGCGCACGGCCCGGTCAGATCGGTACGGTAGAGCGACTCCGCTCCATCAGCGGCTGTACCGTAGATCCAGATTCCCCGATCCTTGAGCTGCTGCATGACAGCCGCAAGGTTGTTGACCCGGGCAATCGGAAGATATTCCATCGCGCCCGCGGATGACTTTGCAACCACAGCCGTCAGACCGGAATTCCGCCGTTTGGGAATAATAACGCCGTGGGCGCCAGCACAGTCTGCGGTACGGATGATTGCTCCGAGATTGTGCGGATCGGTGATCTCATCACAAATCACGACCAAAGGAGCCTCCCCCCGCGCCTCTGCCAGGGAAAGAATATCCTCTACCGTAGAATACCTGACTGCAGCGGCCATGGCGATCACGCCCTGATGGGCGCCGGTCTGACTCATGG
Source organism: Oscillospiraceae bacterium (assembly GCA_017469795.1). Taxonomy (GTDB): domain Bacteria; phylum Bacillota; class Clostridia; order Oscillospirales; family Oscillospiraceae; genus HGM13006. Next base: position 15,517 of record JAFUFT010000057.1, read on the forward strand.
TATCCAGTTTGCGCCTGTCACAATACGTGACTACAGCACCGCTTTTTTTCGCCAGAGATGCAATATACCGCAGGGTGCTGTCCGTGTCCCCGGAGGCCAGAAATACTTTATCGATGGTCCTTCCGGCCTTCAACGCTTCTGTGACAGCGTTGCGTCCCTCTAATAATCCCTCATTGGGCTGTTCCGTAGTTTTACGCATACTTCCTCCAAAAATGAATAGTCATTGTATTATATCACGAACGTTGCAGCAAGAGCAAGTCTGACTTGGGAAAACGCGAATTTCTTTCTAACGCCGCACTGCAAATTCACAGAAAGTTTACCTTATTATAGCGGTATTTTGTTGTTTTCGGTGGAATTGTATGCTATATTTTTATCTGCAGAATTTGCATATCGCATTCTGATCTGTCTCAAAGGAGGCTTTTTTGTGAGTGAACCTAATAACCGGGACTCAAAACGTTCTTCCGGAAACAACAAGGACAGCCAAAACCGTCCGAAACTCAATACAATACTTCCCATTGCGGTGCTGGCTGTAGTATTTGTCCTGCTGATCAATTTCCTCTACAGCAGCTATGCTTCCTCCAGAATGGAGGAGATCAAATACAACGAATTTCAGCAGATGCTTGAAAACGATGAGATTGCGGAGGTAGAAATTCAGTCAGACCGTATTCTGATTCAGACCAAAGAGCAGAAGGATCTGCCGGAAACAGAACAGAAGATTCTGTTCACCGGCCTGGTGGGTGATACAGAGCTGATTTCCAGTCTTTCTGCCCACGGGGTGGAATTCTATCACGAGATTCAGAATGAAATGTCTCCCCTGTTCCAGATTCTTCTGTCCTATGTGATCCCCTTCGCTGCCATCTATCTGCTGTTCAGCTTCCTGATGCGGAACATCGGCGGCAAAATGGGCGGCGGAATGTCCATCGGCCAGAGCAAGGCCAAGGTATTTATGGAAAAAGAGACCGGAGTCACATTTGCGGATGTGGCCGGTCAGGATGAGGCCAAGGAATCCCTGCAGGAGATCATCGATTTCCTCCACAACCCGCAGAAGTATGCTGCCATCGGCGCAAAAATCCCCAAGGGTGCGCTTCTGGTGGGATCTCCGGGAACCGGTAAAACCCTACTGGCAAAGGCGGTTGCCGGAGAAGCGGGTGTCCCCTTCTTCTTTATTTCCGGTTCTGACTTTGTGGAGATGTTTGTGGGCGTCGGCGCAAGCCGGGTCCGAGATCTGTTCCAGCAGGCTGCCAAGCAGGCGCCCGCCATCATCTTCATCGATGAGATCGATGCAATCGGCAAGAGCCGCGACAACCGGCTCGGCAGCAATGACGAACGGGAACAGACACTTAACCAACTCCTTTCGGAGATTGACGGTTTCGATTCCTCCAAGGGCGTCGTAATCCTGGCCGCCACTAACCGGCCGGAGATTCTGGACAAGGCACTGCTCCGTGCCGGACGGTTTGACCGGCGCATCATTGTCGACAAGCCGAATCTGGCCGGACGGCTGCAGACGCTGAAAGTCCACACCAAGAATATTAAGCTGACAGAAGATGTTGATCTCAACCGGATTGCGCAGGTCACTGCAGGCGCTGTCGGCGCGGATCTGGCAAATCTGGTCAACGAGGCTGCCCTCCGTGCGGTTCGCATGGGACGTCATGCGGTCAACCAGGAGGATCTGCTTGTTTCCTTTGAAGTGGTGATCGCCGGAACCGAAAAGAAAGGAACCGTCCTTACTGATACGGAAAAGCGGATCGTATCCTATCACGAGGTGGGCCATGCCCTGGTCGCAGCCCTTCAGAAACACACCGCCCCGGTTCAGAAGATCACGATCGTTCCCCACACCTCCGGCGCTCTCGGTTATACCCTGCAGATGGAAGAGGAGGAGAAATTCCTCAACTCAAAGGAAGAGCTGATTTCTGAGCTCAAGACCCTTCTTGCCGGACGCGCGGCGGAAGAAGTCGTGTTCGGTGTACAGACCACCGGTGCGGCTAACGATATTGAAAAAGCAACGGATCTTGCACGCCGTATGATCATGCAGTTCGGAATGAGCGACAGATTCGGACTCATGGCGCTGGTTACAGCCCAGAGCCAGTATCTTGGCGGGCAGAACGCCATGAACTGCGCTGAATCCACCGCTGCTGCCGCCGATGAAGAAGTCCGCGATCTGCTTCAGAAATGCTATGAGGCGGCCAAGCAGATGCTGCGGGAGAATCGGGAGACCCTGGATGAAATTGCTCTGTTCCTGCTCACCAAGGAAACCATCACGGGCGATGAATTCATGGCGTTCCTGAAAAAGCCGGAAGAGCTTCCGGAAGCTGTGGAAGCGTCTGTTCCTGATGAGGAATCCGCTTCAGAATCCCCTGCTTTTGAAGCATCTGAACCTGACACTGAAGAAATCTGATATAATAAGGATACGCCGCGCCTGCGGCGTATCCTTTTCAAATACGATCAGGAGGTAACCATGATCCAGATAAATAATGACGCCTGCATCGGCTGCGGGCGCTGCGCATACGATTGTTTCCCGGGCGCAATTACCGTAACAGAAAAAGCGGAGCTCTCAAACCCCGCCGCCTGCATCGGCTGTGGACACTGTGTCGCGATCTGTCCCGTTGCCGCTGTTTCCTATGATGGGCTTCCAGCCGACGACGTCATGCCCAGCGAAAAAAACGTCTCCCCGGAAAGAATGCTGGGTTTGATGCGTTCCAGACGTTCCTGCCGGCATTATAAAACTTTGCCTCTGCCCGATACAGTCCTGAATTCGCTCCTTCAGGCTGCCCGTGCATGTCCAACCGCAAGAAATCTGCAGGCTACCCGTTTCATTGCCGTAAGGGATAAAATCCCGGAACTATTGGATCTTGCGCTGGATACGCTAGGCCGGATCGGACAGACACAACGCGAGACGGCCGCCGATCCCTCTGAGATCCGCCGGGCGGAAAACTTCATCCGCTGGCAGGAACAGCGCAGAACGGACCCGAATTTTGATCCGCTGTTTTTCCATGCGCCGCAGCTTCTCATCTTTGTTTCTCCCAAGGATGCTGTCTTCGACGCCGCAGCAGCTGCCGCCTATACAGAACTGATGGCAGCTTCCCTGGATCTTGGTTGTCTCTACAGCGGATACTTTACCGCATGCGCGGCCATGTCTCCCGAGATCAGAGATCTGCTTGGAATTGGAGAAACGGAACAGCTGGTGCGCTGCCTGGTGCTCGGATACCCGGATGTTGCTTACCCACGGACCGCGCCGAGGAATCTGCCGCAGGTTACATATTTATAAAAACGGAGGCAACTGCCTCCGTTTTTTTTAATTTCCAGGTTTCAGCGCCGCATCCACCTGCGGCATCTGCGATGCGATTGGGGTGTTCTGCGGTCGCACCGAAGGTTTTTCTCCTCCTGTGCATCCTCCAAACCGGGACATCAGCAGCAGAATGCCCGCCAGCAGCAACGCGATCAGCGTGAACCGGAACCTCCGAAAGCTCTCTTTCCAGGCAGCCGGTCCATCCTCCAGTTCGATTCTCTTCATAATCGCCGCTTTCAGACGGGACGGTACCTCGCCTGGATTCGACGCCTGCTCACCCATCACTACATTTCTGCCAGTTACATCGGAAGAAAGCTCTGTCAGCCATTGGGAAAAGGACTGGTCACCGGGAAACAGGGAAATCCCATGCCACGCTCTCAAAAATGTTTCCCTTGTATGGTCGAATGCAAGATCGGAATTCCCTTCTGCTGACAGGATCCCTTGGTAAACAGAAGGCAGATGCTCCGAGATCAGCTCGGCAAACGCCTCCTTATCCCCTTTGGCCGCCCGTCTGATCCGCTCCATTTCGTCCATTGTCTCACCTCAGATCCTGTTTGACTTCCTTTGCAATCCGGTAGATCTCTTCCATCGAAGAGACCTGGGCAATTTCCCGCTTGAAGGAACCGGCGTGCGGAACGCCGTGGAGATACCAGCACAGGTGCTTTCTGGCCTCCAGGCACGCGATATGCTCGCCCTTGTCAGAAGCAGCCAGTTCGATCTGACGGACCGCCACGTCAAATCTCTGCCCCAGCGGCAGCGTCTCCGGAATGGGATCTCCATTCATGGCAGCTCTTGCCCGGGCAAACAGGAACGGATCTCCAAATGCCGCCCGGCCTATCATCACATGATCCGCCCCGGTGTACCGCAGGATATGTACTGCGTCTTCTGCCGTTGCCACATCGCCGTTTGCAGCAACCGGAATCGAAATCGCTTGTTTGACCTCCCGGATCACGTCCCAGTCCGCTCTTCCGGTGTACATTTGCACCTTTGTTCTGCCGTGAACAGCGATAGCGGAAACGCCGGCCTTTTCCAGCATAACCGCAAGCTCCACACAGTTCACATGGCTTTTGTCCCATCCCTTCCGCATCTTGACGGTGACCGGAACAGGAACGGCTTTCACCACGGCTTCTGCAATATCAGCCGCCAGCTCCGGTGTACGCATCAGACCGGAACCGTCTCCGGAATTGGCAATTTTGGGCATCGGGCATCCCATATTGATATCGATAAAATCGCAGCCGCTCTGATCAAGAGCGATTTGCGCGCCACGAGCCATCATCTCCGGATCATTGCCGAAAATCTGGACTCCGCAAACACTGCCCTCGTTTTTCTGCAGCAGTTGCAGGGTCTTTTTATCTCCGTAGCAAAGCGCCCTTGAGGACACCATTTCCGTTACGGTAATATCAGCGCCGTAGGAGGCGGCAATCGTTCGATAGGCCCAGTCCGTCACGCCCGCCATAGGCGCAAGAATCAGTTTGGCCTGTTGCGTTTGCACTGTACATCCCCCTCATTCTGAACAAAACAACTATATGCATGATACCACAACGGAAATCAGATATCCAGTCATATTTCATTCTGCCACGCTTGACTTAATCTCTATTCAAAGATATAATCATTATAATAAATCGAGAAGCACATATTGATCTTTTCGTTGAGGTGAAAACATGAAGCATTCCCTGTACTCCGAACTGAGAACGATCTATGAAACAACGGTGGACAACCCGCATACCTTTCGCGTCACGCTGAAGATGAAGGACATGATCGACGAAAATATCCTCAAAGATGCTGTTCGCGTTACATCCTCCCGATATCCCTATTTTTCCATGCGGCTCGATTTTGAACAGGATAGTGTTTGTTTCGCGGACAACGATGCACCAATGCCCGTCCTTCACACTGACGGCCCTGTGATCCTCGGCGGGGATCAGGTGGCCGGGCATCTCCTTGCAGTCTCCTGGTGGAAAAACAAGATTCATATTGAGGTTTATCACGCGCTCACTGACGGCGGCGGCGTGTATAACTTTATCAAGACGCTTCTGTATTATTACTGCTCGGCTTATTATGAGGTGGAGCTCTCTCCCATAGATATCCGCCTTGCCGGCGAGGAAATCGCTCCGGAGGAGTGGAGCGATCCGGGTGCAGTTCCCATGGGAGATGCGCCGGACTATGTGATGAAGAAATGGGAAAACCCTGCCTTCCAGCTCAAAGGCGGCGGTAAGATTACGCTGAGCAAGTCCTGTATCGTCTACAACATCCGGATCCCCGAGGCGGAGTTCATGCGCTTTAATCTTTCCAACGACGGCAGTCCCGGAACCATCGTGGCGCTCTTCCTGGCCAGAGCCATTGAAGCCTGCCATCCGGAAAAAAAGGACCCCGTGGTCATTGCCATGTGCGTCAATCAGCGCAAGGCACTTTCGGCGCCTCTGGCCCACCAAAGCCTGGTGGGTGACGTGAGACTGGCCTATCGCGGCAGGATCAAGGATATGCCGTTCATGGATCAGGCTACCTGCTTCCGAGGCATGGTCGCGCTTCAATCTGACCGAAGCATGGTACGAGAGGAGATCCGGGAGTATCAGCGGATTGTAGAAGATCTCCGGGCGCTGCCCACCCATCTGCAGCGGCATCAGTACTGCATTGACCGAATGAATCATATGACCGACTGCTTCACCGCAACGATCAGTTACGTTGGCAAGACCGGCATGGGAGATGCGGAGCAGTTCATTCAGGAATTCCACGTGCTGCCCTCCACGGCACTTCCCTCCTCCGCAACGCCCCTCACACTGGAACTCAGTGCTATGAACGGCTGCTTCTATGTGAATTTCATGCAGTACTTCCCGGAGGACTGCTACCTCAAGGCCTTTATCAAGGAACTGCGGAAGAACCAGATCAACTATGACGTCCTCTACCAGGAGGAGACAAAATACCCGGGAATGATCGAACTCTGGGACAACTTGTGACTGAAACAGCCGCCTGCTTTGGCGGCTGTTTATTCTTGGAACCACCACATTCTCTGAAAACCTCCTCCCCTTCGTCAGTATGAAAACCACTGAACCGGGAAAAATGTTCAAGCCAGGAAAAACATCCGGGAGGTTGAACAGATGCTTGGGAAGGTGGAACTGTGCGGCGTCAACACGTCGCGGCTGAAGGTCCTGAAAAATGACGAGATGATGGAACTCATGACCCGCTATAAAAACGGAGATCAAAAAGCCATGCAGCAGATGGTGGAGGGAAATCTGCGGCTGGTGCTCAGTGTGATCCAACGGTTTGACCGAAGCGGAGAAAATCCGGATGATCTGTTTCAGGTTGGATGTATCGGATTAATCAAAGCCATTCAGAATTTCAATCCCGACATGATGGTGAAGTTTTCCACCTACGGCGTGCCGATGATCAGCGGCGAGATCCGCCGTTTTTTGCGGGACAACGCGCCGATCCGGGTCAGCCGAAGCCTGCGGGATACCGCCTATCGCGTTCTGCAGACACGGGAATCCATCCTGCGGGAACGTCAGAAAGAACCGACTATGGAGGAAATCGCCGCTTCCCTGGAACTGTCTGTGGATGAAGTTAACGCCGCCATGGACGCCATCGCCTCACCGGTCAGCCTCCATGACCCGATCTATTCCGACGGCGGTGATCCCCTGACCGTCATGGACCAGGTCAGAGATACAAAAAATACAGACGAAATGTGGATCGAACACATTGCGCTCCGGGAAGCCATCAAGAATCTGGATGAACGGGAAAAGAGAATTCTGGCCCTTCGTTTTTATGACGGCCGGACACAGATGGAGGTAGCAGACCAGGTCGGCATTAGTCAGGCTCAGGTATCCCGGTTGGAGAAAAGCGCAATTTCCCAGATTCGAAAGGCAATTTCTGTGCAATAAAGATCCTCCGCCGCATATAGTGTCAATGACGGGAGGGGTCTATATGATGGTTCGGTTATCGGAACTCAAGTGCCGGGAGGTCATCAATATATGTGATGGCTGCCGCGTCGGCTTTGTCAGCGATGCGGAACTGGAAACCACCGGAGGAGACGTGATTGCGCTGATCGTTCCGGGAAAACCCCGGCTGTTCGGTTTGCTGGGTTATGAGGATGATTATGTGATCCCATGGAACTGTATTCGCAGGATCGGAAGCGACATTATTCTGATTGAAGCGGATCTGGGAAAAATCAAGGTTCCGTGCAAGCGAAAAAAATACTTTTAAAAGAGCCTCGCCGAAGGGCGAGGCTCTCATTTTCAATCCAGGTTACATTGAAGACGGCAAGCCGTCAGTGTGTTTTCCAGCAGCATTACCCGGGTCATGGGACCAACTCCACCCGGTACAGGCGTGATTGCCGCTGCTTTTTCCGCAACCTCTTCATAGACCACGTCTCCGCAGAGCTTCCCCTGTTCATTGCGGTTCATAGCAACGTCGATGACCACGGCGCCCTCTTTTACCATGTCCGCTGTGACAAACCCTGTCTTTCCCACCGCAGACACCAGAATGTCAGCTTGGAGCGTCTGGGCCTTCAGGTCTGCCGTTCCGGAATGGCAGATTGTCACAGTACCGTTCTTCTGAAGCAGCAGAAGACTCATTGGCTTTCCAACAATGTTGCTCCGTCCGATGACAACACAGTGCTTTCCGGCCGGATCGATGCCATAATGCTCCATCAGCTTGACGATCCCGGCAGGAGTGCACGGCGCAAATCTGGGCATTCCCTGGGTCAGATACCCCACGTTCATGGGATGGAAGCAATCCACATCCTTGATCGGATCGATGGCTTCAATCACTCTCTGTGGATCGATCTGCTTCGGTACAGGAAGCTGGACCAGGACGCCGTGGATCTTGTTGTCATGGTTTAAAACGTCAAGCAGTTCCAGCAGCTGGGCTTCCGTCGTCTCCTCCGGGAGCGTGTACATGGCGCTGTAGATCCCGCATTCCTTGCAGTCTTTTTCCTTGTTGCGTACATAGACCTGAGACGCGGGATTGTTTCCCACCAGCACAACAGCCAGGCCGGGCCTGTGCCCAAGGGCCGCAAGCCGTTCCACTTCCGCCGCGATATTCTCTTTACACAGAGCCGCAAAAGCTTTTCCGTCTAAAATAGTTGACATAATATCCTCCTTGCTCCCCTTTCCTTCCATCAGCCATCCATGCTCTCCATACATGCGTACAGAACGTCTCCGGCAATGGATGTGCATACCGCACTTCCAGATCCGGCATTCTCCACGATCACGATAAAAGCAAGCGGATAAGATTCATCCTGTACAAATCCGGCAAACATGGCATTGGGTTCCCCTTCCCCTACTTCCGCGGTTCCGGATTTAGCGCAGACATAAACATCCGGGAAGTCATAGGTTCCGTAATTCTGAACCACGTCGTTGCGCATCATTTCCGTTAGCGCAGACGCGGTGGATTCAGACATGGTCCGGTCCATCATTTGCCGCTGTGCCTCATACACCTTCATGCCGTCTGCAGATTCCACGCTGTCTACAACATAAGGAGCGGCAGCCTGACCGCCGGCGGCAATAGAGCCCACAAAGGTCATAAACTGGCAGGGATTGATCAGATTAGTATACTGCCCGATTCCGGCCCAGGCCACGTCGTTGTCCCCTGCGTTGCTCAAATCGAAATTTCCTTCTGCCACGGTGGTTCCGTCAAAGGACACGGCGCTGTTGATCCCGGCAGCTTCCGCGTACCGGGTCAGGATCTCAGGTCCCAGTTCCACGGCCAGTTCTCCGAAGACGATGTTGCAGGACTTGACCAGGCCGGTCCCGAAGGAGATGCTGCCATGATACTGCTCGCAGGTGATATACTCTCCTCCGATAATGGTCTCCTGTTCGCAGTAAAAACTGCGGTCGAATACATCGGGAATATTGTCGATGGCCGCAGCCGCCGTGACCAGCTTAAAGATGGACCCGGGCACGTAGGTGGACCGGGTAAACCGGTTTAAAAAGACGCCCTCATAGTAGCTGTCGCTTTCAATCGTATCCATGTCCGGCATATCATCCGGATCGTAGGTTCCGGATGATACCATACAGAGGATTTCTCCGGTTCTGTAGTTATAGACGCCGACAGTACCCTTTCGGCCGTTCAGGCCCTGGAGCGCCGTAACGCACGCGTCCGCCGAGAGCGTCAGATTCAGGATGTTTCCCGTCTCTGACGTGGTATAAACACCTGTAATGGGATTATAATCCAGTAGTTTATCCGCGTAGGTATTGATGAGCGGCGCCTCGATGTATCCGTAACGATCGCCGAGAAGATGCATGGTCGCCTTTCGGATCAGTTCATTATCGGCGTATTGTCTGCGCTCTCCGTTGGTCAACACCATGACGCCGTCCCGATCCCGGACCGATCCGGTAGAGATGTTTCCTCCGGAGTAGACATGAGGACTGCCAGGAAATGTGACCCAGTCGTTGGCCTTGATAAAATACTGCACCACAAACGCGGCGATCCCTAACACCACAATCATAGACAGGATCGTCATAAACACGGTGCGGCTGGAAATACGTTTCATGCGGCATACCTCTTTTTTGCGTGTGTGGGAACTGTTGTGGCAAAGCTGGCATTCTGTCTGGTGTCAGCCGCCTTCACGAACGCCAGAAGTCCCCAGGTCCCCATCATACTGGAGCCGCCATTGGACAAGAACGGGAACGTGACGCCGGTAAACGGCAGAAAATCAATGGTGCCAAATACATTCAGCGTCATCTGGAAAATCAGGATCGTCATGTCCGCGCAGGCGGAAATGGCGTAGAAAGAACTCCTGCAAAGGGAAGCGGAACGAACCGCAAACAACGCGATGCAGACAATACACAAAACGCATACGACACCGATGATCAGTCCCCACTCTTCGCATACAGTCGCAAACACGATGTCGCTGTCGGCAGCGAAAATATACTTGAGCTGACCGTTCCCGGCACCCAGCCCGAACAGGCCGCCTGCGGCGATGCACATCAGAGCCTGGGTCTGCTGGAAACCGCTGTCAGAGGGATCCTCCCAGACGTGCCGCCAGGTTGCAAACCGGGCCGTAACGTGGGGCCGGAGTTTCACCGCCATAAATCCGGCGAATCCGGTACCGGCGCAAATCAGCGACAGCGTGGCAAAGTCCCCGGAGCGGAGATAGGCAATGACAAGGAACGCCATGAAGAACACGGCAGCAGATCCGAAATCATTGCACAGTGCGAGCAAAATGCAGCAGATGCCGGAATACACGATAAACAGGAACAGGTTCCGCTTGGTCATCAATCGATCCAGCGTCGACGCACCGGCAAACACAAACGAGATTTTTGCCAGTTCAGACGGCTGGATGGAATAATTCCCGATATAGATCCAGCACTTCGCGCCATAAACTGTGGTACCGAAGGCCAGAACGGCAAGAAGCATCACCGGGCCCGCCGCAGCAGCAATGTAGCGCAGCTTCTTCGCCGTGTCCAGTTCCCGCATACAGAACCCGATTACCATGAACAGGATGACACCGATCACCATGGAGATCACAGTTTTCAGCAGCTCGTCCGGCTCCACGGAAGCGATCACCGCAAGACCCATGGTACACAGAAAGAACGCAATTGTCTCCACCTCAAAGCCGGAGCGGCGCATAGCCTTATTAAAGAAAAACAACAGCCACATAAACCCGGTGACGACCGGAAAGCAGAAGCAAATGCTCTTCCAGTAGGCGCTGTCACAGCCGATCAAAAGCTGGATCGCAGTGAACGCCTGAAAAATAGTCATCAAAATCAGCGTCATGGCTGGACTGACGATATACTTCGGATCGGTCCGGCAGGACTCCACGTATTCTGCTTCCTCATCCGTGATGGGAACCAGTGTGACCTCCAGACCGTTCAGGTCGATGAGGTCTCCGTAGCCGATCTCTGTCAGTCCGGTGATGGTATCGCCGTTGACGGCGATTCCGCCCCGGCCGCCCACATCGCCAATGGTCCAGCTGCCGTCATCATAACGGGTCAGAACCGCGTGCTGCTTGTAAATATTCTCAAAATTCATCTGGATGTCGTTGCGGCGGGTGCGTCCAATGGTGTTCTCCCAGTGTGTCACCGGAAGACGGGAGCCGTCCTCAAACGCAATATGCCCCCAGACCTCGGGCTCCTTCCGAAATCCCAAAAGACTGATACCGCACCGAACAAGGATCGCGATAGCCAGAAGCGGGAACAGATACCGCAGCACGGTAGTGACCGGTGACCCCCACCCCACGACATGGATCAGCACGCGGCCGACCAGGTCAAAGAAATCCTGCATTCTGCCCCCTCCTTTCCGAATGATGTATCATTCTACCACAAAACATCTGCGCTTGCAACAAAAGGGCGAGTTTGTTCAAAAACTATTAACCAAACAAAAAGACTGTCCCGGATAGCCGGGACAGTCTGCTGGGTGAGAATTAGTCCTTGGAAACGATCTTTTCGATGGTGCCCTTGATATCCTTGGGATCAATGTCCTTCGGGTCGATATCCTTGGCCTTGTCCATGACCTCTTTTACCACGCCCTGAACCTTTTCGTCCTCCATGAGCTTACCTACGGTTTCCTTGATATCCATGGTAACACACCCTTTTCTTTAGAATCTGACTTCATTATATGCGTGAGCGGCAGATCTGTCAAGATTTCTCAGTTCATGAGGCCGCAGACCAGGTCGGTATATGCGCTGGGATCTTCCAGCGGGAGATCCGCAATCAGCAGGGCCTGCGCATAGAGCAGCTGAACATATTTCCCGGCCTTTTCCCGATCCGTGGCATAGGCGTTTTTCAGCGCTGTAAAAGCGGGGTGCTCTGCATTGAGTTCCAGAACCCGTCCGGAGTGGAGCTTCTGCTCCTCGTTGGGAGCGACCCGATTGAGGTATTTCTCCATCTCAAAGCTCAGACCGGAGTCGGGAACCATGCACACGGGATGGCTCTTTAGCTTATTGGAAAGACGGACTTCCTTGAGCTTGTCGCCCATGGTCTCCTTCACGAAATCAAGCAGTTCCTTGTTCTCCTCAGCCTCCTGCTTTTTCTGTTCCTTTTCCTCATCGGTTTCCAGGCCCAGATCCTCCGCGGAGACGGAACGGAATTCCTTTTCGTTGTAATTCATCAACGTCTGAACCACGAATTCATCCACATCATCCGTCAGGAACAGGATGTCGTAGCCGCGATCCCGAATCATCTCTGTCTGCGGCAGCTGTGAGATCTTCGTGCGGCTCTCGCCGGCAGCGTAGAAAATATATTTCTGATCCTCGCCCATCTTTTCCACGTACTCGGAAAGCGTGACGTATTTCTGTTCCTTTTCGCTCCAGAACAGCAGAAGATCCTTCAAAAGATCCTTATGCGCGCCGTAATCAGACACAACACCGTATTTCAGCTGCACACCAAAGGCGTCAAAGAATTTCTCATATTTCTCCCGATCGTTTGTCAGCTGCTTGGCAAGCTCCGATTTGATCTTTTTCTCCAGATTGGAGGCGATCCGGCGAAGCTGGCGGTCATGCTGCAGCATCTCGCGGGAAATGTTCAGGCTCAGATCCTGAGAGTCCACAACGCCCTTGACAAAGCTGAAATAGTCCGGGAGCAGATCTTCACAGTTCTCCATGATCAGAACTCCGGAGGTATAGAGCTGAAGTCCCTTTTTGTATTCCTTTGTATAGTAGTCAAAGGGGGCCCGGGCCGGCACATACAGAAGCGCCTGATAGGTCACCGCGCCTTCAACGCTGGCGCTGATCCGCATGGAGGGTTTTTCAAAGTCAGAGAATTTGGACATATAGAACTGGTCGTATTCCTCATCGGCAACCTCGTCCTTTTTCTTCTGCCAGATGGGAACCATGGAGTTCATGGTTTCATCTTCATAATAATCCTCATACGCAGTTTTCTTCTCGCCGTTTTCATCCTCCGTCTCCACCGGACGGGAACGCTTCATATTCATGCGGATGGGATAGCGGATATAGTCGGAATACTTTTTGACCAGGTTTTCAAGTGTATACTGCTGCAGATAACGTCCGTAGTCCTCGTCCTCCGTGTCAGCCTTCAGCTTCAGGATCACGTCTGTACCGCAGGAGTCCTTTTCACATTCCGTAATCGTATATCCGTCGGCGCCGGCGCTCTGCCACAGCCAAGCGGTATTCTCTCCGTATTTCTTTGTCAAAACAGATACATTATCCGCCACCATAAACGCGGAATAGAACCCTACGCCGAACTGTCCGATAATATCCACCGCTTCTGCAGGTTTTTCCGCGTTCTTCAGATCCTCCTTGAACTGCAGAGATCCGGACCGGGCAATGGTCCCCAGATTCTTCTCCAACTCTTCCTTATCCATGCCGATGCCATTATCGGAAACGGTGAGGGTCCTGTGATCGGCATCGACCGAAAGACGGATCTCAAAATTGCCGCGGCTCAGGCCGGTGTCCTCGGTCAGGCTCAGATAAGCCAGCTTGTCAATGGCGTCAGAGGCGTTGGAAATGATCTCGCGCAGGAAAATCTCCTTATGCGTGTAGATTGAATTGATCATCAGATCCAAAAGTCTTTTGGACTCCGCCTTAAACTGTTTTTTTGCCATCAGAAATGCACTTCCCTTTATGAAAATATAATGATATACAAATATGGTTAGCACTCTTTCTCTAAGAGTGCTAACCATACTATAATTCAAAGCGGATCAAATTGCAAGGGGAATTTTTAAACAGTTTATGAATTATTCGCAGTCTGTCCGGAAAGTTTCTCCACCAGCTGCACTGCAGTGCGGGGGGTCCTGCTGCCGTGCTGCAGTTCCCAGTGGTTGGCTTCTACGCGGATCTCATAATCCGACATGGCGATCCCCTCCCGATGGCACAGTTCCAGAACCATGTCCGTATAACGGCGCTTATCCAGCACCAGGTAGGACAGCCGGAGACCAAAACGTTCGGAGAGCGAGGTATGCTCCTCCAGCGTCTCTCTGGCATGTACGTCGTCTCCCTGACGGTCGGAAAACCGCTCCCGCACCATGTGTCTGCGGTTGGAGGTCACATAGATGGCTACGTTATCCGGAAGCTGTTCCAGACTGCCTTCCAGCGCTGTTTTGAGTGCGGAGAAGTTCTTGTCCTCCTGGTCAAATGAGAGATCATCAATATAAAGCACGAACTTCTGCGTCTGATCACCTATTAGACGGGCCAGCGTTGTCAGCTCATCCAGAGAATTCTTGGCGATTTCGATCAGCCGCAGATTATAGAATTCCGGAATGTGGATCAGAGATTTCACTGTGGCGGACTTTCCTGTCCCACTGTCCCCGTAGAGCAGCACGTTGCTGGCGGGGCCTCCCTGAAGCAGCACTCTCGTGTTTTGGATCACCGCTTCCCGCTGTCGTTCATACCCGATCATCAGATCCGGATTGATAATGTCCGGCCGCAGGATACGGGTCAGCCTTCCCTTCTCCCAGTGAAACGCCTGACCCAGCGCAAACTGGCCGCAGCCGCTGAGCCGGTAACTCTCAAAGACCTCAGTCTCTGTGAACTCCCGTCCTGCGGGCAGTTCCGGCATATTCTGCACAATGGGACCATATGCAGAATTCACCTTCGTGCAGACTTCGAAAATGCTGCGCTTGAGCGCGCTGCAGGATATCTGGCCGATTCCCGACAGGCGCCGGATATCCATGGCCGCGGCATCCAGAAGCGCCTCCGTCGCACTGCCGGACGCAACCGCATTGCCGACAAAGGTCCGGTCATACTTCAGATGCCAGACAAGATACTCAGACAAGTCGGAAAAGCCGGAGGAATAGACACTGTAAATGAGATCTGAGTAACTGCGGATCAGAATGTCAGGCGCCTTCGCGTCGCAGATCCGCAGCAGACATTGGACCGGCTCCGTCTCCAGAATATCCTTATAAATACTAAGGCTCATCAGCTTTGCCTTCATGATTTCCATGGCAGCACATCCTTTTTCTATTCTAACTTTACTATAGCATTATTTTTTTTAGGAAACAACTTTATCTGTTGAAAATATTATGATATAATCCAAACAAAAATCTTGTTAAGGATGATTCCATGATCACGGTAACTAATTTAGGTGTGCAGTACGGCGGAAGCGTGCTGTTCCGTCACGCCGACCT
Source organism: Oscillospiraceae bacterium (assembly GCA_017469795.1). Classification (GTDB taxonomy): domain Bacteria; phylum Bacillota; class Clostridia; order Oscillospirales; family Oscillospiraceae; genus HGM13006. The sequence goes on from JAFUFT010000057.1 coordinate 30,818, forward strand.
TCAGTTCAACGCAGGAAACTGCTACGGCATCATCGGCGCGAACGGAGCCGGCAAATCCACGCTGCTGAAGATCCTCGCCGGGGAGCTGGATTCCACGGACGGTCATGTTGACATCAAGCCCGGCGTAAGGATGTCCGTCCTCCGGCAGGATCAGTTCCAGTACGACGCATACAGCGTGCTGGACACGGTCATCATGGGCAATCAGCGGCTTTACGAAATCGGCAAACAGAAAGACGCGCTCTATGAAAAACCCGATTTTTCCGATGAGGACGGAATTCTGGCCTCAGAGCTGGAGGCGGAATTTGCAGAGCTTGGCGGCTGGGAAGCCGAATCAGACGCGTCCCGCATGCTTCAGGGTCTGGGAATTCCCGTGGAAGACCACGAAAAGCTGATGGCCGATATGGACGGCCGGGACAAGGTCAAGGTGCTTCTTGCGCAGGCCCTGTTCGGAAACCCCGATATTGTTATGCTGGACGAGCCCACCAACAATCTGGATACCGCCTCCATCGAATGGCTGGAGGATTTCCTTCTGGACTTCCCGGGCATGGTCATTGTGGTAAGTCATGACCGGTATTTTCTGAACACAGTCTGCACCCACATTGTAGATATCGACTACGGTAAAATCAAGATGTATGTAGGCAACTATGACTTCTGGTATGAGTCCTCCCAATTGGTGCAGGCGCTCATCCGCAATCAAAACAAGCGGGCTGCGGAAAAGATCAAGGAGTTGCAGGAATTCATCGCCAGATTTGCCGCAAACAAGGCGAAAAGCCGTCAGGCCACCTCCCGGCGGAAGCTTCTCGACAAGCTGACGATTGAAGAGATCCCCGCCTCTTCCCGGCGTTATCCTTTCGTCGGGTTTAAGCCGGACCGGGAAGTCGGAAAGGATATTCTGTTCGTCTCTGATGTCTCCAAGACGGTGGACGGGGTGAAGGTTCTGGACCACGTCAGCTTTACCGTGAACAAGAACGACAAGATCGCCTTTGTGGGCAACAATGAGATCGCGCAGACCACGATGTTCAAGCTGCTCATGGGCGAGATGGAGCCGGATGAAGGCACCATCAAATGGGGCGTCTCCACTTCGCAGGCCTATTTCCCCAAGGACAATACGGAATTCTTTGAGAACTGCGACCTCAACATGATCGACTGGATGCGCCAATGGTCCGAGGATCAGAGCGAGACCTATCTCCGAGGTTTTCTTGGCCGGATGCTGTTTTCCGGTGAGGACGTGTACAAGCCTGTCAATGTGCTTTCCGGCGGAGAGAAGGTCCGGTGCATGCTTTCGAGGATGATGCTCTCCGGCGCCAATGTGCTGCTCCTGGATCAGCCGACCAATCATCTTGATCTGGAGTCCATCACGGCTGTGAACAACGGCCTCACCGCCTTCCCCGGCAACGTATTGATCGCCAGTCACGACCACGAGATGGTGGAGACTGTCGCCAACCGGATCATCGAATTCCGCGAGGACGGCAGTTATACCGACCGCGCAATGAGTTATGACGAATATCTGGAATGGAAAAAAACACAGTCCTGAACTGTTCCTGAAGCCCTAATCTGAATGAAAGAAGGATAATACCATGAAGCAAGTCATTTTTTCCGAAAAAGCCCCTGCCGCTGTCGGCCCCTATTCCCATGCCATCGACTGCGGAGATCTGGTGTTTCTGTCCGGTCAGGTCCCCCTGGTGCCGGAAACCGGTCTGATCGTCCAGGGTGGCATTGTGGAGCAGACCCGGCAAATGATGTCAAATATCCAGTCTGTTCTGGAGTCCTGCGGTCTCAAGTTTGAAAATGTGGTAAAGACCACCGTGTTCATGACCGACCTGAAGGACTTTACAACGTTCAACGAGATCTACGCAGAGTACTTCCCCGATCACCCGCCTGCCCGATCCTGTGTTCAGGTAGCCGCCCTTCCTAAGGGCGCGCTGGTGGAATGTGAGTGCGTTTGCGTGAAATAAGGAGGTAACTGTCATGCCTGTGAATCTCAAAGGCCGTTCTTTTTTGTCCCTGATGGACTTCTCCGCTGCGGAGATCCGTTATCTTCTGGATCTGAGCCACGATCTCAAATGCAAAAAACGCTCAGGGATCCTCGGAAAAAGCCTGCGCGGAAAAAATGTAGTACTGCTGTTTGAAAAAACATCCACAAGGACCCGCTGCGCGTTTGAAACCGCCATTCATGACGAGGGCGGACAGGTTACCTATCTGGACGCCGGAAGCTCGCAAATGGGGAAAAAGGAATCCCTGGAGGACACAGCAAAAGTTCTGGGCCGCTTCTTTGACGGGATCGAATATCGTGGATATGAACAGTCTGTCGTTGAAGATCTGGCTAAATATTCCGGTGTTCCCGTGTTCAACGGCCTTACGGACGTGGATCACCCGACTCAGATCCTCGCCGACATGATGACCATGGAAGAACACATTGCAAAGCCCCTGAAGGATTGTAAGGTGGTTTTTGTCGGTGACGTTCGAAACAATATGTGCTATGCCTGGATGTATGGCTGCGCGAAAATGGGCATGACATTCGTGGGATACGGGCCCAAAGCCCTAATTGATCAGGTGGATCCCGCAGTGCTCGAACGGGTCGCCGCAGTATCTGCGGAAACCGGAGCCTCTATCGTGCTCAGCGATGACATCTCTTCCATTGAGAACGCGGACGTGCTTTACAGCGACATTTGGGCATCCATGGGAGAGGAAGATCAAATACCTGCCCGGGCGGCGATGCTGTCTCCATACAGGATCACGAATGAGATGCTGGCAGCAACCGGAAATCCCAATGTTAAATTCATGCACTGCCTGCCCTCTTTCCATGACTTTGAAACTGCTCTTGCGAAGGAGTGGATCGAAAAAGGCGTGGATATCCGGGAGGTTGCCGATGAGGTGTTCCGCGGTCCCAATTCCATCGTCTTTGACGAAGCGGAAAACCGGATGCACACCATCAAGGCCGTTCTTGTTGCGATGCTCGGCGCGTGAGAGTTCCAAAGAAAAAGTAAGCGTCAAATATATCGTCGGTTAGCAATTGCTCTGAAAAGATGAGATAATGTTCCGGGAAATTCTGAGAAGTCTCAGGAATTCTTGGAACATCTCGTATTGGAGGGGTCACAGTGGATGCGTGGGAGGCAAAGC
>JAFUFT010000015.1 GCA_017469795.1 Oscillospiraceae bacterium
CCGGCCGGATCGCCGGTCTGGACGTCAAGCGGATCATCAACGAGCCCACCGCCGCGGCGCTGGCCTATGGCGTGGACAAAGAAGATGAGCAGAAGATCATGGTCTACGATCTGGGCGGCGGCACTTTCGACGTCTCCATTCTGGAGATCGGCGACGGCGTCATCGAGGTTCTGGCCACTGCCGGTGACACCCATCTGGGCGGCGACGACTTCGACCAGCGGATCATGGACTACCTGGCCGCGGAGTTCAAGAAGGAAAACGGCATCGACCTGAAGGCCGACAAGGTCGCCATGCAGCGTCTGAAGGAGGCCGCCGAGAAGGCCAAGATCGAGCTCTCCGGCGTCACCACCTCTAACATCAATCTGCCCTATATCACCGCCGACGCCACCGGCCCGAAGCACCTGGACGTGACCCTGAGCCGCGCCAAGTTCAACGAGCTCACCGCCGACCTGGTGGAGAAGACCATGGTTCCTGTCCGTCAGGCCATGTCCGACGCCGGCCTGAGCGCCTCCGATCTGTCCAAGGTGCTGCTGGTAGGCGGCTCCAGCCGGATCCCCGCAGTCCAGGAGGCCGTGAAAAAGATCACCGGCAAGGACGGCTTCAAGGGCATCAACCCCGACGAATGCGTGGCTGTTGGCGCTGCCATTCAGGGCGGCGTGCTGGGCGGCGAGCAGGAGGGCATCCTGCTGCTGGACGTGACTCCGCTTTCCCTGGGCATTGAGACCATGGGCGGCGTGTTCACCAAGCTCATTGAGCGCAACACCACCATCCCCACCAAAAAGAGCCAGATCTTCTCCACCGCCGCGGACAATCAGACCTCCGTCGAGGTTCATGTGCTCCAGGGCGAGCGGGAGATGGCGGCCTACAACAAGACCCTCGGCAAGTTCCATCTCGATGGCATCGCGCCGGCCCGCCGGGGCGTGCCTCAGATCGAGGTCACCTTTGATATCGACGCCAACGGCATCGTGAATGTCTCCGCCACCGACAAGGGCACCGGCAAGGAGCAGCACATCACCATCACCGCCTCCTCCAACCTCAGCAAGGAGGACATCGACAAGGCCGTCAAGGAGGCGGAGCAGTACGCCGCCGAGGATAAGGCCCGGAAGGACGAGGTGGACGCCCGCAATGCCGCCGATCAGGTGATCTATCAGTCCGAGAAGACCCTTGAGGAACTGGGCGACAAGGTCTCCGAGAGCGAGAAGACGCCCATCAAGGCCGCGGTCGAAAAGCTCCGCGAGACCCTCAAGGGCACCGATGTGGAGGCCATCAAGCGGGACACCGAAGAGGTCCAGAAGGCGTTCTACAGCATCTCTGAGAAGCTCTATCAGCAGCAGGCCGCTCAGGGCGATGCCGGTGCAGCCGGCGCTGCGCCCAATGATGACGGCGTGGTAGACGCGGACTATGAGGTCGTGGACGACGAATAATCGGCTTTGCGACAGGTGGAGCGTGGGGGATTTCTTCACGCTCCACCTTCCATGACCTGAAACAGAGGTGAGACATATGGCAGAGGAAAAGAGAGATTATTACGAGGTCCTGGGGGTCAGCAAGACCGCCACGGATGAGGAAATAAAAAAGGCCTATCGAAAGGCCGCCAAGGCCAACCATCCGGACCTGCACCCCGGCGACAAGGACGCGGAGGCCCGGTTCAAGGAAATCGGCGAGGCCTACGAAGTGCTTTCAGACTCTGAGAAGCGCGCCCGCTATGACCAGTACGGCTTTGCCGGTGTGGATCCGAACTTCGCCGCAGGCAGCGGCTTTGGTGGATTCGGCGGCGGCTTTGGCGGATTCGACGTGGACCTGGGCAGCATTTTCAGCGACTTCTTCGGCGGCGGCGCCTCAGGCTCCACCCGGCGCAGCGGTCCGAGAAAGGGTGAGAACGTCCACGCCAGCGTGACCCTCTCCTTTGAGGAAGCCGCCTTCGGATGCGAGAAGGAGGTCACCGCCTCCCGGATCGAGGACTGCGGCAAGTGCGGCGGCTCCGGCTCTGCCGACGGCAGCGCGCCGGAGACCTGCTCGGCCTGCCACGGCACCGGCTATACCCGCACCGTCCGCCAGACGCCCTTCGGCGCCATGCAGCAGCAGACCACCTGCTCCGCCTGCGGCGGCACGGGAAAAACCGTCAAGAATCCCTGCCCCACCTGCCGGGGCAAGGGCAAGGTCCGCAAGAACAAGCGGATCATGGTCAACATCCCCGCCGGCGTGGACAACGGCCAGGCCGTCCGCGTCGCAGGCGAGGGCTCCGTGGGCTCCGGCGGCGGCCCAAAGGGTGATCTGCTGGTAGAGGTCAACGTCCGCAGCCATCCCATCTTCGAGCGGGAGGGCAGCGACGTGATCTGCGAAATGCCCATCACCTTCGCCCAGGCGGCCCTGGGAAGCGAACTGGAGGTCCCCACGCTGGACGGCAAGGTCCGCTACACGATCCCCGAGGGCACCCAGACCGGCACCACCTTCCGGCTCCGGAACAAAGGCATCCCCGTGGTGGGTTACTCCGGACGGCGGGGCGACCAATATGTCACCGTGGTGGTGGAAACGCCGAAAAACCTGACGAAAGAGCAGAAGGATCTGCTCCGCAGGTTCGGAGAGTTGGGCGAAGAGGAGTCCAATCCCAAACGGAAGAGCTTTTTCGAAAAGGTCAAGGATAACCTCAAAAACATCTGATCAAACGCGCCCCGCGGACACTTGTCCGCGGGGCGCGTTTCCTTTGTCCGATCTCACAATTTTTCCTATGGTTTCCTCCCGGATTTTTTTCCCGCTGTCCCTGTACATCCAACCGGAAACTTGATATAATACGAACGTGAATGTTTGAATATCTAATTTGGAGCGTGAATTGCTTGTCTATCCGATCCGCTATTATTTGTCTGCCCGATGACCGTGCTGTCACCGGGCTAAAGGTGCCTCTGATGCTCCGCCGTGTCATGGGAGAACCGCTTCTGGCCTGGATGGTGCGGCTGATCCGGGAGAGCGGGTTTGCCCGGTTCCTGCTGGCCTGCGACTCGGAGTTTCAGGATGCGGCGATGGCCTGCTTCCCGGCGGACTCCGCCGCGCTGTCCGACCTGTCCGGCGCGTCCCTCAAGCCCTTTCTGGAGGAGGCGGAGGATCAGCTTCTGGTGGTCACCGCGCCCGCAGTCCTGGGCGGCAAAGCCCTGGGCGGCGTAAACTATGTGGCCGAGGAGATCGAAGCCGGTAACGAAATCGACGAGGGCTGCGGCTGTTATCTGGTGTCTGCGGAATCCATCGCATCTGTCTGCGACGCGGCCAACTTTGATCTTTCGCGGTTTGCCTCCGTGCTGGGCCACGAACTGACCTGGCAGGACGGCGCTGTTCCGATCCCCGACGCCGGCACGTTGGCGGACGTACAGAATATGTTCCGTCAGCTCCGCAACTATTATCTCTACGCCGACGGCGTGGAGATCTGGGACTTTTCCGACTGCTACGTCGGCCCCTTCGCGGAGGTTGCCCCTGGCGCCACACTGATGCCGGGCGTCATTCTCAAGGGAACCACCACCGTCTCTTCCGGCGCGGTCATTGGACCCAACTCCCTGCTGGAAAACGCTACGGTGGGAGAAGGCTCCACCGTCAACAGCTCTCAGATCTACGATTCCACCGTGGGAAAGAACACCAACGTGGGCCCCTTCGCCTACATCCGCCCAAACTGCACCGTGGGCGACGACATCAAGGTCGGCGACTTTGTGGAACTGAAAAACTCCACCATCGGCGACGGAACCAAGATCTCCCATCTGACCTACGTAGGAGACGCGGATCTCGGCAAGAACATCAATCTCGGCTGCGGCACGGTCACCGTCAACTATGACGGCAAGAACAAGTACCGCTGCACGGTGGGCGACAACAGCTTCATCGGCTGCAACACAAATATGATCGCCCCCGTAACCATCGGCGCGGGCAGCTATGTGGCCGCCGGCTCCACCATCACCGACAACGTCCCGGAGGACGCCCTGGCCATCGCCCGCGCCCGCCAGACCAACAAAGAGGGCTGGGCGGAAGATCGCCGAAAAAAAGGACTGCTGAAGTAAACTTTTGGGGGTTTCCCCATGAATTTAGAAAAGAGAGGTATGTACGATGTTTTCTCACAGCAAGGAAATCAAGATTTTCTCCGCAAACGCAAACCGTCCCCTGGCTGAAGCGATCTGCCAGAAGCTCGGGATCCCCATGGGTGATAGTGTTGTCACCAGTTTTGCCGACGGCGAAGTCTCCGTATCCATCAACGAAACCGTCCGCGGCTGCGATGTCTTTGTGATCCAATCCACCTGCAAGCCAGTCAACGACAACCTGATGGAGCTTCTGATCGTGATCGACGCGCTGCGCCGGGCCTCCGCTGCCAGAATCACCGCTGTGATCCCCTATTTCGGATACGCCCGTCAGGACCGCAAGGCCAAGGCCCGTGATCCCATCTCCGCCAAGCTTGTGGCGAATCTGATCACCAAGGCCGGCGCAGACCGGGTGCTGACCATGGACCTCCACGCCTCTCAGATCCAGGGCTTCTTCGACATCCCCGTGGACAATCTGTTGGGCAACCCCGTATTCGTCAAATACTACCTGGCCAAGTTCTCCGAGGCCGAGCGGGAGAACATGGTGGTCGTTTCCCCTGACGTGGGCTCTGTCGCCCGGGCCCGGACCTTCGCCCAGAAGGTGGGCATGGGCCTGGCCATCGTGGACAAGCGCCGCCAGAAGGCCAATTCCTGCGAAGTCATGAACATCATCGGCGACGTGGAAGGCAAGGACTGCATCCTCTTTGACGACATGATCGACACCGCCGGTTCCCTGGTCAACGCCTGCACCGCCCTGCGGGAAGTGGGCGGCGCCAAGAAGCTCTACGGCTGCGCCAGCCATGGCGTGCTGTCCGGCCCCGCTCTGGACCGGATTGAGAACAGCTACTTCGAGGAAGTTCGGATCCTGGACACCATTCCCATGCCCGCCGGATATACCGGAACGAAGATCAAGCAGCTCTCCGTGGCGGAGATGTTCGCCGAGGCCATCACCCGGATCGACGAGGAAGTTTCCATCTCCTCCCTGTTCTGATCCATGCTTTTTCAGCGGAACAGGGGCGGCGACTGGCTCGTCGTGGGGCTGGGCAATCCGGGTGCAAAGTACTGGAACACCCGCCACAACGTGGGGTTTGCCGCCATGGACGCGCTGGCCGATTCCCTGCACGCCCGGGTAGACCGGGTGAAGTTCCAGGGACTCACCGGCACGGCGGAGCTGGACGGCAAAAAGCTGGTCCTGCTCAAGCCCACTACCTACATGAATTTGAGCGGTCAGGCCGTTTCTGCCGCCGCCCGGTTCTATAAGATCCCGCCGGAGCGTATCCTTGTTATGTTCGATGACATCTCCCTGGAGCCGGGACGGATCCGGATCCGGAAGGAGGGCTCCGCCGGAGGGCACAACGGCGTCAAAAGCATCATCTCCAGTCTCGGAAGCCAAGCCTTTCCCCGGATCAAGATCGGCGTTGGCGCCAAGCCGCATCCGGATTACGATCTGGCGGACTGGGTGCTGTCGGTGTTCCCGCTTTCTCAGCGGGAGGCCATGGCGGAGGTCTACAGCAGGGCTGCGGAAGCCGCCCGCGCCATCGTAACCGAAGGCTGCGATGCCGCGATGAACCGTTTCAATGGCAAATAACAAATCTACCGGCAATCAGGCTGCGCTCACCCGAGCGCAGCCCTTGCCCGCTTTTTTGACCGGAAAGGAGGTTTCCCATGAATCTGCTCAGCACGGCTCTGAGGGGCCTGCCAGAATACCGCAGCCTGCTCAGGCAACTGGACAATGCCGGTGCCTGCGCCGTTACGGGGCTGTCCTCGATCCATCGGGCGCACATGATCGCCGCGCTGCGGGAGGATACCGGCCGCCCCGTACTGGTGGTGTGCCAGGACGATCTGGCCGCCGCCCGGACAGCGGAAGAGCTCTCCGGATTTCTGGGGGAAAAGCCTCCGGTATTCCCCACCCGGGAATTGACGCTGCTGGGGGCGGCTTCCGTGTCCCGGGGCTGGGAGCATTCCCGGCTGGGGATTCTGCACCGGCTCACCGGCGGGGGAATCCCCGTGCTGGTCACCTCCATCGAGGCCATGAGTCTCTATACCATGCCCCGGTCTGTGTTGGTGGCGTCCTCCCTTCCGCTGGCGGTAGGGGGCAGCTACGATCTCGACGAGCTGACGGCCCGGCTCATCGCCCTGGGATACCGGCGCAGCACGCTGGTGGAGGGCACGGGCCAGTTCGCCCAGCGGGGCGGAATCCTTGATCTCTACTCTCCCGGCGCACCTGCTCCGGTCCGGGTGGAGTTCTTCGGAGACGAGGTGGACTCCATGGGCTTCTTCGACACCGCCTCCCAGCGCAGGACCGAGAACACGGAGGAGATCCTTGTCCTGCCCACGGCCGAGGTCCTGCCCGGCCTGCATCCCGGCGGCACCGAGGGACTGGTTCGGGATCTGGAATCCATGCTCTCCCGCCAGAAGCGGCGGAAGCATCCCAATGAGGCTCTGATGGAAACCCTGCGGCAGGATATGGAACTGCTGTCCTCCGGCGCATCGTTCCCGGCCGCGGACCGGTACGGCAGGCTGATCTATCCTTCCTCCGAAACGCTGACGGACTATCTCTCTCCGGAAACGGTGGTGGTTTTCGCTGACCGCATCGCCATCGAACGACAGCAGAAGCAGCAACAGGAGGAGTTGGGCCAGAGTCTGGACTCCCTTCTGGGCAACGGCACCCTGGCCGGCGAACTCTGCGACTTCTATGAGACGCTGGACGGCTGCTGCGGCGCTCTGGACGGGAACAACGTCATCTATATGGACAACTTTCTGTCCTCCGCCTATCCGGAATCCCTGCCGCCGCAGGAGCTTCTGAATGTCACTGTCAAGCAGCTTCCCTCTTACGGCGGCTCTCTGGACACAGCGGTGGGCGATATGCAGCATTATGCCTCCATCGGCTTCGGCACGCTGGTTCTCTGCGGCACCCGGCACCGGGGCGAGCTGCTGCTGGAGTCCATGGAGGCCCGCGGGGTCAAGGGCCGTCTGGCCTTCCCGCTGACCGCCCTGCCCCGGCCGGGAGAGATCCTTTTGACGGAGGGTTCCCTGGCGGCAGGCATGGAATACCCATCCCTGAAGCTGGCCATTCTGACGGAGGGACAGATCACCGCCCAGGTCCAGCGGCCCCGGCGCAAGCGGCGGAAAACCGCCACTAACCGGCAGAAGCTCTCCTCCTTCACCGACCTGTCCCCGGGGGATCTGGTGGTCCACGATGCCCACGGCATCGGCCGGTTCGTCCGTGTGGAGCAGATGAAGCTGGATGGGGTGGTAAAGGACTATATCAAGATCGCCTATCAAGGCACTGACGTGCTCTATGTGCCTGCCACCCAGCTGGACATGGTGTCCAAGTATATCGGCGCCGGAGAAGACGCTCCGGTAAAGCTGAACCGTCTGGGCGGGGACAGCTGGGAAAAGAGCAAGCGCAAGGCCAAGGCCGCGGCCAAGGATCTGGCAGAGGGCCTCATCAAGCTCTACGCCGAGCGCAAGCGGCTGCCCGGCTACGCTTTCTCCCCCGATTCCCCCTGGCAGCAGGAGTTTGAGGACTCCTTCCCCTATGCGGAAACAGACGACCAGCTCCGCTGTATCGACGAGATCAAGGCGGATATGGAGGCCTCCACGCCCATGGACCGGCTGCTGTGCGGCGACGTGGGCTTCGGCAAGACCGAGGTGGCCCTCCGGGCCGCCATGAAGTGCATTCTGGACGGGAAGCAGTGCGCCATTCTGGTTCCCACCACCGTGCTGGCCCAGCAGCACTATGTCACCGCCCTGGGGCGTTTTGCCTCCTTCCCGGTGAACATCGACGTGTTGTCCCGGTTCCGCACTGCGGCCCAGCAGAAACGGACCCTCCACGCCATGGAGACTGGCACCGTAGATCTGGTGGTGGGCACCCACAAGCTGCTGCAGAAGGGTGTCACCTTCAAGAATCTGGGGCTTCTCATCGTGGACGAGGAGCAGCGCTTCGGCGTCACCCACAAGGAGCGCCTGAAAGAGATCTCCCAGGGGGTGGACGTACTGACCCTTTCCGCCACCCCGATTCCCCGCACGCTGAACATGGCACTCTCGGGCCTCAGGGATATGTCCACCATTGAGGAGCCCCCCGGCGACCGCTATCCGGTCCAGACCTACGTGATTGAGCACGATTACGACGTTCTGGCCGACGCCATCCGCCGGGAGGTGGCCCGGGGCGGACAGGTCTATTATCTGCACAACCGGGTGGATTCCATCCATCTCACCGCTGCCCGGCTTCGGCAGCGGCTGCCGGACGTGGCCATCGGGGTGGGACACGGAAAAATGCACGAGGACGAGCTCTCCGACGTGATGCAGCAGATGTCCGACGGGGAGATCCAGGTTCTGGTCTGCACCACTATCATTGAAACCGGCATCGACATCCCCAACGTCAACACACTGATCATCGAGGACGCCGACAAGCTTGGCCTGGCCCAGCTCCATCAGCTCCGGGGACGGGTGGGCCGCTCCAACCGGCACGCCTACGCCTACCTCACCTTCCGGAAGGGCAAGGTCCTCTCGGAGACAGCGGAAAAGCGCATGAGCGCCATCCGGGAGTTCGCCGAATTCGGCTCCGGCTTCAAGATCGCCATGCGGGATCTGGAGATCCGCGGCGCCGGCAATCTGCTGGGCGCAGAGCAGTCCGGCCACATGGTATCCGTGGGCTACGATATGTATCTACGGCTGCTGGAAGAGGCCATCATCGAACAGAAGGGCGAAACGCCACCGGAGGATATCTCCTGCTCTGCGGATATCAATATATCCGCCAACATCCCAGAGGACTATGTGCTCACCGGGGAGGGCCGGATGGAGCTGTACCGCCGCATTGCCGCCATCCGCACCGAATCGGACGCTGACGACGTGATGGACGAGATCATCGACCGCTACGGTGAACCGCCGAAGCCGGTGATCGCCCTGCTTTCCGTGGCGCTGCTGCGATCCCGGGCCACCACCGTCGGAATCCGGGAAATCACACAGAAGGGCTCCGAGCTGTATTTCTCCTTCCGAGATCTGGAGCCGGCCGCCGTCTCCGGGATCTTCGGAGATCCGTTCCTGAAACAGCGGGTCCTGTTTTCTCCCAAGGATCCCTCCAAAATCACGCTGAAGCTGCGGGGCGAGGAGGATCCGCTGCGGCTCTCAGAAACCTTTGTCCGCAAGCTGCAGGCTTTTTCTGCCGCAGCCCATCCGTGAGGCCGAAAAAAAACCATGAAACCGATTGAAAATCATCATGTCACGGAGTATAATAGGTAAAAATACGGCAGAAAACTGCCCCAAGATAGGTGGAGATTATCATAAATCAGGAAACGAATGCAAGCACTCCGAAGCGGAGCACCAGTGCCGGGAAGCGTCCCGCCAGCGGCAAACGCCCTGCCAGCGGCCAGCGCTCCGCCAGCGGTCAGCGCTCCGCCAGCGGCCAGCGCTCCGCGAACGGCCAGCGCTCCGCGAACGGTCAGCGCTCCGCCGCCGCAAGCCGCGCCCCCGCGAAAAAACGGAAAAAGAAAAAGAGCCGCGGTAATCCGCTGCTTGTCACATTGATCATCGCTCTGATTCTGGTTATCGGCGTGTTCGCCGCCATGGGCGTCTATGTGATGCGTTATAAGAACTACGACAAGATCCTGCCTAACGTCTATGTGGCGGGCGTCGACGTAGGCGGCATGACCAAGGAGCAGGCCAGGTCCACCATCGAGTCCAGCCTGACCCAGACGAAACAGCAGAGCGTCAACGTCAATCTGCCGGACAAGGTTCTGACCTTCACGCCCCGGCAGGATACGGTATTGATCAATGTGGATCAGGCAGTGGACGAAGCGTATGCCTACGGCCGCTCCAACACCAACCCGTTCACCATTGCCCGGGCGATTCAGGCTGCGCAGCGCCGCCGCAACGACATCGACATCACATCCGCCATCCAGGTGGATACCGAGTATATCCATCAGCTCATCGACTCCACCGCGTCGGAGGTCTCCAAGCCCCTGACGGAGTCCCAGGTCCAGGCGGACATGAACACCCATACCATCACTGTCACCGTGGGTACGCCCAGCCGCTCTCTGAACACCGAAGAACTCTATAATCTGGTGGCGGCGGCCTTCAGCAACTCCGATTACAGCGACATCGACTTTGACTATGATGTGTCCTATCCGGATACGATCGAGCTGGATGATCTCTACGAGCAGCTCACCTCGGAGGCGAAGGACGCCAAGTACGATCCCGACAGCGACAGTGTCCTGCCGGAGACCGTAGGATACGCGCCCCAAACAGCCCTGGACGACGCCAACGAGCAGCTGGCCATGGCCTCCGCAGGAGAGACCCTCACCTTCAGCTTCACCGAAACGCAGCCAGAGCTGACGGCGGACGAGCTGGAGTCCATGCTGTTCCGGGATTGCCTGTCTGAGACCGGAACCTCCTATCTGGGCGGCAGCAGCGGCCGTACCACCAACGTGGAGTTGGCCTGCGAGGCCATTGACGGCACGGTGGTTCAGCCCGGCGAAGTGTTCTCCTTTAATGATACCGTTGGAGAGCGCACCGCTGACAAGGGATATCGCGAGGCCATTGTCTATGTGTCCGGCAAGTCTGAGAACGAGCTTGGCGGCGGTGTCTGCCAGGTGGCTTCTACCATTTACTATTGCGCCATGTACGCCGATCTGGAGATCGTGGAACGGGCGGAACACCAGTTCATCGTGGACTATGTGCCCGGCGGCCTGGACGCCACCGTTTACTACGGCTATCAGGACTTCAAGTTCCGCAACGACACCGACTACCCCATCCGCATCGACGCCTATCTCTATGACGGAGACTGCTGCATTGAGCTCTGGGGCACCAATGTGAACGGAAAATATGTGGAGATCGAATCCGAGTGCGTGGAGGTCATCCCCTTCAGCACCATCACCGTCTCCAGCTCCAGCGAAGTTCAGTCCGGTTATACCGGCTATGTCTACGAAATCACCCGGTATGTATATGACGGAGATGACAACCTGATCCGCACCGACACCACAGAAGATCTGGACAAGCTGGGCGATCAGGGGCTTGGCACCAGCTACTACGACAAGCGTGATAAGAAGGTCCTTGGCTCTACGACGCCTTCTTATACGCCTTCGACACCCTCTGCTGAACCCTCCACAGAGCCCTCCACGGAACCGTCTTCGGAGCCGTCTACAGAACCCTCGACAGAACCGTCCACGGAACCCGATCCAGTGCCGTCCACGGAACCTGCGCCGGATCCCGATCCTGTCCCCGACCCGGATCCTGCGCCGGATCCCGCACCGGATCCGGCACCGGAACCGGATGCATAAATCCACGCCCCCTCCCTTCGGAGGGGGCATTTTTTCTTGACATCCTCCGATAATCTGATACCATAAAATCAACAGTTATGGAAAGGAAGCTGGTATCATGATCCTGTTGCCCGAGGACAGTCCGCTGCCTCTGTATCAGCAGCTCTATCTGCAGCTGCGGCAGGAGATCCAATCCGGGAACATCGCCGCCGGCGAAAGGCTGCCCTCTAAGCGAAAGCTGTCGGAACAGCTCAGCGTCTCCATCAACACGGTGGAGGGCGCCTATACGCAGCTGGAGGCAGAGGGCTTCGTCTCCGCCAGTCCGCGCAGGGGCTTCTATGTTCTGGAGACCGGCATGCTTCCGATCCCGGAAAAGTCCCGGCCTGTGTCGGTCCAGGAATCGCCTGCCGACGCCTCGGCCTTCCTGGTGGATTTCTCCCCCTCCGGCATGGCCCGGCAGCAGTTTCCCTTCGGCATCTGGCGCCGCCTGCTGAAAAACTGCTTCAACGAATACGATGATCAGCTTCTGCTCCGCACACCGCAGCAGGGAGACCCCGGGCTTCGGGAGCAGGTGGCGGAATACCTCTACCGAGTCCGGGGCGTACAGTGTACGCCGGATCAGATCATCATCGGCGCCGGTAGCGACAACCTACTATTCATCCTGTCCTACATTCTCCCGGAGGAATATGAACTGGCCGTGGAAAACCCCCTCTACAACCGGGCGCCGCAACTGTTTTCCCGGATGGGTCATCCCATTTCCACCGTCCCCGTGATTCCCGGCGGGCTGGATCTCCCGGCGCTGCCGGACCGGGACCGGGTGCTGGTTTACACCACTCCCTCCCATCAATATCCGCTGGGCTACGCCATGCCCATCGGTCAGCGGACCGCGCTGCTCCGCTGGAGCGCAGAACTGCCGGAGCGGTATATCATTGAGGACGATTACGACTCTGAATTCCGGTATTCCTCCCGTCCCATCCCCTCCCTGCAGAGCATCGACTCCGGCGGCCGGGTAATCTATCTGGGCACCTTTTCCCGCAGCGTGGCCCCCGCCCTTCGGATCAGCTATATGGTGCTTCCCCGGCCGCTGCTGGATCTGTTTCACGCCCGTTATCAGGGCTACAGCTCCACCGTTTCCGGATTTGAACAGGCGGTCCTTCGGGAATTTATGGCCTCGGGCCATTTTGAGACTCATGTGAACCGGATGCGGATCTACTACCGGGCCAGACGGCAGTGCCTGGTGGACGCGCTCGCGCCGATGGGACCTGTTTCGGAAATTCTGGGCGAGCCGGCGGGACACCATTTGACGCTTCGGATCCGCAACGGAATGACCGAATCGGATCTGGTTGCTTCCGCCGCCGGCCAGGGCGTCCGGGTCTACCCGATTTCCCCGTATTTTCTTCGGGACGTGCCCGCCGGATATCAATCCACCGTTCTGCTTGGCTTCGGCGGCCTGCAGGACGACGCGATCCGGCAGGGCGCCGCTCTGCTGTATGAAGCCTGGACCTGAAAGGAGTCGTTTTCATGGATCCCCATTTCACCCCTGTAATCACCTTCGTCGGCCTCTCCGGCACCGGGAAGACCACGTTTCTGGAGAAGCTCATCCCGGTGCTCAAGGACCGCGGTCTCCGGCTGGCGGTGCTAAAGCACGACGCCCATCACTTTGAAATGGACCGTCCCGGGAAGGACACCTATCGATTCTCCGCAGCAGGCGCCGATGTGGTGGCCATCTCCAACCGGGAAAAATTCGCTATGATCGAGCAACCCTCTGCGGAGCTTTCTCTGGAGGAGATCATCTCACGCCTGCCGGAGGTGGATCTGGTGCTGACCGAGGGCTACAAGAAAAATGACCGCCCCAAGATCGAGATCCACCGTGCGGTGCTGAACCGGCCGCTGATTGCCGCCCCGGAAGAGCTGCTTGCCGTCATGACGGACGAAGCGCTCCCCGTCTCCGTCCCCCAGCTTCCGCTGACGGACGCCGACGGCTGCGCCGATCTGATCCTCCGGTATATGCGCCAATACAGCGGGGAGGCAGAAGGATGATGCCGCTTCTGGTCAGCGCTTGCCTGTTGGGGGTCCCCTGCAAATACAACGGGAGAGACAACGGCTGTCCGAAGGTCGCTGCCCTGAAGGGCCGGTATCATCTGATCCCCGTCTGTCCCGAGCAGCTGGGCGGACTTCCCACGCCCAGGCTGCCAGCCGAATGCCGGGGCGGCCGGGTGGTCAATCGGGCCGGTGAGGATGTAACGGACCGGTTTGCCGCAGGGGCTCAGGCGGCGCTTCATCTGGCTGAGATGCTGTCCTGCCAGGGGGCGGTCCTCAAGTCTCGCAGCCCCTCATGCGGCAGCGGCGCAATCTACGACGGAACCTTTACTGGTGCGCTAACCTCTGGAGACGGCGTCACAGCCCGGCTTCTCAAGGACCACGGCTTTCCCGTCTACACGGAGGAGGACGTGGATAAAATCCCCTGAAATCGCCGGTTTTTTCTTGACGGAGCCTGAAATCCGTGCTATATTTGAACGGATTAAGGGAGTAGTCAGCGCCGGCCTCGGCGTGATGGAGCCAACAACCTCGGGCGTCCGCCCTGGCTTCGTATGAAATGACGAGACTTATCTGTCCGCAGATAAGTCTCTTTTCTTATACTGTTACTGTAAACTGGGGGAATGTACGTGAGTCTGATTGAGCTGCTGATCCTGGCCATAGGGCTGAGCATGGACGCCTTTGCCGTCTCCATCTGCAAGGGGCTGTCTGTCCGGAAGCTGCTGCCGCGGCACATGCTGATCTGCGGTCTGTACTTTGGCGGATTTCAGGCGCTGATGCCGTTTCTGGGATGGCTGCTGGGGGTTCGGTTCCAGGCGCTCATCGCCAACGTGGACCACTGGATCGCCTTTATTCTTCTGGGAATCATCGGGTTCAACATGATCCGGGAGGCGCGATGTCCCGACGAGGAACTCCCCGATCCCGACTTCGGCCTGAAATCCATGCTGGCCCTGGCCGTGGCCACCAGCATCGACGCCATGGCGGTGGGCGTGACCTTCGCCTTTCTGTCCGTTCGGATCCTGCCCGCCATTGCGCTCATTGGGCTGACCACCTTTCTCTGTTCCGCAGCCGGCGTGAAGATCGGCAACCTGTTCGGCCTGAAGTACAAGTCCAGGGCAGAACTGTTCGGCGGCGTGGTCCTAATCGCCATCGGCTTAAAGATATTGATCGAGCACCTGTTTTTCGGCGGCTGACGCCACGATCGGGAGGTTAAACCATGCAAGCATATCTCAGTAATATTGAATCCGTGCTGAACGAGCAGAAGTCCGGGGATCAGGGACTCTCCGCCCGGGAGGCAGAATCGCGGGCGGCACAATTCGGCCCCAACAAGCTCGCAGAGGAGAAAAAAACACCGCTGATCCGGCGGTTCCTGAAGGAGCTGTCTGATCCCATGATTCTGATTCTGATCGCCGCCGCGGTGATCTCCGGGATTACCGCCGTGTATTCCGGCGAGTCCTTCGCGGATGTGATCATCATCATGGCGGTGGTGCTCATCAACGCCGTGCTGGGCGTCGTTCAGGAGAGCAAGGCCGAACAGGCCATCGCCGCCCTGCAGGAGATTGCCGCCGCCACCTCCAAGGTGCTGCGGGACGGCAGGCAGGTCACGCTGCGGAGCGAGGAGCTGGTTCCCGGCGACGTGATCGTGCTGGAGGCGGGAGATTCCGTTCCCGCCGACGCCCGGCTGCTGGAGGCGGCCAGTCTCAAGGTGGAGGAGGCCGCTCTCACCGGTGAAAGCACGGCAGTTAGCAAAATTACAGACGCCCTGTCCCTGGACGGAGCGAAGGACATCCCCCTGGGCGACCGGAAAAACATGGTCTACATGGGCTCCACCGTGGCCTACGGCCGCGGCCGGGCCGTGGTTACCGCCACCGGGATGGATACGGAGATGGGCCGGATCGCCGGAGCACTGACGGCGGCAAAGGACGAGCAGACCCCGCTCCAGCAGAGGCTGGGGCAGCTCAGCAAGATCCTGAGCATTCTGGTCCTGTTGATCTGCGCCGTGATCTTCGCGGTGAGTCTGCTGCGGGCCGGACAGGTCACAGGAAATGTGGTCCTGCACACCTTTATGGTGGCGGTATCTCTGGCTGTGGCTGCGATTCCTGAGGGTTTGGCTGCCGTAGTGACCATTGTCCTGTCCATGGGCGTCTCCAAAATGTCGGCCCGGAACGCCATCATCCGCAAGCTCACCGCGGTGGAGACGCTGGGTTGCACCCAGATCATCTGCTCCGACAAGACCGGAACCCTGACCCAGAACAAAATGACCGTGGTGGAACACGAATCCCTCGACATTCCCCGGCTGGCGCTGGCCATGGAACTCTGCTGCGATGCGGAGCTGGGCGAGGACGGCCGGGCGGAGGGCGAAGCCACGGAGTGCGCGCTGGTAGACGACGGCGCGAAGCTGGGCCTTCCAAAGACACAGTACAAGCTGCGCTATCCCCGGATTGGGGAGGCTCCCTTTGATTCTCTCAGAAAGATGATGTCCACGGTCCATCGGGCCGAGGACGGCTCCATTCTCCAGTTTACCAAGGGCGCACCCGACGAGGTGCTCCGGCGCTGCCGCTGGTACTGGGACGGGAACCAGGTGCTCCCCATGACCCGGGAGGTCTACGACCAGGCGCTTGCCGCCAACAAATCCATGGCGGATCAGGCGCTGCGGGTCCTTTGCGCCGCCCAGCGGGTCTGGCCGGAGCCGCCGGCAGACTATGAACCGGAATACCTGGAGCAGGATCTCTGCTATCTGGGTCTTTCCGGCATGATCGATCCCATCCGTCCAGAGGTCCGGGACGCCATTACGGAGTGCCGCAAGGCGGGCATCCGCCCCATCATGATCACCGGTGATCATCGGGACACTGCGGTGGCCATTGCCAAACAGCTGGGCATTCTGGAGGAGGGTCAGCTGGCCCTCACCGGACAGCAGGTGGACGAGTTCTCCGATGAAGACCTGGCCCGGAATATCGCCAGATTCTCCGTCTACGCCCGGGTCCAGCCGGAGCACAAGGTCCGGATCGTCACCGCATGGAAAAAGAATGACTGCATCACGGCTATGACCGGCGACGGTGTCAACGACGCGCCCTCCATTAAGACCGCCGATATTAGCATCGGCATGGGCATCACCGGCACCGACGTGACCAAGAATGTGGCGGATATGGTGCTGGCGGACGACAATTTCGCCACCATTGTCTCCGCCGTGGAGGAGGGCCGCCGGATCTATGACAATATTCGGAAGGCCATCGGGTTCCTGCTCTCCTCCAATCTGGCGGAGGTGCTGGCGATCTTCACCGCCACCATGCTGGGCTTCACCATTCTAAGCCCTGCCCATCTGCTGTGGATCAATCTGATCACCGACTGTTTCCCTGCTCTTGCGCTGGGCATGGAGCCTGCGGAACCGGACATCATGTCCCGGAAACCCCGCAGCGCCTCCGATGGCATCTTCTCCGGTGGCCTGGGCATTGACGTGCTGCTGCAGGGCATTGTAGTGACCTGTCTGACGCTGGCCGGTTATCTGCTGGGCACCCATTGGGAAACCGGCGTCTGGATCGCCCAGAGCCGGGTCGGGATGACCATGGCATTCCTCACCCTGTCCCTGGTGGAGACGTTCCACTCCTTCAACATGCGCTCCCGGCGCAAATCTCTGCTGACCCTCAGGACACAAAACAAATGGCTCCTCGGCTCCATGGGTCTGTCTCTGGTGCTGACCTTCGGCGTACTGTTCATCCCCTTCCTGCGGGCAGCCTTTGGGTTCGCCGCATTGACGCTCCCGCAGTATCTGACCGGTCTGGGTCTGGCCTTCTGCATTTTGCCCGTGATGGAAATCTCCAAAGCGCTTCTGCGGAAGCTCGATCTGTAAGAAGAAAGCCTGCGCTTACCGCGTAGGCTTTCCTGATTCCCGAATCGTTCCACCGCCGAACACCGTGTCTCCGTCATACAGCACCAGTGCCTGTCCCGGCGTCACCGCCCGCTGGGGCGAATCAAATTCCACTCGCAGCAGGTCCTCGCCTGTCCGGAATGCCCGGCAGGGCTGTTCCGTCTGCCGGTAGCGGATCTTCCCCCGGAGAGCCAGTCCCTCTGCGGGGATCTCCCCCTGCAGCGTGAGATGGTCCGCTGTCAGTTCTGAGGAAAACAGCTCCGCGTTGCTGCCCAGGGTCACCGTGTTCTTTTTCATATCCTTGTCCGTCACATAGAGCCGTGTCTCCGCGGAAACGCCCAAACCCTTCCGCTGGCCCAGCGTGTATCTCACCGCGCCCCGGTGCCGTCCGAGGACCTTTCCGTCCCGGTCGATAAAATCACCGGACTCATAGTGTTTCCCCGTAAACCGCTCCAGAAATGCGCCGTAGTCGCCGTCCGGCACAAAGCAGATGTCCTGGCTGTCCTGCTTATGCGCGTTGACAAAGCCGTGGGATGCGGCGATCTCCCGGACCTGCATCTTGGTCAGGTCTCCCAGAGGGAACAGGGTGTGCCGGAGCTGCTCCTGAGACAGAAAATAAAGGACGTAGGTTTGATCCTTCTCCGTGTCCGCCGCCTTCTGCAGCCGCAGTGCTTTGCCTGCCGCCGCAATGCGGGCGTAGTGCCCTGTGGCGACAAAGTCACAGCCGATTTCTCTCGCCCGCTGCCACATGGCCTGAAATTTCAGGTGCCGGTTGCAATCGATGCAGGGATTGGGGGTCAGACCCGCCTCATAGGACGCGGCAAAGGGCCCCATCACATCTCGTTCAAACTCCCGGGTGAAATTCAGCGTGTAGTGGGGGATCCCCAGCCGGGCACAGACGTTCTTGGCGTCTTCCACATCGCTCAGCGAGCAGCAGGTTCCCTCTTCGCTGCCGCTATAGAGCTTCATGGTCACACCGATGCACTCGTATCCCGCCTCCATCAGACGAAGCGCCGCCACGGAGGAATCCACGCCTCCGCTCATACCAATCATGCAGGTCGCCATCCCGCCTCCCTCCTTTCACAGAGTTTTATTATACCCGCGGCCGGTTCCCCTTGTCAACCGGTCCGGAGGGCCCGGGCATCAAATTGACACTTGATTTCCTACTATTCCTATCGTATATTAAAGTCAGAACCTGAGGGAGGGATCCGATTTGAAACTTTCCACCCGCGGCCGTTACGCCTTGAGAATGATGCTGGACATCGCCCTGCATCCGGAGGAGAACAGCGTCTCCCTGAAATCCATCGCAGAACGGCAGAATATCTCCGTCAAATATCTGGAGCAGATCGTGACGCCGCTGGTCAAGGGCGGCTATCTTCGGGCAAACCGCGGCGCCCAGGGCGGATACCAGCTCAACCGCCCCCCGGAGGAATACACCGTTGGGCTCATCCTCCGCACCATCGAGGGCAGCCTGGCGCCGGTAGCCTGTCTGGAGCCCGGCTCGGAATACTGCGAGCGGCAGAGCCAGTGCGTCACGGTGGAGGTCTACCGCCGCATCGACGAGGCCATCGATCAGGTGGTGGACAACATCACTCTGAAGGATCTGGTGGCGCTTCAGCACGAAAAGTGGAAGACCCCTGCATCGGAATCCACCCCCTGATTACAAACAGAAAGCCTGCTGCACTGCAGCAGGCTTTTTATGATTCTTCCTGTTTTTTCGCATCCCGGACAATGCACCGGAACGCGGTCAGGTAGGAGATGAAGCTCCAGATCAGCAGTCCCACCCCCAGCAGGATCAGCCCCAGGATCATCCCCTCCGGCAGACCGGGCACAAGGAGGAACAGCACCATCATGGCGTAGAGATAAAAGGTCGTGATTTTGCCGCACCACATAGAGCTGACATTGTACCCCGTCAGGCGGAACATATACAGGCCGTATAATCCCTGTCCCAGTTCCTTGATCACCAGCACGATCAGCAGGAGCTTCATCACCGGATAATCCCAGCAGAGGCAGAACGCGACCACCGCCTGGGTCAGCTTATCGGCAATCGGATCCAGCACTTTCCCCAGCTCCGAAACCATGTGAAAGTGCCGGGCGATCTTGCCGTCGGCGAAGTCGGTCAGTCCGGACAGCGCCAGCACTGCCACGGCCCAGTAAAGACGCATGCCGGATCTGGCATGATAGAAAACCAGAGCAAACACACCGGCCAGCACGATCCGGAAAAAACTCAACAAATTGGGGATCGTTATGATATCCCGGGTATCTATGCGCTGATCCATGGGGCCGCTCCTTTCGTTCGATTCCGTCATATGGTACATTATAATCGGCGCATCTGGCGTTGTCAACCGAAACAGCGCGGCCGGCCCAAGGGCCGGCCGCACCGCCGTTTCAGTAGGAATCGTAGTCATAAGTGCTGGGATCGAAGGCTTCGCCCCGCCAAGTGCTCACTACCAGTTCCCCATCCTCTACCGTCAGGATGTGGACGTCGTCCAGGGTGATTTCCTCCTCAAAGGGGTTCATGACCTCGTTCACCAGATCCACCACAGACTGGCCGTACAGGCCGAAGCAGGAGGACCCGTTGTAGTCTACGCCCTCGCCGGGCAGGGAATACTGTTGGATGTCGCCCAGGCCGGACAGGAACGCATGAAGGGCCAGATATCGGATATTCGCTCCGCTGAGATCCGTCAGCGTGTTGTCCATGACCGCCTCATAGACCGCCGGAAGCCGGAGCCAGCTGCTGGGAGACATACACTGCCGGATCATGGCCTTGACGAAATTCTGCTGCACATACTGCCGCTGGATATCCGCCATCAGGTAGCCGTACCGGAAGCGGCAGACCGCCAGCGCCTCATCTCCGTTCAGAACCTGTTCTCCGGCGGTGAAGGCGTATCCGTCGGTTTCCATATCCATGGGCACATCGAAGGTCACACCGCCCAGGGCGTTGACCGCGTCCCGGAACACCTCATAGTTGATGACCGCGTATCCGTCCGGGCGGAATCCCAGCAGTGTCTCCATCTGATCCATCAGCGCTTCTGCGCCGTCCCGGCCGCCTCCGGCGTCCGCAAAGACCGCATTCAACTTCGGCACCCAATCCCCGCTGTCCACGATCGTATCCCGGGGCAGCGTTGTGAGGGAGACGCCGTTCTTTCGGTCCAGTGTAGCCAGCATGATGGTGTCTGTCCTCATTTCTCCCTCGTCCGTGGCGCAGAGGAGAATGTTGTATATATCCGTTCTCCGGGTGTGTACCCCGTCCTCATACCGCTCTGGCGCCCGGAACAGCAGGAAGAACACCGCGCCAAGGATCGACGCCAGGATTAGCAGAAATATGATAAAATTCCGGAACCCATGACGTTTTCTCCTGCGCCTGCGGCGGGGCGGCACATAGTCCTCCTCCATCTCCCGCAGGGGCTCCTCCGGTCTGGTCTGACGCCGGGCACGCTGATGGGCCTGCCGGGCAGCATCGCTGCGCCGGTTCCGGCTGTAGGGATCCGGGTTGGCTTTCCCGGCGGCCCGGGCCGCCATGGTCATCGGCTCCTGCCGGGGCCGGTAGTCCTGCTCGTCTTCCCAGTCCTCATAGGGGTCAAAGTCTGCGTCCTCCGCCGGGGCCTCGTAATATCCGGTGTCCTCCCCGGGATAGGGCCCCTGATAGGAACCGCCATAGCCGTAGGGAGATTCCGGCTCGGTATAGGACTGCCGGTAATTCTGCTGATAGGGCTGCTGGCCGGAGAAATGATCCCGGTCAAACACCATCGTGTCGTCCAGGTTCGGATCGTATCCGCTTCTCCGGTTGTTCTGTCCTTGATTTGCCATAGCGTCTCCTTTAGAAGGTCACCACATCCTGCTGGGGCTTTTCCGCCGGAACAACCTCCAGCGCGGTCAGGACAGGTCCCATCTCTTTATACATCTTATGATAGCGCAGGGATATTTTCGCCGTCACCGTAACCCAGTCCCGCTGCGTCAGCTGCTCAGCCTGATTCCACTGGCACACAAAGCCCATAAACTGGATGTCCTCCACGCAGCAGGTCATCACGAACCGGCCGGGTACAAAACAGCCCTTCTCCGCCTTTTTGGGATGGGCCACCTGGGCCTTGAACTTCACGGTCTTTCCGGAATACTTTTTCATGTCGTCGGTGACGTCCCGATACCACAGGGCGTAGTCGTCGTCCCCGATCTCGATCACGTCGGCGTCGATGTCAAAGGGCAGCGGGTCCTCGATCTCGTCATACTGGACGTTCCCCTCCGGATCCTCATAGACGATGTCGCAGCGGCGGTTGACGCCCCGGACGATCTTGTGGAGCTCCATCTTGTCCACATCCTCCGTCACCCGGTTGAACACCACCATTTCGCAGCCGCCCAGTTTGTCCACCACGAGGGAGCGCATGTTGGCGTTGTACATAGGGAAGGTCCCCGCCTCGGCAAACATGATCTCCTGATAAATCACCCAGCTCTCCGGCAGCTTGGCGTAAAAGTCCCCAATATTGCGCATACCGTTGAGCTCCACGCACACACGGCTCGCCCGGTACTTTTTCCGCAGGGCCTCCAGTTCCTCCTCCGGGATCTCGTCCTGATCCTCAATGACCTCGATATAGACGTTGGGTCCGGAGAACTTTTCGGGATGGAATTCCTCCTCTCCCTCCTCGCAGACCAGCAACAGCGTTTTTTCCCCGGCGTTGAACCGTTTGTCCTCCAGCGTCTCCTGGATGAACCGGGTCTTGCCGGAATCCAGGAACCCGGTGAACACATAGACAGGTATCGCCATAGCTGCCTCCTTATGCCTCGACCAGGGCGGCGATGGCTTCCTCATTGATCTTGGAGCCGATCACACAAAGCCGGCCAATGACGCCGGCCGCGCCGGTACGGATGTCCGGCTCCCCGGGCACATAGTCGAAGTGGATCCACTGACCGTCCTCCCCGGCCACGATTCCCTTGGCCCGCAGGATCATGCCGTATTTCTCGCTGTCCTCCAGCGCCGAGAGCATGGACGCGATCTTCTCCTGAGAGAAGGCTTTGGGCGTCTCCAAACCCCAGGATGTGAACACCTCGTCGGCGTCATGGTGATGGTGGTGATGTCCATCGTGGTCGTGATGATGGTGCTCATGCTCCTCGTGGTCATGGTCGTGATGGTGGTGCTCGTGCTCTTCATGATCATGGTCATGATCATGGTGATGATGGCAGGAGCAGTCGGGGTCGTCGCACTCCTCCGCCCCGTGAGCCTCCAGCGCCTCCAGCGCTGCCTGCAGAGAATCCTTCTGCTCCATGGCTTCCATGAGCTGCGCGCCGCTGAGCTGATCCCAGGGAGTGGTGACGATCACGGCCTTGGGATTCTTCTCCCGGATCAGGTCCACGGCCTTCTGCAGTTTTTCCTCGTTCATGCCCTGGGTCCGGGACAGGATAACGGTGCCGGCGCTTTCCACCTGGTTGTTGTAGAATTCACCGAAGTTCTTCATGTAGATCTTCACCTTGGTGGCGTCACAAACTGCCACCATGCAGCCGATCTCCATCTCGTCGGTCTCCGCGCGCTCCACCGCCTGGGCCACGTCCGAGAGCTTGCCCACGCCGGAGGGCTCGATCAGGATCCGGTCGGGATGATACTCCGCCATGACCTTCTTCAGCGCCTCGCCGAAATCGCCCACCAGGGAGCAGCAGATGCAGCCGGAATTCATCTCTGTGATCTGAATGCCCGCCTCCTGGAGGAAACCGCCGTCGATGCCGATCTCGCCGAACTCGTTCTCGATCAGCACGATCTTCTGCCCGGAGTAGACCTCCTGCAACAGCTTCTTGATGAGCGTGGTCTTGCCGGCGCCCAGGAACCCGGAGAAAATATCGATTTTTGTCATAAGATACACCTTCTGTATAATCTGGGATTTCCCCATAAAATTTCAACTTATATTATATCACACAAAGGCAACCCCCTTCCGGAGGCTGCCTTTGATGTTTTCGAATTGTTTACAATTTCGGTTCCAGCACATGCATCCGCGTCCACTTTCCCCGGACAAACCGGACCGTGAACCAGATCGCCCGGTCCGTCCAGTCCACAAACATGGCGATCCAGACGCCCAGCACGCCAAACCCCAGATACCGGATCAGCACCGCGCACAGCACCACTCGGAATACCCACATGGAACCGGCGGACACCAGCATGGAGAATTTCACATCTCCCGCCGCCCGCAGCGCGTTGGAAGGTGTGAACGCCAGCGGCCAGACAAAGGGCTTGACCACCGTGATCAGGAGCATGATCCGCACCACGATCTCCGCACTCTCCCGGCTCAGGCCGCTGAGCGCGCACACCGGCTTCACCGCCAGATAGATCAGGATCCCGGTCAGGATCACAAGCATCTCGGAGTAAATGGTCAGAAGGATCGTGTAGGACCTGGCCTCCTCCGGTTTTCCTGCGCCCATACACCGGCCCGCCACCGTCACAAGACCCAGTCCGATGGCCATGGAGGGCATGGAGGTGAAGTATTCCAGGGTGTTGATCATGGCCTGGGCCGCGATCTCCGCCGTGGGCAGCAGTGCCACCGTACTCTGGACCATCAGCCGCCCCAGCTGGAACATCCCGTTTTCCACGCCGGTGGGGATCCCCACCCGCAAAATCATCCGGATCATCTTCCAGTCCGGGCGGATCGTCAGATACCGGTCCAACACGATCACCTGTCCGGGTTTCCGGTGCAGCCACAGGATCACCGCGCACTGCAGTACCCGCGACAGGGTGGTACTCAGCGCCGCCCCGAACACGCCCCAGTGGAACACGAACAGGAACACCGCGTTTCCGACGATGTTGATGAGGTTTCCCCCTGCGCTGACCAGCATGGGTCGCCGGGAGTTTCCAGCCGCCCGGTACAGCGCGGCGCTGGCGCCGTATACGCCGATGAAGGGATAGGAGATTGCCGTGACCAGGAAATAGGTCAGTCCCGCGTCCATAACGGACTGTTCCACATCCCGGAACACCAGCGCCAGGATCTGCCGTCGCAGCAGCACACATCCCAACCCACACAGGGCGGAGATCGCTGCCACGCTGAGCAGCACCTGCCGGGCCGCCCGGTTGGCGCCGTCCCGATCCCTGGCGCCGAGAAACTGGGCGCAGACGATGGTCCCGCCGGTGGATGTGGCGGTGAACACCATCAGCATCACATTATTGACTGCGTCCACCAGGCTCACGCCGGAAACGGCCGCATCGCCCACCCTGGCCACCATCACAGTATCCGCCGTTCCCATCAGCGCTGTGAAGATCAGCTCCGCGATCAGCGGCAGCAGCAGCTGGCGCAGATCCCGGCCGGAGAACAGTGTTCCTCTTATTTTCAGCAAACAGACATCTTCTTTCCACAGAAATAAAAACGAAAGACACGCAAACGGGGGACCAGCCCATCTGCGTGTCTTATCAGGAAGAAGGAGAAATGAAAAAGAATTGTTATGGCTTTATCATACACGTCAGATGTTACAGGAACAACGGGATTTCTATGAAGTTTTTATGAAAATCATGTAATATTTCTGTAACATTTCTGTTCTTCCCTGTTACAGCACAGATTCCGCCATCCGGCGGATCAGCTGGCAAAGGGGCCCCATGCGTGCCGGGAGCAGTCCCGCACCGTCGCATACCGCCGCGATTACAACCATGGGAACCAGTCCCTCCAGGGCCCCGAGGATCGCGCCGCCCACCCGGTTGCAGGTGTGGACCACCGGAAGCCGGTCCACCACATTCCCGATCAGGGCAGCATTCTGCAGCACCAGATAGAGGATCAGCCAGGCCAGCACATATACCACCGTCCCGGCGATCTTCTCCGTCAGAGCGTGGGCCGCGTCCTGAACCACCGCATCCGCAGCAGGCAGGATTGTCTCCGTCGTCTGTTCCGAGACATCCAGCCCAAAGGTCCGCAGCAGCTCCGCCAAATCACCCAGCGTCATTTTCTCCCCGTCCACATCCAGGCCGTATTCCTCGGACTGATCCAGTGCCGCCTGTGTCCGGCCTTCCACATAGGATTCAATCTCCGGCGCGAGGGCCTCTGTGATCTTCGGCTCCAGATATGCCGTCACTGCAGGCGTCAGCGCACGCTGGGCCGCCGCGGCCCCCATGCAGCACAGCACCACGATCACCAGTCCCATCAGGCTCATGATCAATCCCCGCCGGTATCCGGCCAGAATCAGCGACAGAAGAATTAAAAACAGGATCAAATCAATCAGCATTCGGCGTTCCTTTCCGCATCATTTCAAACCAGTCCAGCAGCGCCTCCCGCCGGTTGACGCACGCTTCATCCTGGACCGCCAGCAGCAGCCGCTCCAGCCACTTTCCCACTTCCGGTCCCGCCGGAACGCCCCGGGCCATCAGGTCCCGTCCGTTGACCGCCAGATCCTTCACCCGGAAGCAGTTCTCCTCCCGGATCACCTGCCGGGTCAGATCCGTGAACACCAGGATGTCCTGATAGCGTGCCCGGGATCCGGGCGTGTCCACATGGGCCAGCGCGTCGGCCCGTTTGACCTCCAGCAGCTTCAGCAGCAAATCGGGACCAAGCTTTCCCAGCCACCTTCGTACATGCTTTTTGTCCACCGGCGCAGAGCCCTCGTGCTTCCCGACCATGGTACAGACATTCCGGGCCGTCGCTTTGTCCACATGGAGCCGGTTCATGATCTGTTCCGCCAGTTCTTCGCTCCGCTGAGGATGGCCGTAAAAGTGGCCGATGCCGCGGCTGTCCATCGTGAATGTCTCCGGCTTTCCCAGATCGTGCAGCAGCAGCGTCCAGCGGATCTCCAGATCCGGGATGGATTTTCCCACAGCGTCCGCCGTATGGCCCCAGACGTCCTTGTCGTGATAGGGACTGTGCTGCTCGAAGCCAATGGCAGGGCCGATCTCCGGCAGGACCACCCGCAGGATCTCCCGGAACCGTTCCAGCACCTGCGGGGCATTCTTGCCCATCAGGATGCCGCTTAGCTCCTTGTAGATTCGCTCTCCGCTGATCTCCCAAAGCAGTTCCCGGTTCCGATTCATGGCGGCCTCGGTCTCCTCCTCCACCTGAAAGCCCAGACGGGAGGCAAACCGCATGGCCCGCAGGATCCGGAGAGCGTCCTCCTGAAACCGACGGTCCGCATCCCCCACACAGCGGATCAGACCCTTCTCCAGATCCGCTTGTCCGCCGAAGGGATCCCGGATCCCGCCGTCCAGTCCCGCTGCCATGGCGTTGATCGTAAAGTCCCGCCGCAGCAGATCCTCCCGAAGGGATCGGACAAAGGAGACCTGCTCCGGCGCTCTGTGGTTTACATAATCTCCATCATGGCGGAATGTTGTAATTTCAAACGGCTGTCCTCCGTACAGGACCGTCACCGTTCCGTGCTTGAGTCCGGTCTCAATCACCCGGAATCCGTCAAAGCACGCCTCTGTCTCTTCCGGAAGGGCGGATGTGCAGATGTCCCAGTCCGCGGGTTCCGTTCCCATCAGACTGTCCCGGACGCAGCCGCCCACGGCGTAGGCCTCATATCCGCTTTCCTGCAGCCGCAGCAGCAGGGCCCGTACGTTTTCCGGCATCTGCATGGCGCTCCCCTCCTTTCAATCGATCTGCGGCGAAGGAAAATGCTGTCCTTCGCCGCAGGGAAATCTTGCTCAGTTTTTCAGGCTGTGCAGAGGCGCCGGGATCCGACCGCCCCGGGCCACAAAGCGTTCCGCGCTCTTGTCGTGGACCGGCATCACCGGTGCGGAGCCGAACAGTCCGCCGAACTCCAGCTCGTCGCCCACAGTCCTGCCGATGGCGGGGATCACGCGGACAGCGGTGGTCTTGTTGTTGACCATGCCGATGGCCGCCTCATCGGCAATGATGGCGGAAATGGTGGAGGCTGAGGTGTCGCCGGGGATGGCGATCATGTCGAGGCCCACCGAACAGACGCAGGTCATAGCCTCCAGCTTGTCCAACGTCAGGGTTCCCTGCTTGGCGGCGGCGATCATGCCCTCGTCCTCGCTGACGGGGATGAAAGCGCCGGACAGGCCTCCCACATGGTTCGACGCCATGACGCCGCCCTTTTTCACCGCGTCGTTGAGCATGGCCAGAGCCGCCGTGGTTCCGTGGGTGCCGCAGACGTCCACACCGATCTCCTCCAGGATCCTGGCCACGCTGTCCCCCTTGGCAGGGGTGGGGGCCAGACTCAGATCCACGATGCCGTAGGGCACACCCAGCCGGCGGGCGGCCTCCTGGGCCACCAGCTGGCCCATCCGGGTGATCCGGAACGCCGTCTTCTTGATGGTCTCCGCCACCACGTCGAAGGGTTCCCCCTTGACGCTCTGCAGGGCGTGATACACCACGCCGGGCCCGGATACACCCACGTTGATCTCGCATTCCGGTTCGCCCACCCCATGGAAGGCGCCTGCCATAAAGGGGTTGTCCTCCACTGCGTTGGCGAACACCACCAGCTTCATGCAGGCCCGGCCCTCACCCTCGGGGGATTTCTCTGCCGTCTGGCGGATGATCTCGCCCATGAGCGTCACCGCGTCCATGTTAATCCCGGCCCGGGTGGTGGCCACATTGACGGAGGAGCAGACATTGCCGGTGGCGGCCAGCGCGTCGGGAATAGACAGGATCAGCCGCCGGTCTCCCATGGTCATGCCCTTGTGGACCAGAGCGGAAAAGCCGCCGATCAGGTTCACCCCGCAGGCAGCAGCTGCCTGATCCATGGCCACTGCAAAGGGAACATAGTCCTCGGTGTCGCAGCTCTCGGCCACCATGGAAATCGGCGTTACGGAGATGCGCTTGTTGACAATGGGGATCCCCAGTTCCCGCTCAATGGCCTCGCCGGTGGGAACCAGCTTTTCCGCGCAGCGGGTGATCTTGTCATAGATCTTCCGAGCCGTGACCTTCGGGTCGGAGCCGCAGCAGTCCCGCAGAGAGATGCCCATGGTAATGGTTCGGATGTCCAGATGCTGGTGGTCGATCATATCCAGCGTCTGCATGATTTCGTTTTGACGTAACATCTATCTCACCTCAGATCCTGTGCATGGCGTTGAAGATATCCTCCCGCTGAATGCGGATCGTCAGTCCCATCTGCACGCCCTTAGCATCCAGGGAATCCCGCACCAGATCATAGCTCTTGGTGGAAGTGGACAGATCCACCAGCATGTTCATGACAAAGAAGCCGTCCATAACGGTCTGATTGATGTCCAGAATGTTGACTTCCAGATTTGCCAGCTCCGTGCAGACGCCTGCGATGATGCCAACGGTGTCCTTGCCGGTAACGGTAACGATTGCTTTCATAGTGTTTCCTCCTGTTTGTCGTGTGCCTGTGTTGTAGCGTGGAGTTTGTCTACCTTATTCTCCCGTTTTTTAGACGCGCCCCCGAGCGTGGGAACGAAACGGCCTGTAAGCCGAAAGCGGCGAGGGCCGAGCCGGTAGGCCCGAGTCCGCACACCAAAGCCACAGTCGCGCGTTCGTTCTTGTTCCGTTTATCTCTGGCGTGGGAGAATCGCAAAGGGGGAACCCCCTTTGCCCGGTTCTTTCCTCCATTTCTTGCCGGCCAAGAAATGGAGCCGCCGGAGGCTTCCCGGAAGAACTCGACAAACTCCCATTCGCTGAATTACTTCAATTCATCCAGGGTCAGCGTGAAGCTGTCCAGGAAGTTTTCGATGAAATACCGCAGTTCCGGCATATCCATATCGTCCAGAGCCTGCCGGGTCTGCCGGGCCGCCAGCAGAAACTCATGGTTGGACGCCTTGAGTTCCTCCAGGCACTTGATGTGTGCCGAGAGCTTGTCCGCCGCCTTGACGAACCGGCGCACCTCCGGATCCTCCTCCCGGAGCATAGGACCGTAATCCTCCTGCAGTTCCTCCGGCAGCATATGCAGCAGCTTATCCGCCGCCACAGATTCCACCTGCCTGTACGCATCCCGAATCTCCGCGCTGTAATACTTGATGGGGGTAGGCAGATCTCCGGTGATGATCTCTCCCGCGTCGTGGAACAGCGCGGCTGTGGCGCAGGCTTCTGGGGAAATGTTTTTGTTTCCGAAAACCTTCCGGGAGATCAGCGCCAGCGCGTGGGCCAGCACCGCCACCATGTGGCTGTGCTCCTGAATATTCTCTGTATAGGAATTCCGCATCAGGCCCCAGCGGGAGATGTACCGCATTCGGGACAGATATGCGTAGAAAGAGTATCCTCCGTTTTCCCGTTCCAGCTTGTCCCGGGAATCCATTTGGTTGAGTTTTGTCAGGTCTGTGACCTCCATGGTCAAAGGCTCCTTTCCTATTTAAGCGTTTCTATATATTGTATCACGACTTTGCAAAAAGTAAATCGGATGCTGCCGGTTTCCGCTGCAGGGGCAAAAGCGTCAGAACCGGAAATAGATAAAGGGATCGTAGGATGAGCTGACCGCCACTGCGAGGCTGATCAACAACAGTGCTGTATACAGAAGGTTGACTCCAAGCTCCACCCAAGGATTCCCATCCGGCAGTCTGCTGCGAATCGCCTTCCCCACCGGGAACGCGCACAACAGTCCCGTTGGAAGAAAAATCAGCTGGGGAATCAATCCCGCCGACGCAGAAATCACGCCCATCAGATCTGTAGGTGCGAAGAAGAACATCTCCTTTAGCGCATGCAGCATCTGAGAGAAATCAGTCAGGTTGAAGATTACATATCCCACCGTCACGCAGAATGCCGTATAGAACCAGCGGATGACCTTGGGCAGCCGGTCCAGCAGCTTCCCCAGGGCAAGCCGTTCCAGGAGCAGCAGCACCGCGTAGTACAGCCCCCAGAGCATAAAGTTCCACTGGGCACCATGCCAGAAACCCGTAAGGGCCCAAACAATCAGCACATTCCGAATCCACTTGGCCTTGCCGCAGCGGTTTCCGCCCAAGGGAATGTAGATGTAGTCTCGGAACCAGCTGCTCAGGGAGATGTGCCACCGTCGCCAGAACTCTTTCACAGATAAGGAGATATACGGATAGTCGAAGTTCTCCAGAAAGTGAAACCCGAAAATCCGTCCCATGCCGATGGCCATATCGCTGTATCCGGAAAAGTCAAAGTAGATCTGGAGCGTATAGGCTGCCGCCGCGATCCAGTAAAACACCGTTCCATACACATCAGGATCTCCCCCGTAGACCGTCTCGCAGATCACCGAGACCCCGTTGGCCAGAATCACCTTTTTCGCCAGCCCAAGGATAAACCTCCGGACACCCGCCGCAGCATCGGCCCAATTCTCCTGCCGGCTGGTGATCTCCGCCTCGATGGTCTGATACCGGACGATGGGGCCTGCAATCATCTGGGGGAAGAACATCACGTAGAGCGCCAGCCGGAAATAGTTCTTCTGCACCAGGATCTCTCCCCGGTACAGATCGATCACATAGGACAGGATCTGAAACGTGTAAAAGCTGATGCCGATGGGCAACGCAATATCCCGCCATCCTCCGGTGCTGTGGAACATCCATTGGGCCGTATGGACAAATAGGTTCAAATACTTGAACCCCAGCAGGTTCAGCACCAGCAGGCCCGTGGTGATCCAGAAGCAGAGGCGACGGCGTCCGGGTTGATCCCGGCTGGCATCGATGGCCAGTCCGCCACCCCAGGCCACCAACGAGGCCAGGATCATCAGCAGCATATACCGGGGCTCTCCCCAGGAATAAAACAGCACCGACGCCACCAGCAACACAGCGTTCCGCCAGGCGCGGCAGGGAATCAGAAAGTAGACAGCCGCGACAGCGGGAAGGAACAGATAGAGAAAGGTCAGAGAACTGAATACCATACCATATCATCCCTCCACTCCGTTTCGCAGTTCAAATTCCGGCTTGCAGTAGAAGCTCATGCTTCCCACCACCAAGACCCTATCGATCCCATGATCCCGCGTGTACTCAAACAGGTCAAAGGGCTGGCCTGCATCCTCCTCGTATGCTCGCAGATCCACGGCGCAGGTAATGTGAAAATGGGACGCGAGCAGCTTCAGGATCGCGTTGTCAAAGGAATCCCCGATGACCAGCAGGTTGTCCCGCTCCATCCTGCCGGTGTCAAAGATCACTTCCCCGCAATCGCCTCCATAGAATAGTCCGTATTTGACCGGCATCTCCGTTCCGGCCAGGAATCCCTCCTGCCATCCATAGTCCGCATCACTCTCGCCGTTGATGGTAATCTTCATGTATGGGTACGGATACCGGAACGCGTAAAAATCCTCTGTAAAAGTGTCCGCGCCCAGCGCAGCGGACTTGGAGCCAAAGAATCCGTGCTGAACCAGCACCGCTTCTCCGCATGGGATCTGCTCTTCCTGCGGAATCCCCAGCAGACCGCAGATCTCCTGATAACCCCTGTAGGATCCGAAACAGTTCCAGTGGTGGTCAGTCCGGTAGTAATACCGGCTGTAGGTCTCAAAGGAATCCATTGAGAAGGCCCCGGTCTGATCTGTCGGGATTTCCAGTCCGTTCCTCAGATACTCCCAGGCTCCGACCTTTTCCAGGGTCTCCAGATTGATGTCCCGCTCCCGCTCAATAAAATACAGATAAAATGTCAGCTCCGGATGGGCGGCAGCGCAGGCGTTAAGATTATCCCGCCGGGCATTCAGCGCCGCCTTTATTACATCCAGATCCTGCGGGTTGTGCGTCAGATGGGTACCCCCGAAAACAGAAATCTCATCATTGAGATGGATATACCGCATGGGCTTTGTCCGGAGCACGGACTGCAGGAACCGGTCCTCGATCCCGGACCGGAAGAGATTGTAGTTTCGCTTCATCTCTGTCGACAGCAGCACCTGATCTGACAGTGCCCGCTCTGTACCGTCCTGAAAGGTCCCGTCTAAAAACGAAGTGATTCGGAGCTCCGGGAGCAGATTAGCAGGCCGGTTTTCATACTCGTTGACCTCCACCGGGGCCAGGATGCAGGTGCCTGCGCTCCAAAGCAGAAACACGGCAATCCCAATGATCCAGACAATATGGAATTTTATCGTTATTTTTTTCATCATGTTCCGATCCGAGGCAGCAATCCGCCATTATTTGCAGTTTTTTGCGCTTACATACAGTATTTTATTATATCAGCCGGGAGAATCTCTGTCAATGCAGCCGGATCTGGGTCTGGGAAAAGCCGTGTAGGTTTGTCAATGATGTGTTACACATAAGGGAAAGTAAATAAGACCTGTTTAGGAGATTGCCAATTAAGCGGACGCATGGGAAACTGATTATACTTACGGTTCCAAACCGCAAGTTGATTCTGGTAGTCCTGGAAC